>DEEV01000088.1:1974-7685 GCA_002350445.1 Treponema sp. UBA2869 | reverse complement strand
TACAATCATGCCCTTTGGCTGAGAAGTCTTTTCTTCTGATACACGGAACTTGAAGTCCGGATATTTTTCGAAAATCTTAGAACGTGCAAGTGATTTGTAAGAAGAATCGAGATCAGCAATATCGTCAAGAAGTGTGTACATTTTCTTAACTGTTGCTTCGTCGTTATCAAACATATATTTAAAGATTGCATCATTTGCAAACAAGAGGTCTGTTGCAGTTTTGTTAATCTTTTTATTTTCTGTTGAATGTACGTGGTTGTTGATTTCGCGGAATGTAAGCTCAATTATGTTAATAAGAGTAATCAACTGCTTTTCGTAAGAAATGCCTGCATCCTTGAACCATGCTTCTTTCTGGCATTTTTCAAAGAAGAATAGTACTGTTTCGCGGTAATCTTTGTACATTTCAAAACTTGTTCTTACGAGCTTCTGAACGTCGTCTGTAAAGCCCTTTTCAATAAGTTCAGAAATAAGTTTTTCTTTAAGTACAATAGGGAAGAGCTTGATGTATTCTTTGTTCCAGTTAGGAAGCATTTTGATTTTGTTAAGGAAGTCATCTCTAAGGTGTGTTGATTTAGAATCCTTAAGCTCGTTGTAAATTTCGCGTGGATCTTCAATCATAGAGTAAAGGTCTGCAAATGTTTCTTTAATTGGGAATGCAAACTGCTTTTCAATTGCACTGATTTTTCCTACGATAAGGTATGCTGCAAGAACCTGGTCTGTAACACGTGTAATGTTCTTTAAGAATCCTGTAAAGTAAGAATACATTTCTGCGAAAAGTTCGCTTGTTTTGTCTGTTTCGTCACTTTCAAAGAATTTTACAAGAATTTCTACGCGAGAATAGAACTGTTTCTGAGCCTTAAACTCTGTAGAAAGTTTTTCTTCGAGTGTAATTTCGTTTTCGCGTACAGTGTAAAGGTTAATGTCGTTAGGATTTACACCAAATTTTGAATTTGTTTCAAGAATTTTCTTTGCTTTTGTATTCCAAGATGTCCACTGACCTGGAGTAAGAATTGATGGAACAAGTTCTGCCTTGATTTTCTTAAAGTCACAGCTGTTGTCGTAGCTGCGGATAATAATTTCAAGATATTTTTCTACGTTGTCTGTAACGTCTTTAATAAGTGCTTTTGGATCTTTTGTTGTTGCCTTTATAACCCAGATATGATCTTTTTTAAGAGGTTTAAGGGCAGTAACAGCCATTGAAAGTTTAATTTCGCGTATGCCGACTGGTTTTGCAAAGTTTATTGTAAGTGTGTCTTTTTCAAGATTCTTGATTTTACCAACGCCCCAGTTTCTGTGGAATACGTAGCAGCCCTTATCAAAAGCGATGTGCTTTTCAAAGTCATTTATAGCTTCAAATACGTTTCTGTAGCTTGCTGTAAGGTTAGATGTTCTAATGTAATCTTCAAGATGTGTATGATTTGCATATTTCTGGCGGTAGCAGTCTACAAGTTTTCCTCTTGCCCATGTGTCTTTCGGGTCAACTTCGAGATTCTGCTTTAAGATGATAATTGCAGTGTCCCATTTAGAAGAAATCTTGTCATCATCCATAGAAATGATTTTGTTGTACAAATCCTGCATCAAAGTTGTTGTTTTGATTTCGTCCATTGTTTTTGAAATTTTGCGTCTGATAGACTGGAAGAAATCAAACTGGTCTGGAATAAACTGCACAAGTTTTGCCCAAACTTCTTTACATGCATTGTAATTATTAAGATTTATATAGCGGAGAATTGCTTTTTTGTAGTATTCAACAGCCTTTGCTTCGTTGCCTTCTGATTCATAGTGTTCAGCAAGGGCTTTTGCATCGTCAGCGTCTTCAAAGTCGATGCGTACAAGCTTTTCGTAAATTTCCCAAACTTTTTCGCTGTTTTCTGCGGCAAATCCGGCAGCAAGTGTTCTAAGTGCAAATTTGTTGTTTTCATCATCTGCAAGAATGCTTTCGCAAAGATAAGTTACGATGTTTTCTTTGTGATTGTTCTTGAAAATATCTACAAGAGTTTCGAGCGGAGTAGTGGAGATTGAGCCTCTCTGTAAATCGATGATTCCACAGAAGTAAAGGGCAATAATGCTGTCCTTTGAATGAGATAAATGGTCTTCGCAAACTTTATAAACATCATCTATGCAGTTTTCATTGCGAGCTTGTTCCATAAGGTTTGCAAGGTCCTTAAGGTTGTTCTGCGTGTAATTACTGATAGTTGCTCTTGTCCATGTTTCCTCTTTCAGCATGTCCTGAATTGATTGAATCAAATCTGCCATTTTAATCTCCTGTAAAATTTCCGCATCTGTGCTCATCTGCGGGCTTTTATTATCTTCGGGAATTCTATTTGATGTAAGCTTCGTACACCGAAGAATCCAGAATTTTTATCTTAAGTAAAACCTCGTTTATAACCGCTGAATTCTGGTTTGTAGACACATAGTGGTCGATAAGCCAGAAGTAGCCGTTCAGCATACGCGGAGTAAGGATTTTGGAATTACATCCCGGATCCTTGTATTCATTTTCCATTGCGTAGATGCTGGTTTTTAGCCTTCCTACTTCCGTAGAAGAAAGCTCTCTTTTTATATTCAGGATGCCGGTAAGCGTTCCGTATACTGGAATCCAGAATTGCAGTTCTTTTCCTGAAAATCCGTGTTCGCGGGTTTTCGAAATAAGGCACTTTATAAGCTCCGAATCAAGAAAATCAAGGTCAATGCTTTCGGGGTCTATAAAAAAGGCTTCCCTGAACAAAACCTTGCCAATCCGGTCTTCTCCGCAAAGCGAATAACAGTCTGCCAGTTCTGCAAGAACAGAAGAAAGGTTCGGACTGATATTGTTTGCTTCCGTAAGAAAATCCCTTGCCTTTACAAAGTTGCCAAGCTTTTTATAGCAGATGCCTGCTTTTCTATGAATTTCCGCGCGCTGTAAAGGGTCTTTTTCGTTCAGAAGCTTTTCGCAGTTTGCCAGAACAGATGAAAAAAAGCCTTCCTGTACTGCAAAAAGAGCCGGAGAATATTCCTGCTTTTCTTTTGAAATAAAAGCCTGAAAAGATTTCCATTCCAAAAGTGCCTTTTCGCAACGTTCAAAAGCATCTTCAATGCTGTTCAGTCTTTTTATAGAATCCATCCAGAAAACGCAGCACTTGTTAGTATAAATAAGCTCTTCTGATTCCAAGTCATTTTCAAACAGAGAACTTATTATATTCTGGGCGCTTAAAGGATCTCCCTTTCTTAAAAAGGAAATAACGTCCTTCATGCGGTTTTCGGTCTGAATTTCCATAATGCCTGATTATTATTCTACAGAATGTTTGGTGGATTAGTCAATAGATTATGAGATTTTATGAATTTTAGGACAATATTTATAAAGCCAAAGAAAGTATCTGTCAAGCATTTTTTTATAAATTTATAATTTTTTTATTTAATTGTTTTTTTTGCACATTATGATTCTTTTTGCGGCGTTTTCAAAAATTCCATATATTATTGTAAATAATCGCTTTTTTTGTTAAAATTGCAGGCAAATGAAAAATCCTGTTTTATCACCATCGCTTTTGTCTGCCGATTTTGCAGACTTAAAATCATCACTTGCAAAAATTGAAGACGGCGGAGCATCTGCTGTTCACATAGACGTAATGGACGGTCAGTTTGTTCCAGAAATCACATACGGGCATCCTGTAATCCGTTCAATCAGAAAATATTCAAAGCTTCCTTTTGATGTTCACCTTATGGTCGAAAATCCCGAAAATCAGATTGATTCGTTTATTGCTGCCGGCGCCGACTGGGTAACTTTCCATCTGGAAGCTACACCTCATGCACACAGACTTATTCAAATGATTCATGAAAAGGGGAAAAAAGCCGGTGTAGCAATTTGTCCCGCAACTCCTGTTTCTTTACTGTCGGAAATACTGGAATGTGCCGATATTATATTAGTGATGACTGTGAATCCCGGCTGGGGAGGACAGAAACTTATTTCATCATGTTTAAACAAAATTGCCGGACTAAAGAAAATCAGGGAAGAAAAGGGCTATAATTATTTGATTTCTGTTGACGGCGGTGTAAACAGCGAAACTTTGTCTGCTGTAATTGATGCCGGCGTTGATATTGTTGTTTCAGGTTCTGCTTTCTTTAACGGCACTCTTGGATGGAGCTATGGTAAAACTGAATTGTAAAAAGATTTTTTTGTCTGCTGTTTTTGCATGCCTTGCCATAAATTTTGTATCTGCATCGGAATCGGCTGAAACTGCTTTTGTTCAGGGACTTGTTTCTTATTCTGCAGGAGACTGGAAGAGCGCAGAATTTTCTCTGAAAAAAGCTGCCGGCTATACGGAAAATTTTAATCCGGATACTTATTTTATGCTTATTACAGCAGAAGTTAATGCAAACGATAATAAGGCTGCACTTGACGATTGCGAAATCTATCTTGAAAGTTTTCCTGATACAATTTATTACCCTCGTGTAATGTACCAGAAGGGCAGACTTTTATATTCTCTTGGCGAGTATGAAAAAGCCATTATTGCTTTAAGTGATTTCTGCCATCAGTATGAAAATGATGATTTGTATTCTTTTGCGCTTTTTTACATTGGGGAATCTCTTTTTTCAGGCTACAAATACGAGGACGCGGCAAATATTTATTCAAGAATAGTTACTGAATATCCGGAGTCTCCTAAAGCGCCGGCAAGTCAGTACCGGCTTGAAACGATAAATCAGCGTGGCCGCGAAGAAAAGCTTCTGTATCTTTTAAAACAAACCGGCGAAGAATACCTTTCTACAAAGGAAGAGTACGAAAAACAGCTCCGCGTGTTTAATTCAGAAAGTCTTGATTCTACAAAACGTAAACTGGCAGAAACTCAGAATAAAAATGCCGAACTTGAAAAACAGGTAAAAGATCTTCAGGCACAGCTTTCTGGCTATCAGAACAGCAGGCAGGATAAAAATAATGTGCGTCATGCTTATGTAAACAAACCGTACGAAGATGACAATGTGTATTCTGATGAACCGAATTCTAATGCAGATTACACAAATTCTGATGTTGATATCCCAAATACAACACCTTATGACGAAACTCAGGATATGATAAAAGTTCTTAAGCAGAAGGCTCTTGAGGCTCAGAGAATTCTTGATTCAAATAAAAAGTAGGCGGGGGCTTTATGAAAATCAGGTTTATTGGATTTTTAATTTTAATTTCCGCATTTTTAACTCTTTTTTTGGCCTGTAAATCGTCAAAAGTAGAAAAAGAAAACTCGGATGAAGGTCTTCTTGTTGAAAATGATTATACCGGCTGGGGAAGTGGACCTTCCAAAGTTGTTTCATATGATTCTGGAATTGTTGGCGTTCAGTCAAAAAGCAAAAAAGGCACATTTTTAATAAATGTACGCGGTGAATCCGGCAAAAAAGTTCCTGTTCTTTCTACTGTTAATGAATCAACTTCTTCCTCATTTTATTTAAAATTTAATAATAAAATTATAAAGCTTCAGGGCGACGGAAATATATCTTCTGAAGCCCTTAGAAAAGAAAACCGGCTTGAAATTGCTTACAAGATTCCAAAAACTGCGGACGTAACTCTTACATTCGAAGGACTTTCTTCTGTGACTGAACGCGAAACCGATATGCTTAAGGTTTGTGTAAAGGTTGAAAATACATACGGAAAGCTCGCCGAATACAGCTTAAAGGCAATTCTCGATACGGTTCTTGGCGAATCTGAAAGAAATCACTTTTATACATACGGGAACACTCCTGTTAATTCT
>DEEV01000088.1:261-1961 GCA_002350445.1 Treponema sp. UBA2869 | reverse complement strand
AAGTTGTTTACCGTACAATGAAAAAACAGAAGTGGGTTATTTCTAAAAACAAAAATTACGCAATACAGATTCTGCTTGATGGAGCTGATATAACAGTGCCGGAATGTGTGATGCTTTCTGCCTTTAATACACTTAATTCCAGAATCTGGGAACCTTCTGTAAATTCGAATAAATCTTTTGACAATGTTCTTTCTTATAACAACTCTGCCGTTGGAATAAACTGGGCTTCTGTAAAGCTTGAAGCAGGACAGTCTTTTTCAGTTATTTTTTACCTTGCTTTTGGAGCTGACGGTGCAGCACCTCAGGGAGAGGCGTTTATTTCTCCTAAGACTGTAGACCGGAATTCTGAACCTGTAGTTCCGGCTTTTATGGATGCGGAAAAACTTTCTGATAATACAGCGGAAGGTACAAATGAGGCTGTCCCGGATGAAAATTCTGATTTTGTTCCGGAATCTTATGCGGAACCTGTTTTGCAGCCTGAAAATTCTGCACATAGTCAAAAGCCTGTACAGAATCAAAAATCAGAAAACTCTGATTCACTTTATGACAGTAACAAAATTCTGCCGGAGCCGAGTGTTTCAAAAGACGGAAATTCAAAAATTTATCCTTCTGCGGCAGTTAAAAATAATTCAAAATTGCGTTATGATGTAAACAGTCTTTCTCGCGAGCAGCTTACGCCGGGATATGTTCAGACTCTTCTAGACCGCATTATTGCATTGGAAGAAGATGGAACTGGACATAATCAGGATGAAATTCTTCAGTTGAACGCCGAGCTGGNNGCTGGATGCTATACTTTCTGTATTGAGGCAATAGAATTTTATGGCAAAAGATGTTTTGACACTTGCATGGGCAGATATGCGCCGCAGAAAATTTGCGACGGCAATTAAACGTCTGGAAGCACGTGCCGATATTTACGAGGATAATTTTGAATTTTACCTTACTCTTGGCATTGCGTGCCTTTATGTAGGTGATGTCGGAGCTGCTTCGTCATACTTTCAGCTTGCAAGAAAGATAAAGCTTACAGATACAAGACTTTTGATAGGGCAGGCTGCAATTTTTTTACGCAGAGGCGATACAGCTCGTGCTATTCAGTATTATCTTGAAATAAAAGAAAACGATCCTTTAAATAAAACTGCAGATGAAGCAATGGAATTTATTCGTGTTCACGGTGATTATGACACAATCTGCCGCTGGGTAGATACCGGAAAAATTGAACGCTTTTATCCGCCGCTAGGAATAAATCCGGACAAAGTTTTTGCAGTTGCACTTCCTTTTATTGCCTGTATTCTGGGCTGCGTATTTGCATTTAAGTTTGTTCCGCACAATCATTATTATGTCGGACCGCGCGGAGATTTAACCCGCCTTGAACTTACAGACGACGAGAAATCTTCTGCAAAGGAAAAAGACCTTTCAACTCAGTCTTACAAATATATTCTTTCCAGTAAGGAAATTTCAAAACGTTATGAATCTGCTCTTATGTACTTTCAGGCAGGCAGAGATAATGCGGCTCAGGTAGAAATCAACACATTATTAAATTCGGACGCAAGTCTTTCAATTAAAAAGAAAGCTCAGATTCTTATGGGGCTTCTTGAAATTCCTGATTTTGATACAATTGCCGATGTTCCTTCCTATTCTCAGGTGCAGGAAAATAATGTAATTTATATGGATTGCTGGGTAAACTGGGGTGGACGAGTTTCTAA
>DEEV01000088.1:0-151 GCA_002350445.1 Treponema sp. UBA2869 | reverse complement strand
AAAGATTCTTGGAAAAATTAGCCTTGAAGATAAAGTTGTCTTTATAAAAGGTCGTTCGGTTTATCAGAGCATTAAAAATTAACTGAAATTTCCCTAAAATCTTAAAAATATACTATATTTTTGTTACCAAATATTATAAAATTAAAATAAA
>DEEV01000023.1:12375-13342 GCA_002350445.1 Treponema sp. UBA2869 | reverse complement strand
ATTTTCAAGATTTGTACAGTATGCAAACATAGATTGGTAAGCTCCAATTGCATACACACCATTTCTATCGGGATCATCAGCCCAGCTTATTAATAATTTTGCAGGAAGCATGTCTGATGGAACTGTTTTAAGTGATGTACAGTTATAGAACATCTTTCTATAACATTCTTCATCCAGTTTATCTGAAGGCAATCTTACTGCTGATGTAAGACCTGTACAACCATAGAACATTTCTTCGTAACATTGATTTGCACCATATGAATCTCCATTATGTGTTACAAAAGCAATATCTAAGGTTGCATCTAAAGGTTTCATTTCTGTAAGTGATGTACCATCCTTAAACATACCTTGATAACATCTATAAACAACCTTTGATGCTTTTAAGTCAGGCATTTCTTTTAGTTTTTTACAGCCTTCGAACATATAAGCATAACAACTATCTTGAAGGCTAGTTGCAGGTAAGTTTGGCGCATTTTCAAGATTTTCACATCCTCTAAACATATAAGCATAACATGAATAGGTTACAGTTGTAGCTTTAAGTAGATTTTCGTTAACACTTGTAAGACCTTTACAATTCTCGAACATATTTGCATAACAGTTATATTCAAGGTTTGTTGCATTAAGAACCGGAACATTTGTAAGTTTTGAACAATTGTAGAACATATAATTGTAACAGGATTCTGCTAGTGTTGTTGCCGGCAACAGATTTGAAGGTACCGTTTCAAGTTGTTTACACGCAGAGAACATGTTACTATAACACTCTTTAGCTAGTGCTGTTGCATTAAGGAATCCCGGAGGTATTGTAGTAATTCCAGTTTTATTAAACATATAATAGCAACTGCCTTCTTCTAAAGTTGTTGCTTTCATTATATTTAACGGTATTTCTGCAATATTTGTACATCCTGAGAACATATATCCATAGCACTGTTTTGTGAGAGTTGTTGCAGGAAGAAGTTCTGCTGGCAAG
>DEEV01000023.1:8998-12172 GCA_002350445.1 Treponema sp. UBA2869 | reverse complement strand
ATAACAATTTTCTTTTAATGTTGTTGCCGGCAAAACAAGATATTCACTTGGATGCTTTTGAATGTTAGCATTTTTTTCAAATAAATAAGCGAATGTATAATCAGCTGTAAGCGCTGTTGCAGAAGCAAAATTTGTGCCGTTTGTAAGGCTCATTATGTTTCCGTATATATAACATGGAGCAGAACAGTTTATTTTACTACAATTACTACTATTTGAAACTCCGTAAGCGCTGTTTGTACCAAATAATGTTACCTTATCTCCTGCACCTTCAAGTACAATTTCTTTTATCTCGCCGGAAGGAACAACTTTAGCTTCCTCTTCTTCATCAGAGCCTGCTTTCTTAATAATGTATGCTACAACGCCGCTTGCCTTATTTTTGAATGTAATCGTAGCCGCAGAGCTTACGGCTTCCAGAGTCAATGGTGTTCCGCTTACAGTGCCACCCAGAACAAGCCAGCCTTCCGGTATGCCGTTTTCACCTGTTTCGTATGTAACGCCCGAAGCCTGTGTAAATACACCGCTAGGCCTTACATTTATAACCCATCCTTTAAGACAGTCTTCTGCGCTTATATTTTTTGCCCGGCAGGTAATGCTTTCCAGTTTTGTACAGCCATAGAACATATATTCATAGCATTCTTTTACAAGTGTTTCTGCTTTTAGTTCCGGTGCTTCTGTAAGACTTGTGCATTCATAGAACATTGCACGGTAGCAATCTTCTGCAAGTATTGTTGCCTTTAATTCAGGAGCCGCAGTAAGCGCTGAACATTCCGTGAACATTCCATCACAAGAATTTCTAGCGAGTGTTGTTGCTTTTATTTCTGGAGCTGTTTCAAGACTTGTACATCCTCTGAACATGTTGCTGTAACAATCTTCTGCAAGTGTAGTTGCATTTAAATCTGGAACAGTCGTAAGGCTTGTACATCCCTTGAACATATGACTGTAACACTGTTCAGCAAGTGTTGTTGCTTTTAATTCTGGAGCTGCTGTAAGACTTGTACATCCCCAGAACATTCCATAACAAGACTGGAATGCGGTTGTTGTTGCCTTTATTACAGGTGGATTTACAAGACTTGTACAGTCTTTGAACATCTCGAAATAACATGTATCAGTCAATGTTGTTGCTTTTAATTCTGGAACTGTTGTAAGTGCAGAACAGCCGTCAAACATGCTGAAGCAAGATCTTTTTGCAAGTGTCGTAGCCTTTATTTCTGAAGCTGCAGCAAGACTTGTACAAACGTTAAACATATACTCATAGCAGCTTTCTGCAAGTGTTGTTGCAGGAAGAACTGGAGATGATGTAAGTGAAGTACATCCCTTAAACATTTCTTTATAACATTCTTTTTTAAGTGTTGTTGCTGGAAGGGAAGGAGTTGCTGTAAGAGATGTACAGTCCGAGAACATGTTCTGATAACAATTGTCCGTTAGTGTTGTTGCCGGAAGCATATTCGAAGGAACAGTTGCAAGACTTGTACAGCCGCTGAACATTGAATCGTAGCAGTTATTTGCGAGCGTTGTGGCAGAAAGTTTTTGTAATGTTGTAAGTCCTGTACATCCTTTGAACATACCCTGATAACAACTGTCTTTTAGTGTTGCTGCAGGAAGAGCCGGTGTTGAAGTAAGTCCTGTACAGCCGTCAAACATAGCTTTGTAGCAGTTTGCCGTTAATGTTGTTGCACCCAGCTTAAGAGGTTCAGAAGCTTTATTTTTTATCTTTGTGTTCTCTTTAAACAGTTCTCTGAATGTATTTTCTGCTGTAAGTGTTGTTGCTTTATCATAGTTTTCTGCATCAACAAGACTCATTACGTTTCCGTAAATGTAGCAGTCTTTGTCGCATGAAATGCTGCTCTTATCTGTGTCTGAATTATAATATTTACTGTTGTTTCCGTAGAAGGTTATATAGTCACCGGCATTGGTAACCAGTATATTTGCTGTTGAGCCTTTTGCAATTGTTACTTCAGAGTCTCCGTCATTTACTTTGTAGGTTACAGGACCGCTTGCTTTATTTATAAAGGTAATTGTTGTTCCGTCTTCTGTTGCTTCAAAAGTAAGTCCAAAAGGATATACATAATCTAAGCCGCAGCGTCCGTCTGTACAATAAACGCTTCCTGTTGTGTCGCTTGTTTGAGCCGCTCCATAATGCCATGCTGTAGAAGGGCGTTTAATTTTGCCCCAGCTGCGTTTTTCACCTGTAAAGTTTACTTTATTAAGCGATGAACAGCTGTTAAATGCATCGCTGCCTATTTTTTTAACGGTTGCAGGCATATTAACTGTTGCAAGTTTTGTACAGCCTTTAAATGCGCTCTCTTCTATTTCTGTTACACCATCTGGCAAAGTGATTGTTGTAAGATTTGTACAGTTTTCAAATGCGCTTTCACAAATCTTCTTTGTGTTTTCGGTTAGCGTTATGTTTGTAAGTCCTGTACAGCCTTTAAACAGGTTTGGAATTACATATTCCAGCCATTCCGGCAAAACAATTTCTGCAAGATTCTGGCAGTTCTTAAAGTATTCGCCGGAGTTGTATTTTGCTATGTAGTTAGCAGTGCCGTCATCGGTTGTTTCTGTTTCGCTTGCGTTAAGCTTTATTTTTACGCCGGTTCCGTTCTTAGCTCTGATTGTTTTTGCAACTTTTGCAAGTCCGTCATCTGTATCTGTAATTGTTGTTTCTTTTCCTGTGCTGTTATTGATTTTTGGACCAACTGCACCTTCAACTTTTACTTCGTATGTTCCTGCTGTTGTAAGACCTGCTATATATGCGGCGGCGTTTTCTGCACTGTTATCACAGATAAGGCTAAATTCATTATCGTGATTAAGACCAAGATATGATGCACGTACTTTTATTGTGTATGTATCCTGGTAAGATATTGTATCCGGAACTGTTACTTTTACGCCCGCTGCGGTTGAAGTTACTGTAAGAGCGTCTCCAACTTGTACAGTTCCGTTCCAAAGGCTTGCAGTCCATGTAACAGTCTTTCCGTCTGCGACTAAAATATCATAAGTGTCTGATGTTGAATCATAGTATTCGTAAAGTTTTTTGTCTGCCGGGTTATAATGAATTGTAGTTGTTGCTGGAGTTGAACCTTCAGCTTCTGTTCGTTTTACCGTTGGTACAATTGTGTATACAGCGCCTTTTTCAGGCATAAATCCGTATGCTACATTGCCAGTTGCATCTTTAAG
>DEEV01000023.1:7072-8916 GCA_002350445.1 Treponema sp. UBA2869 | reverse complement strand
TTAAAGATTACGCCCGGTTTTACTTCATTGTCTATGCCGTATTTGTAGCCTGTTGTAAAGTCTACAGGAGTTCCAATCTTTGGTTTTGTTGAATCGCTTGCAAAGGCAAGTCCTACACCAATTTCACTTCCTGTAATTGCCCCTTCAACAGTGATTTTCTTTCCGGCCGGCAGGTAAATGTTAGAGTTTGCAGTTCCGCTTGCGGCTGTTTCATCCGGTTTTGTATTTCCTGTAACTTTGACTACGCCTTTAAGCTTTAATGCTCCGCTTGAATAAATTCCGCCGCCGTTTGCTCCGGCTTTGTTTTCTGTAATTGTTACAGCCCCTGCTGCTGTACTTCCGTCAAGGATGAGAGTTCCTTGGTTATCTATACCGCCACCGTTTTTAGCTGGATTATTTACAATGTTTCCGGTTACTGAACCACCCTTAAAAATCAACTGAGTTCCTGAAGTGTTAGAAATTCTGATTCCGGCACCTGCTACATCATTTTCAGAGCTTTCGCAGTTAAGTCCATTTTCATAAATACTACAGCCAGTACATTCAGGAGTTCCGCCGCTTACGTCTAAACCGCGAACTTTGTTGTTATGAATCTTTACATTTGTAAGTGTTGGCGAACCTAACTGAATTTTTAGACCAGTCTGCAAGCCGTAAATTTCACAGTTTGTCATTGTGAATGGGTTCGAAGTTTGAATTAGACCGGCCATAAGTGTTGAATCGCCGGTAAATTTAAGATTTTCAATTTCGACTGTAGCCGGGTTTGTACCTGTCGTAAAGATTCTCTTTGAAGATGCGCCTGGCGTTCCCGCATTTACTATGTAAGTTCCATTGTAGCCGGTAATCTTTACTGTTGCCAAAGAGCTTTGTGGTATTGATATAAATGCATCCTTTGTTGTCCAGTTAAAGTTTGACGGTGCTGTAAGGTTGCTTACAACGCGTACTTCGCAAGTGTCGTTTGCATTGTAGTCATTTGGAATTCCTGCATTGAAAACATCAAGAGCTTTTTGAATTGTTCTGTAAGGATATGCTTTTGCACCTGTACCTTCATCGTCGGAACCTGTTTCTGAAACGTAGAACCTTGCACGCTGAGTAACTTTTTTATCGTTTGCTGTTGTTTCATCGCTGGCAACGAAATATGCCTTTGTTGCCCAGGCAGTTATATCGTAAACGCCTTTTGGCAGTTTGATCGTTGCTGTTCCGTTTGTGCTTCCTGTTTTATAAATGCCTGTAACGCCAGATTTTGTGATTGAATAATTGATTGTTACAACACCGCAGTCGTGTTCTTCTGTAACGGTTATCGGGTTTCCTGAATCATCTGTACCAGACTGCTGCGTAAAAGATTTTCCATCATGAGTAATTGTAAATGTAAAATATCCGGTATCTTCGTCTGTTGCGTTTGTATTTTCTATATTAATGGTTGGTATATTAAGTTTTTCTGCTGTTGTAGAAATGTAAGAAGTGGTACTCAAACCGCCTTCGTCGCGCAAAGTGATTGAAAAGCGGACTTCTTCTGCACCATTGGTTGCCATGTCAATTCCGGTATCATAATAAAGCGGTACATAATCTGAGTCTGCCGCTGGACTTGTAAAACTAAAACCGCCGTCGTGAAGCGGGTAAACCGTCTTGCTTGACGCGAAGCTTGTGTTACTGACAGATCCGTTACTATACGGGTAAGATTCACTGTTAATTATAATTTCATTAATATCCGAATGAATTGTTCCATCTGTTTTAGGTGCATGAAAACACAAAATGTAGTTTCCGCTTCCATCGTTTTCCAGCTGGAGCATTGCGTTTTTAACTGCAAGCGGAGCACTGTTTACGTTAACTGCAATGGGGTAAGACTCAAA
>DEEV01000023.1:0-6949 GCA_002350445.1 Treponema sp. UBA2869 | reverse complement strand
AGAAGAAAAGTCGTTTACAGAAGAATCGGGCGCAAAAGTAACGCCTTCATCCTGGTCAAAGTTTGTGTTGTTGTAAACGTAGTGCATCTGCAGCTCGTAAGCCTGTGGGTTTCGCAGTAAAAGTTTAATTTCCTGGTCATCGCCAGAAGGAATACAAGTTACCCCAGAAGGATTTACAACTGCCGAAGACGGAAAATCATGTTGTTCAATTGCGGCTGTTTCTGTATATCTCTTAAAATAAGCGTTTACCGGTTCGTCCCAGCTTGGCGAAAATAGATTTTCACAGCCGGTTAATAAAACAGAAAAACACAATAATACCGAAATTCGAGAAATTAACTTATTTTTGTAGTTATTTTTTTTAAACATCTCTCTTGCTATAGTTTTTACCATTTTTATATATTTTTAGAACTGCCAGCCTACTCCTGCAGACGGCTGAATGCTTCCTAAAACCATATCGCTGTTCAATGCAAGAATATAGTCTCCGCCAACTTCAACATAAAGACGTTTGTTTATGTAAATCTGAACTGCAAGACCTGCATCAAATGAAAGGCTTGTTGTGTTAAGTGGTTTTGATTCAATGCCGTGCGGGAAGTGGTACTTTATGTCATTAAAATATGTAATTCCGGCTCCGCCGTGAAGTTCAAAGATTGCGCGTCTTCTAAAAAGCGGAAGCTGATAAATAAACAATGCATGAAGGTTTAAGAGGTTTCCGTCAAGCCTGTATCTGTCTGCTTCGTAATCAAGACGAGAGAAACTTACTCGTGTTCCAAGACCAAGATAGCCCCAGCGCTGCTTAAACGGCATAAGCGAAAGTCTGAACTGCGCACTAAGCGGGTAAGCCATTGTGCCAAAATATGTCGGGAATGTATCATCGTGCAAAATAAGAGGACAGGTGTATCCGGCTTCAATATCAAAGTCCAGCCATTTCTTAAACTTAATGTTGAATTCACTTCCGGCATTTGCTTCCGAATGCAAACCAGAAGCATCCTGTGCATAAAAATGATATTTTCCAACTTCAAGTTTTTTCATATCAAAGCGGAATTTAACTTTTTCATTTTTATGATCATCAAATTCAAGAAGTTCATCCGGCTCAATTGTACGTTTTTCGTTTTTAAGTCCGTAAAAAGTTGATTTTAATTCCTGTCCGGTTGGATCTGGAAGGANNCAATTTCGATAATTCCGTCGTTATCAAGGTCATCAAGATAAATTGTAGAACGCATGTAAAGAGGGTAGGTTGCGTTTTTAATTTCCGGCTTAAACGCCATGTAAACTATAAACTCATCTATGTCGGTAAGATCTTCTTCCAGAATATCGAGAATGTTATAAACTTTGATTATTGATTTGTAATAACCAGGTTCCAGCGGCGGATCAATGTAAATTATACAACTTTCAGTTTCTTCGTCGTTTGTTTCATGATAATAATAATCTTCGTATTTGCCGTTTTTTTCATTCTTTTTTTGAATTACAATTTCGTATTTAGAAACATCTCCGGCATTTTCCCATGCAAAAGGCTGAACAATCTTGTTTTGCTCAATTGTAAGTGTCTTTGCATCAATCAGCTGTTCTTCGGCAACTTCTTCAGAAGCTGTTTTAGAATCATCTTCTGTCTGGGAAGGTTTCTTTTCTGCAAACACCGTAACTGCGGTAAGTGTCATAAAAAGGAGAGAAAGCAGAGTTTTTGGTAATGCATTACTTTTTGTTATGCAAGCCATTCTAGCGTGTCTCCTTTTCCTGAGCATAGATTTTCTTATCTTTCTGCTTACGGTTAGTTTTCTTTATTACAAAGTTTATAGAGAACTTTGCTTTTGCAGGATGACCGTCTACAAGAATTGTGTCTGAATCTTCATCAAGCTGTACGGCTTTAATCATCCAGCTGAATGTTCCTTTTTCGCCAAGTTTTGCAGTGTTCTCGAAGCTGTAGGTTGTTGGAATCTTTCCTTCTGCATCTTTTCTGATGATTTCTTTTACAATTCTTTTGTTCTGTTTGTCAAAAATCTCAAGAATGTAAGCGTTTACATCTTCTTTTAACTGTGTAGAAGGATTCCAGCTAAAATCAATTGCCAGTGGAAGTCCTGCTTTACGTCTTGCGGCAAAGTATTTAGAGTCAAATATTGTTCCGCCTTCTGTTTTTGCGTTCTGCAAAGCATCAAATGGAGTCATTGGCAATACTTCAAATGTATTAGGCTTGTCTGCAGAAACATCGAAATCATCATGAGTCATTGCTTCAATTCTCCATTCATAAGTTCCTGCAGAGAGTGGTGGGAACTTTGCAGAACGTGCGTTATTATCAAGCGAAATATACTTTGTTTCCATTTCAATTTCGCCAGAAGTCTTTTCAATTATAAAGGTTGCTTTGCTAAAGGTTTCTGGAGAAGTCCATCTTGCAAAGCCTGGTTTGTAAATTGCATCGCGTCCTTTAATTTTTATACCGTTCGCAGGCTCTTTAAGTACAACCGGCCTGATTTTTCTTAAATAAAAGCCAGATTCTGTAAGTTTACTGCTTCGGCGCGAAGCTGTGTCAGATTCATATGAGTATGCCTGAATTTCCCACTTGTAAGAACCTTCTGTAAAGTCTTCCATATCTACATCGGTTGAATCGCCTGTAATAAAGTTTTCATCATAAACAGGATCTTCTTTTCCAATTTTGTAGATTTTAATTCGGTAATAATCTGCGCCTTCCGGTTCTTTCCATTTGAAAGTATATTTTTCGTTAGGACGTACAACAGCTTTGTTTTCAATTGTAGGCTGAATAAGTCTTGCAGAGTCAATTTCTGGTACAACTGTAAAGTGCTTGCCAGGTGTGCTGCTTGTAAAGGTTCCCTGATTAACTGTAATTCGCCACCAGTAATCACCTTCGTCAAGAGAAACTCCTGAATAAGCATTGTTATTTGTTTCTGTATCTACGACAAGGTTTCTAAAGTTGCTGTCTGTCGCAATCTGAATACGCTGTGCAAATGTAAGGTTAGTTTTCCATGTAAAGCGGGTATCGCCGGAAAGTGGTTTCCAAAGGTTGTAGTTTTCTGGCGGGAATACTGTTCTCTGTTCAATATTTCCGTTCAAAACGTAGAAAGAACGAGTTTCTGAGCGAGGAGAAGAGTTTCCTTCAGAGTCTACCTGGGTTACAGCCCAGTAATATTCACCGTCTTTAAGGTTGTTCATTTCTGAACCTGTTAAAGTAAGGTAGTTTTCTGTTGTTTCTTTTGAAATAACCGGCGAAGAAAGAGTTTCGCGGGAAGAAACCAATACTTTATAAAAACTTGCTTCGTCTTCCATCTGCCATGAAAGAGTCATCATTTTTTTAGCTTTGTTTACAAATTCGCCGTTTGTCGGTGTAAACTGAATTGGCGCTGTAAGTTCGCCTTTTTGTTCTATATTAAAGGTTCCAATTTTAGAAGGATTTGCAAGTCCTACGCGGTTTACAATGTAGAATGGTGTTACCTGCCAGTAGTAGGTTCCTTCCTTAAGTGTCGAAATAATGATGGAAGTACTTGATGAGCGCTGTTCAAGAACAGGGTTGCTCATGTCAGGACTTTTAGAAATTGCAAAGTTATAGGCTGTTGCACTTTCTGATTCTGTCCAGATAAAGCGCAGGGAAGGGTTCTTCTTTCTGTACTGGTAAGAATAGCCCTGTGCCGGAGTCATAAGCTGAGGTGCAAGTGCCTGAATAATCTGGAACTTTCCTTTACATACGTAAGTTTCACCGTCGTTGTTTATACTTTCGTCGGTTGTTTCAAGTTTCCAATGGTAAGTTCCTTTTGGAAGTTTTACAGCAACTTCTCTTAAACTTTTTGTATTAATTGACTGAAGTACGTTTCTAAATTCTTTGTCAGTGGCAATTTTAAGCGAAAGATTTTCTATATTAATGCTTGTTGACCACGAAAAGCGTACTTCAGTTTCGTCTTCTGTATAATTAAGGATTTTTTCGTTTACAAGCGGCTTTGTTACAAAAAGTCTTGCACGAATTTTTTCGTCTTCGCCGAGCATTGCAGAATCGCCGGAATTAATTATTGTTCCGTCAGAAAGCGAAGCACGTCCTTTTTCTACAGAAAGGTTTACATCGTTACCCTGTGCATCTTTTTGTGCAGAAAGCTTAGTTCCTTTCTTTACATCTACGCGTACGTTTGCCGTTGTAAGGGTCATGCCATAGCTGTCATCTGATGAATCAACTGTTGCGCTACCCTGAGAAAGGTCTGTTCCAAGACTTCCATCGCCGTGCTTAAAAACCTGAGCCATTGTGTTTTCGGCAAGGTCAAGAGTTGTTCCGTCATCAAACCATACTGTAGCTTCTGACAAATCGGCTGTATGAATTGTATCTCCGTTATAAACCGGTGAATTCTGACGCAAACGGTCCCACACAACTCTGTCCAGAAATTTTCGCTGTGCAGTTTTATATTTGAATGTAATTGTAGCTATAGGCTCTTCGTTAAGCTTGGAAAGTGCTCTAAAAAAGCTGTTATGAAAGAGAATAGAGTTTGCCGCCGCTCCCAAAAGGCAAAATGTAATTGCAATCCAGAATGGAATGGCTAAATCATTTCTTAACTTGGATCTTGTTTTCTTCTTCATTCAAGTTCACCGATTCAAATTCTGGAATTGGAATTCCGAGCAAATTACGAACTTCGTTCAGTGTCTTTGGACCTGTTGGACCTACGCAGCGTGCGCAATCCTTATCAAGCTTAAACTCTGCATCCGAAGTTTTGAAAAATGCTTCTATATCAAAGTGCGGCATATTTACTACACCGTAAAAATGCTGTGCGCCCTTTCCCTTTACTTCAAATTCAACAGGAATCATTTCTACGACAATTTCGTCAGCTTCGTGTTCCTTTGTAATTGTGAAGTGATTTTCTTCGCATTTTATATAATCTTTTTTAAGAAGGTTGTATGTGTCCTGTGTAATAAGAATATCTGTTCCGCAGGGTTTGTTAGAACTTTCGGTACGGCTTGCAAAGTTTACGCTATCACCAATAGCCGTATATTCCATTTTGTCTTCGCTACCCATAATACCGCAGGTTGCACGTCCTGTGTTAATACCGCATCCAATTCTAATGTGTGGCTTGTATTTTGCCTTTGCTTCGTGTTCGTGTGCTTTTGTAAAGGCTTCTGCGTCTTTATTGTACTGCATAAGAGCGTAACGCATTGCAATTGTACCGCGGATAGCGCTAATTGCGTCTGACATTACGTGCTGTGCGTGTTTATCTGCAAGTTCTTTCTTCTTTGGATTTGAATCAGGCATAAGCTCAAATTCAAGGCTGTCGTCGCGCAAAATGCCCCATACAGCCATAATAGCGTCACCTTCGAACTTATCAATTGTTCCGCCGGAGATTGTAACGCAGTTTACCATGCGGCTCATGTAGTCGTTCAAGAAGCCGATGATTTCGCGAGGGCTTTCTTCGCCAAAACGGTTTTTAAATCCGTCCGAAATTGCTGTAAAGCCGCGGATATCGCTAAAGAAGATACTTACGTCCTTAAGGTGTGGCTCAAAGTCAATTTCCTTTCGGGCAATAGCTTTTGCAACACCACGGTTTGTAAAGCGTGCGAATGTGTTCAGGAATTCCTGCTCATCCTGAGTAGATCTGTTAAGAACACCAATTTCGTCGCGGCGTTTTGTATTTAAAGTTGCAATAATATCTGTATTAAAGTTACCGTTTTGAATTTCTTTTGCGGCTGCTGTAAGTTTGCGCAAATGTCTTGAAATTGCAAAGCGTGAAAAGCTCAAAATAAAGATGATTGAAATACAAAGTACAATACCTGTAAGGTAAAGGTTGTTTTTACGTGTTGTGCGAACACCTTCAAGTACAGTATCAAGTGGAACAGTTGTAAGAACGCAGATATCTGCAAGCCCAATCTTCTGATAAGCACCAATGTATTTTGATTTCTTGCCGTTTTCGTCTTCCATATCAAATGGGACCTGACGGCTTTCTTCGTTGTTCTGGTTTTTCTGACGCATCTGTGCTACAAGCGGGTGATTTTTCATACTCTGACCGCTCAAAACCTTTTCGTTTTCTGAATGGCAAAGAAGATCATCGGTATCATTTATCATAAATGTCTGGTTTGTAGAGCCTGTTCCAAGAATGTCAGAAATCTTTTCAAGGCTGAACATAATAACACAGCATTCATCAAGTCCGTTTTCTCTGTAAGGCATAAGAAGGGCAAGCATCCCTATTTTGAAATATGGAGAAATGTTCATTGCAATTGTTTCTCCAAAGCATGCTCTGTCCAGCTGTTTTTTAGCCTGATTGATAAAAATATCGCTTGAGTTTGTATCTACTTCGTTAGAAGCAAAAAAGCGTGAATTGCGCAAATGTGTGTGTGGAATAAGGTTTCCGGAACTCTGTTTTGTAAGTACGTAAACTTCTGCAATGTTCTGATTTCGTTCAAAAAAGAAAGCTTCTGCCTGACGTGCAAGTGCCGAAGTTTTTCCTCCGCTTGCGGCGTTCATCAGGTCAAGAATCTGAAGTACGTTTGCACGTACAGATGTAATTTCGTTTTGTACTGTGGTTGCTGAACGTGTGTTGATTGTAAGGTTGTTTTCTTCGGCTGTTACCCGAACATCCTGTGAAACGAAATAGCTGTTAAGAATTGTTACTGTTCCAAGCGAAACAACAACTATTGTACCAATGATGAGGGCAAGTTTAACCCCAAGAGGAAACTGCCTCTGTTTTTTTTCTTTTTTTGACTCTTCCATACGGAACTCTCTTCTGAACCGATAAAAAAAGCAGAAACTTTTTTCGATTATTTTTCTATATATATACTATTTATTATATAACAATTATTGTTTTTATGTCTATATTATTTTTTTATAACTGTTGACATAATTTTATTTTATTGGCATTATGCAGCTAATGATTATTAGAAATTCAGTCACAGTCCTTACAGTCCTCGTCTTTAACGCTTGTTAGAAGCCGGAAGTTGATTGTATTTTGTGATTTGAATTACACAAATAGAAAGAAAG
>DEEV01000107.1:7553-7851 GCA_002350445.1 Treponema sp. UBA2869 | reverse complement strand
GTGGTAAAAAGTTTTAATGCGGGCATATCCCGCAAGCAGCTGACAGCCACTGTTACTTGTTTGAATATAAAATATCGCTGATTTTTTATCAAGAGTTAAATGCTAAAGACAGCTTCCCTGCCGGGAAGTTGTCTTTTTTTATAGATTAGTCAGGCAGACGGCCTTCGTACATTATGCACATCTCACCGTAGGCCTGGCCCCAGTTGTGAATCGGCTGAGTCCATTTTTTTGTTGCTTCAAAAGTAGCAAGGTACAATGCCTTGAGCAGAGCCTGATCGCTTGGGAACACACTGCGCTG
>DEEV01000107.1:7206-7440 GCA_002350445.1 Treponema sp. UBA2869 | reverse complement strand
CGGCACAACAACATCCCAGTTTTCAATCCAGCGTTTCATGGAGTTCGGATATTTAGCAGCCCATTTCTCGACAACTTTGTCACGGGCTTTCTGTCCCTCTTCTTCGGACACAGCATTGTAAATAGTCCTCAGATCGGCGGCGAAAGATTTCATGTCTTTTGACGCAACATATTTCAGGGTGTTACGAACCATGTGAACCATGCAGCGCTGGTAATCAGTTTTCGGGAAAGCTGC
>DEEV01000107.1:312-7127 GCA_002350445.1 Treponema sp. UBA2869 | reverse complement strand
CCAGAACTTAGCGCTCTCATTTTCGCCTATGGCAAGCGACAGCACTTCCTTGCGACCGTCCATGGTAAGTCCAAGAATTACATAAGCGGCTTTTTTGACAATCACGCCGTTGTCTCTGACTGAATAGTGAATGGCATCGATGTAAATGACCGGATAAACATCATCTAGCGGCCGGTTCTGCCATTCTTCAATCTGAGGAAGTATCTTGTCTGTGACATCGGAAATGAAGCCTTCTGAGACATCAAAGCCGTAAATGTCTTCGATGGTGTCAGAAATCTGTCGGGTTGTCATCCCCTTGGCATACATTGATATGATTTTATGGTCGATGTCAGAAATATCTTTCTGGCCTTTCTTCACGACCTGCGGTTCGAAAGTTGATTTTCTGTCTTGAGGAACTTCCAGCTCAACTTCACCGATACTTGATTTTACTGTCTTTGATTTGTAACCGTTCCGGTAATCATCGTTGTCAGAGCGCCTTGATTTTTCATAGCCCAGATGATCTTCCATCTCGGCTTCCATCATTTCTTTGATGGTGCTTCCAAGAAGGTCTTTCAGAGCTTCCTGAATGTCATGTGCATCTTTGATGTCGTATTCTGCCAACAGGCTTCTGACAATTTCTCTTTTGCCTTCGGTCATTACGACTTTGTGTGGTTGCTTTTTTTCTTTTGCCATAAGTAAGGCTCCTGTGTTTATTTTACCACAGTGCCTACTTTTTAGGAATTTACAGAAAGACTTTCACAGAGTCAATTTTGTGTTGACAAAACAGCGCAGTTTAAATGGCTGTTTTACCGCCCTTGCGCGCTTCGCTAACGCTCATTGTGCCCTTCGGTCGCAACTAAAGGCGCTTCACGGCGGGGCAGACTTGGTTTGTGCCACCCGCTTTATTTTTTCAAAGAACAAATAACCTAGTCTAATTTCAGACCGTCATATAAGGGCAGTGATTTTCGTATGCCCATCTTAAAGCCTGATTCAACCGCTGCTGATATCCTTTTCCGCCTTTTTTTAGGGCATCAAGAAGATCCAAATCTATCTTTGTATGAACATCACCTTTCTTCATCTTTACCCATTCAGGATGGACTTCATACCAGGGTCTGAATTCTTTCAACTCTTCTTTTGTCATCTTTGGACAGTCAGAAAAGTCTGTATTCTTAAAACTCATTGCGGCATTTATTTCTGCTTCTGTCAAAGGCGGCAATTTCTTTACTTCATCGAGCGTCATAGTTTTCATAGTACTCTTCCTCCTCGTCTTTTTCAGCTTTTCGTGCTGATATGATTCTTGTATTTCCGTTTCTGTCTGTTGCGACAACGAAAAGAACCAGCATATCAGAAACCCGTCCGATTATATTAATCCGCTCTTCTTCAAGCGTTGAATGCTCAAGATCAAGTTTTTCAACACGCTTCTCATCAAGAAAAACACGGACTGCCATTTCAAATGAAATACCATGTTTCTTCTTGTTTATGGCATTCTTCTTTTCATCCCATTCAAATGTCATTTTTAATTCCTATGTACATAATATTCTGTACATGTTTTATCGTCAAGTATTTTCTTAAACATTTATTTTTGCAAAGCAAAAATAAATAATCGCTTCCGCAGGGCATGGTGCAAAAATATTACTTCATCTTCCAAAATGTCGCTTCGGCACAGCTGCTCGGAGATTCGCTCAAAATGCTCCACCGGAGNNCGGCTTTCAGCCGTCGCTCCCTATATTCACCTTCGCAATAACGGATTTTATGTAACTGATTGCATTTTTTGAATCAGCTTCACTTTTGTGTTCTGCAAAGAAACTGTCTTTTTCTTTTGAATAAGCGCAGTAAGAGTAAGAACTCTTGTGGACATCAATTCCAATGTAAATTATACTATTCATGTAGTGTCTCCTTTTTGCATGAGGTAATGTCATGCTTTGTTTTGATTTTATGCAATTGTAGGACTAAATCCTCGATTTTTGCAAACCTGTAAGGCACTACCAATTGTCTTAATCTTGGAGTTTTTTACATTTCCTGTAAAGGTGCAACAGATGGACAATCAGGATTTCCAGAAATTACTGTAAAATTTAGTCCTTCAGAAGTGACTAAATCAGCAATTTCAAAAATTAGTATCAGCAAGGAAGATTATACTGAACCTGTTGCAACTATTAATAAAATTATTGATATTGATACAGGTTTATCTGATGGTTTTTTATCCTTAAATGGTTCTGTTGAAATCTTAGGAAGTAAACTTAAGATTGGCGGTATAGGAAGTGGAATTTGGTTTGCAGAAGCTACTGGTCCTGACTACTCGATAAACGAAGATGAAACTGATTGGTATGGTGTTACAACAAATCTAACAGAAAATACATCTGGAAAACTTCTGTTTCCATTACCAAAAAATCTTACAAAAGGTACATATCGTATTGTTTTAAAAACGAAATGTCCAATCTCTCTTAAGCAAGAGCGTAAGGAATTCATTAAAACAATATCTGAACCTATTGAAGTAAAATAACTGTATCCCCCTCTGAGTATGTTAAAATGCTCAGAGGAGTCAGTGCATTTTTTTTGATGTTTGATATTCTATGTACGTTAATGCATAATCTATGCTTTAACATTATGTCAAATAAAAATGCAGTTGAGAATGTCGAAAATTTACTATATACTAAATCTATGGCATTAGTTGAGTTAAAAGACGTTTCAAAAATTTACCAGATGGACAAAATACAGGTTAAGGCTGTTAACTCTGCGTCCTTTGAGATTAACGAAGGTGATTTTTGTGCTATTTCGGGTCCTTCGGGTTCCGGTAAGTCTACCTTGCTTAATATTATTGGACTTATTGATATGCCGTCGGGCGGTTCTGTTGTACTTAATGGAATTGACGTTTATAAAGATATTGATTTAACTAAGACAAAGACAATTCCGCTTTCTATAGATTCAAAGCTTACAGATTTGCGACGTTCGCTTTTAGGTTTTATTTTCCAGACTTTTAACCTTATTCCGGTTTTGAACGTTTACGAAAATGTTGAAATTCCTTTGCATTTGGGTGACTCTCCGGCAATGTCTAAAATGTCACCAAAAGAGCGTTCTGAATGGATTGATTTTTTGATTGAAACTGTCGGTCTTTCTGGCTGGAAGCATCACAAGCCAAGCGAATTGAGCGGCGGACAGCGTCAGCGTGTTGCTATTGCCCGCGCACTTGTTACAAAATGTCCGATTATTCTTGCTGATGAACCAACTGCAAATCTTGATTCAAAAAATGGTGACCAGATTCTGGAACTTATGCAGAAGCTGAACAAAGAATTAAAGACAACGTTTATTTTTTCTACTCACGATGCAAAAATTGTTTCTATGGCAAACCACGTTATAAAAATTCATGATGGCTGCATAGACAACGCGTAAAGCTACCAGTCGCAGCCTTTTAGTAACTCATTGAAATTGAAATTACCGAACCAACCATTACTTTAGGTGTTTCGTTTACTCCACCGTAAGAAAAACCAACTAAGTTCTTCCATTTTCCATGTCTGAAAATATCTGTAATGTAGAATGCGCCTGCCAGTGTACCGCTGTTGCTTGAAAAGTTGTGCCCCCAGTCTATTCCGGCCTGAAGATTTTTGCGTTTTCCCAAACGGCGTAAACCTGCTTCGATTGCAATTTTATGGTTATGATGATTCATTTCTTTTGTTAGGTTTGGATCGTAAACATACTGATATTCAATAACAAAGCCAATGTTCGGGTCAAACTGATCAAATAATTTGTAAAATCCTCCAGTTGCAATTATATAATCAAGATTTGCTTCATTAAATTCTTCAAAATCCTGCATTCGTATTTGTGACTGAGCATAAAAATCTGTGCCAAGAATAGAACGTTTTGTTTCTAAACCTAAAATAGGGTGCATTTTTTCATCATGCTCTATAACTTTTGTTCCATCGGCTTTAATTTCTTTTTCAATATCGTGTGGTGCATAGGTTCGGCCAAAAATATTTATAATCTGATTCCATATTGTAAATTCCAGAGAACCTGCATACGCAAGGTTTTTCCACGAAGCGTTTCCGGTAAGCTTATCAAAATCATAAAGAGCCATTGCAGTAAAGGTTCCGCTTGTCCATGGAACTTTTACCTGGAAAACCGCATGGTTGTCTGAAATTTCAAGAATATTTGTATAAAGCGGACCTGCGTAAGGAAGTCCGTATTCGTTTGTAGAATCTTTTCCGCCGCCGTACAAATCGCTGTTTCCAAAAAGAATAGGATAACCCCAGGTAAAGCTGCGTTTTCCGGCAGTAACAAAAATTGTGTCAAAAATCAAATAGTCAAAATAAAGGGTTTTTAAGCTGATTGTAAACTTGTCTTTAAGGGAAGTAAAAACGCTTCCGTTAATGCTTAAATCTTTGCTGGCGCGGGCAGAAAGAAACAGTGTGTTTTCCAGCGAAAAAACTCCGCCCGCATCTGAATTGTCTGAATATGAATAATTGTAAAAACCGCCAAATTCTGCCTTAAAGTTTCCGGTAAGCGAAAACGTTTTAAAAAGCATGGAATCTGAAAATTTTTCTTCTTTTACTTCGGATTTTACCGCTTCGTGAACGTCTTCTGATTCTGTGAACATGTCATCAATGGATGCATCTTCGTTTGTGCTGGAGTTGTCTGCGTTCTGTGCAAATACAAATGCACCGCACAAAAATGCGGCGCACATTAATGGTAAAATCCTTGTTTTTTTCATTTAACACTCATCATTTCAAGATAAGGCTTTGTATAAACTGTGTCTTTTACTTTTTCAAACTCGGCATTTGTAATTGTTACCTGAGTTCGTTCATACTGAAGCTTATCTCCTATTTTTTTGCCACGCAGATTATCCTGAATAAGCATTGAAACCGGAATTGAATATTTTTTTCCGTGCGATGTAATTGTCTGGTAAGAAGGAATTGCCGTTGTGCGGAGCTTCTGACCGCTCAAGCTGTAGTCTTCCTTTTTGCGGACAAGACCGTCATCCTTTGTTACCCAAAGCTTTAACATTGCATAATCTGCATCTTGCACTTTAGCACTTAAAGTGAATAAAACGCAAGAGAGTTTTCCTAAATTTACTTCTTCTGTTGAATCAATTTTGTAGTCTCGATAGTAGTGCTGTGGTGTAAAATCTGATGTATTTGCATTTGTGTTCTGGAATTTGTCTCTTGCGCATGTAAATGTAAAGCGGTTGTCGGCAGGGTCGTAAAACCAGATGTTGTTATCAAACTGAAGATAGCCTTTGCCTTTTTCTTTTGCAGGACCTGTTACAAGAATAGTCCATTTTGCATTTTTATCGCGGCGGTAAAGAATTGCTTCTGTAACGGTTTTGCCTTCGCCCGGAGTTTCCTGAACAATTGTATAATTTCCTTTAAAGTCTGTGTCATAGAAGGCTGTATTGTCTTCTGCTTTTTTTAAGAGTGCGTCATAATCTGTTGCGGCAAAACACAAGCCTGCTGCCATAAACGCTGTAAATGCCATAAAAAGATGTTTAATTTTCATTTTGTACCTCATAATCTGTTTGATTTTCGAATTTACTATTCAGTTGCGGCCAGTGCTTCGCAAGGCGTTATCTGAACTGACTTCTTAATTGCAAACAAAACTGCAAGCAAAGTAGTTACACAAATTGAAACAGAAATTACCAGAAACAGCTTTGGACTAATTACCGGAGCCAAAACTCCGTTTGTAAGGAATAAGTCAAAGGCCGGAATAAAAGAAAGGTTGATATGGTTGGCAATTAAAACTAGAATTCCAGAAAAAATGAATCCGCCAACACAGCCGAATGCAACCAGAATAAGTGTTTCTACAAGAATCATCATATAAATTTTTGAACGCTGCATTCCTATTGCCTTGTAAATGCCTATTTCGTTTATTCTCTTCATTATGATTACGCGGAAGGTGCTTGCAATTCCAACTACAATAATTATTACAAGCATAATGATTACAAAGAAAGTAACAATGTTCATTGCATCTATAAGAACCTGAAGTGAATCGAGGTTTGCGTTAAGACGGATAAGTGCATAAAGCGGCTTAAAGTTTCCGTCTACGTCGTAATATTCCCATTCTTCTTCGGCTCTATAGAACTGTTTTTTGTCTGAAACCTGAGGATGCATTGTAAAAAGCTTTTCGAGTGCAGCCTGATAATGCTTTACCTGATGTTCTGTTGGTGCGCCGTTTTTTAGAGAAATGGCAATTCTGTTGCACCATGTTATTGGATATTTATTTGCTTTTTTAAGGAAATCTATATCCATATAAGTAGTGTAAATGCCAAAGAAGCTTGAATCTATAAAAATTCCTTTTACAATTACGTCCATTGTGTCTGTTTCGTGTTCGCTGTTTTCTATAAGGAACGTAACGGAATCGCCGGCGTGAACGGAAAGTGTGTTTGCAATTTTTTCTGAAATTAAAATGCCGTTTGTGCCTTTAATATCAGAAGCATCGCCTTCCTTGTAGTTTAATTTCTTAAAATGTTCTGTTTCTGCGTCAAAATTAATTCCCTTAATCATACGCAGCTGAACTTCCATTCCTTCAAAATATAAAGAAGCGTATTCGGGATTTAAGTCGTAGCGCGGAGTAATTATTGTATCTTTGGGGAAAACAGTTTTGAGCTTTGCGATTGTCCGTTCGCTCATTTTCTGATTATCATCAGGGTTTTCACCAAAAAATTGAAAGTCGCCGCCGTAATAAATTTTTGCCTTGTATTCCAAAGAATTAATCATTCCTTTTACAAGAAATGATGCAAAAAGCGAAATTCCAACTCCAAAAATGCAGACAATAAAAAGGGAACGATATTGCTTTTTTCTATAAAGAAGGGAACGAAGTCCCATTTTAAATGCGTCTTTCATTATTTT
>DEEV01000107.1:0-168 GCA_002350445.1 Treponema sp. UBA2869 | reverse complement strand
GCCAAGAAGAATTCCAAGAATTCCGCTTGTAATTGTCATCATAAATGTTTCGGCTAAAACCTGTTTTGAAATAAAACGCTTTCTTGCTCCGATTGCGCGCATTGTTCCAATTTCTTTTGTGCGGTCTAAAACTTTAATTACAAGGGAATTTGCAACAACTATAAAGCC
>DEEV01000091.1:6771-7108 GCA_002350445.1 Treponema sp. UBA2869 | reverse complement strand
GAAAATCCACTGTGTCCATTTGTAATAGTCTGGCTCACAAGTCGATACGCAGCGGTCCCAGTCGTAAGAGAAGCCAAGCGACTTAATCTGCTGTGTAAAGTGTTCGATATTTGCGTTAGTTGTTGTCTTTGGATGTGTTCCGGTTTTGATTGCATAGTTTTCTGCAGGAAGACCGAAAGCNNGTTGCGGTATAACCTTCCGGATGTCCAACATGCAGGCCGGCTGCACTTGGATACGGGAACATGTCCAGTACATACATGCGCTTCTCTGGTGGAAATTTTTCATCCTCAGTTGCCTTAAAAGTTTTGTGTTCGTCCCAATACTTCTGCCATTTAGG
>DEEV01000091.1:5730-6601 GCA_002350445.1 Treponema sp. UBA2869 | reverse complement strand
GGAGGCGTGTAAACGGACATGTCAAGGCTTTAAGCGAAGCGTGCCTTGACGTGGACGTATAAGCGCCTCCTTTGTAATGTTTACGACATTATAGTAAATTATCGCATTTATGAAAAGAAAATTATTTTTAAGCAACCTCGGTAACTGAATTTATAAGATGAAATTCGTTTTTAAAACCGGTAGAAGCAATAGCTTTTTCAGATTCATTTGACATTGCCATAAAATAAAGTTTATTTCCAACATCCTGAGCATCGTTAAAAGCAGCCATAAGAACTCCAATTCCTGCTGGATCAAGTTCAATCAGCTTTGACATATCAACTACAACATTTGTTTCAATTACCATTGCATAAAGGTTCTTTTGAAACTCGCCAAGAGTATAAGCATTTAATGCACCTTCAAGCTCATATAAATGATAGTTTGCACCGTCTTTTTCCGTTATAACCAACTGTTCCATAATATCTCCAGTTAAAAATCAGAGTTAAAGCCCGGCTTCTGCCATAAGGGCATCCAAATCACTAAGTTCCGACATATCAAAACCTTCCGGAGGAGCATCGTGAACAAGTTTTGGAGGTTCAGCAGGCTTTGATTTCTCAGGTTTTTCTTCAAGTGTTTTCTCTTCTACAGGTTTTTCTTCTGTATTTTCTGATTTTTCAGAAACTGTATCTTCAGATTCAGACTCTATTTCTTCTGTTTTTTTTACACTACCCTCTTCCAAAGCTGCAGAATCATCAAAAGCTTCTATCGGAGCAGTTTCTTCAGAAATTTCAATATTTGATTCAATCTTTTCTTCAGACGGAACATTTCCAGCTTCTGAACCAGAAGTGTTATCGCTTTCGTATTTTATTACAAGAATAGAAACGTCGTCTTCCAT
>DEEV01000091.1:0-5527 GCA_002350445.1 Treponema sp. UBA2869 | reverse complement strand
GAAATATACGGCGAAATATCTTTTACAAATCCTAAAATATGACCGCTACCTTGAATTTCAATTACGTTATTATAAACACGTGTGTACATCATAAGGGCAGGAATTCCGCAGTTGATGTAATACATTGTATCTTTTTCAAAATCAACAAGAGCAAAAAGACCTGCAAAAATAGTTCCTTTTGGCAAAGAATTTCGAATAAAGGTGTTTATTTTTACAATAAGTTCCTTAAAATCATGAGTTTCTGCAAGGAATGTTCTGATAATGGACTTTAAGATGACCATGTTCATAGAAGCGGCAATACCCTTTCCAGAAAGGTCACCTACTACAAAAAGATGGCGCGTATCTGTAAGGCGAATTAAATCAATAAATTCACCACCAATATTATGAGACGGAACCATCTTGTAACCTACATCCATTTTAGGATTATCAAGAAGGTCAATATTTTCCTGGATGGAAGTAATAATCTGCGAAGACATCTTAATTTCGCGGTTTACAATACCCATAATATCTTTATTTGCAATGTTACGCATAAAGTAACCAAATACAAAGAAGTATGAATAAAGCTTTGAGAATGCATTAAAATCATATTCTTTATACTGGTCGCCGGAAACTTTAATTCCAAGAGTTATAAGTCCAAAAAGATTATGACCTTCATTCAAAAGGAACAACGCATCAGATTTTGTCTTATCAAAAAATTCATTAAGGGCAGCTGCAACATCAGAAAGTTCATGATTTGTTTCCAGAGAACTTCTTACAACTATATTTTTTCCAAGATTCAAAAGCGAATCAAAAACAGCACCTTCAGAATCAAGTTTTACATTAAGATTGTTAGACGAATATGCAATTTCAAACCCCTGCTTATCAGAAATAAAAACATTCATGGAAGAAGATTCAACGTTCTTTTTAATTATTTCGTACATTCTTGCTGTTATCTGATCCATTTCGGCATCTGAATAGTCAAGTGTACCAAGATCTTTTTCAAGCTGACCTTCATAGTCAGAAGTATAAAATTTTGCAGAATTTGTAAGCCACTCGTTAATACGGAAAGAGAAAATTATACCAGCAATTGAAACAATGCCAACAACAACAAGATAAGATGGAATCATATAGTTTCCAACTGGCTGAAATGTTGAGCAAACAGTTCCAACTACAAAGGCCGGAATAAAATATGTAAGCAAAGATTTTATGATTGTAACTACAAAACCACGTCCGGACGGAACCGAAGTTGTAGTAATTGCAGAATAAATCATAAGGAACATGAACAGATACGGAAGCATATCAAGACGATGGAAACCCGGATTTGCAGTAGAAAGATAATTTACAACAAGCGAAACTGCCCACATCAAAACAAATGATTCTGCAATAATTACAGTCTGATATTTTTCAAGCTGAGTAGCCTTTTTTTCCTGAATTGTAACAAGACTAAGAAAACAGAATACAGGAATAATAACTTTATACAAAGCCTGATAAAGATGTACCCAAGTCCATGGAAAATAATCTTCGGCTGGTCTTTTAAAAATAAATTCTGCAACAGGAGAAAAACCACCTTCAAGAGAAAGGTTTATGTTCTTGATTTTTGCCCATACAATATAGGTACCAAGAATACCAAGGAAAATCTGAATAATCATTCTTCCCTTGCTCTTTTTATTTGTACCCATATCAATAAGAGCAAAGCTAAGCTTTATCATAAAGAAAATATCAAGCATATACGCAACACGCATAGCAAGCACGATAAAAGCAGGGTTCCAGACATTATTGAATACTAAAGCAAGAGTAAAGATAATACCTTCAATACTTGCAAGAAGAATCGAAATTGAAAAATCGCTGTTAGCTATATTCTCTGATACAGAGCGACTGTCAAAAAGGTGTGTAAAATAAAGAAAAAATGCAACAAGTGCAATATTTAAAAGAATATAAATCATATCAGTAACCTACNNATGAGAGAAATACTTATAATGACATTTAAAACTAGAAAAACCATAGCCTACTCCACAATTTTAGCAACCATCATTGTAACATCATCATGCAGTTTGCCCCCGCCGTTATATTTCATAATAAGGTCAACAATATCACTTACAAACTGACTTGGAGTTTTTGCTGCACCCGCAATAAGAGTTTTCTTGAAAATATCAGTATCGCCAAGTTCAACTCCACTTTCATCCATAACCTCAGAAACACCGTCGGTTGCAATAAGAATTGTATCTCCGCGGAAAAGGCGTTTTTCCTGTACGGTAATTTTTCCCATATCAAGAATACCAACAATACTTGCATTTGAAGTGAGTGGCTTAAGGCGATACCCGTCCGGAGAAGGAGAAAGAATAATAGGATCTGACATGGAAGCGTTTATATATTTAATTCGCATTTTTTCAGTATCAACAATCCCCAGAAAAAGAACCGTATATTTATCCTGAAGGTGCATACCTTTAATTGCATGATCAACCGCATTTATTACACCAATCAAATCCTCTTTATTTTCAAGGATTTTTACAGTGTTCATAACGAGACCCATAATAAGGGCGGCCGGAAGTCCTTTACCAGAAACGTCGCCCAGCATTAAAAGTGTTTTATTCTGATCAATAGGAAGAATTGAATAATAGTCGCCGGAAACGTTTACAAGCGGTCTGTAGTATGTTGCAATCTTTAGTTTAGGAATAGCAGGAATTTTCTGCGGCAAAAATGACTGCTGGGTTTCTGCAAGCTGTTCCCACTCTTTTGTAGTTGCAGAAATTTCAGACAAGGTTGAAATTGTATACATTCGCGAAATAAAACGCTTATATTCCTCGTAAAGTCTGTCATAAACAGACAAGTCAAAAAGTCGTGTATAGCGGCAGAAAACAAAGAAATGCTGATTTTTGTAACAGAGGAAGAATCCTCGCGATTTTTTATAATTTGTAAGCCCAATATGACGGTCAAAAAAGAAATGACCATCTTTCCAGCTGGAGTTAAAGTTCAAGTCGATTTTATTTTTTGTTGCTTCTGATGAAGAAATTCTGTTCGGACTGTTATACAAAATGTAATTCTTATTTCTGTCTACCAGAATACAGGCACAGTCACCTTTTTTTTCAAGATTTTCACCTATTACACCATAAAAGTCTTCTAGAGAATAGCAGGATCTTAACTTTTCGATAAAGTCATTAAGAATCATTGTTTCACCGGATTCAATAGTATCCTTACGAACTCTTTTTATGCAGAAGTGTTTTATTCTTTGAAGCCAGATTGTAACAACTGTAAAAATAAGGGCCGGAATAATAAAAAGAATATAGGCTTTTTCCGAACCGTTCTTTTCGGGCAACAAGTTTAAAAGAATAAAAACATAAAGCACTATTGCCAGAATATAAAGTGTTACCGATACTATTGATTTCCGTGTCTTATACATAAGAACCCCTGTTAGTACTATTCTATCACATAATCGGCATTTTTGCGGAAAAAGTTTAAAAACAAAGAAAGTTTTGAACGCAGTGTAAAGGCATTTTCCCTGCGAAAAAAAAATAGAATTTTATACACAGAGAAAATACATTACACAGAAATGTTATTCGCCAAGCTTTGAAAGATTGATAAGTTGAGGTTCTTTAGGAGGATTTTCAAGTTCAAGATACTGCTTTAAAATTTCTTTCTGCTTAGAAGAAAGTTTTGAAGGTACCTGAACTATAATCTTTACATACAAATCACCTTTGCGGGAAGAACCAGAAACAGGAACACCCTCGCCTTTTATGCGAAGAAGTTTTCCGTTTGCAGTTCCCTCAGGAACTTTTATTGTAAGCTTTTTATCATCAAGAGATTTGATTGTAATATCGCAGCCAAGTGCAGCCTGTGCAAGAGAAACCGGTACTGCACAATACAAATCCTGTCCATCACGTTCAAAATATGGATGATCCTCTACATGAAGAACAACAATAAGATCCCCTGCAGGACCTCCGTTTTCGCCGGCATCACCCTGACCACGTATTACAATACGTTTTCCATTGTCAACACCTGCCGGAATTTTCAAAGACATCTGCTTTGATTTTTCCTGAATTCCAGTTCCACGACAAGCCGAACAAGGCTTATCTATAATAGTACCTTTTCCGCGGCAAGTTGGACATGTCTGCTGAATAGTAAAGAAGCCGGATCCCTGACGAATCTGTCCAACACCTCCGCAGGTAGGACAAGTTTTTTTAGAAGAACCAGGAGCACCGCCCGTTCCCTTACATTCTGAACACTGCTCGTTATGTTTAAAATGAATATCTGCAGAAGTTCCGTAAACAGCATCTTTAAACTGAATATGAAGGTCGTAACGAAGACTTGAACCTGCCGTAGCACCGCCACGAGCTGAACGCGAAGAACCGCCTCCAAACCCGCCGCCAAAAATGCTGTCAAAAATATCAGAGAAGCCACCGCCTGCACCACCGAACAAATCACTAAAATCGTGGAATGCATGAGAATACTGTGCACCACCGGCACCAGGTCCACCCATGCCATCCAGACCGGCAAAACCGTACTGATCATAAAGAGGGCGTTTCTTTTCATCAGAAAGAACTTCGTAAGCTTCTGTTGCTTCCTTGAATTTTTCCTCAGCAGCCTTATCTCCCGGATTTCTGTCAGGATGATATTTTACAGCAAGTTTTCGATAAGCTTTTTTAATTGCATCCTGGTCTGCTGTTTTTTCAACACCTAATACTTCGTAATAATCACGTTTTGCCATCTTTTATGTCCGTAAAAAATAAATATTGATTAATATATCAAAAAAATGTCCTGCCTACAAGAACAGGACATTTATAAACCCGCAAGCGGGCAGATTCTATATTTCAGGCAGCTCGAATAAACTTACCGCCTGAATCTTTCCGGCTTACTCGTCTTTTACTTCGTAATCAACATCGTCTGCAGTGCCTTTATCAAAACCTGATTTTTTTTCAGCACCTGCATCTGCTCCGGTAGCGCCAGCATCAGCACCAGCAGCACCATCAGCTCCCGGCTGAGCACCAGCGGCACCCTGTTGTTTATAAAGCTCTTCTGCAATCTTGTAAGAAGCCTGCTTCAAAGCCTCTGTCTTAGACTTAATTTCTTCAACATTGTCGCCCTGCATAGCCTGCTTCAATGCAGCAATTGCATCTTCAACTTTCTGCTTTTCTGCACCGTCAATCTTGTCTCCAAGATCTTTTACAGATTTTTCAGTAGCATAAATCAAGCTGTCTGCTTCGTTACGTGCATCAACGCCTTCGCGTTTTGCCTTATCAGCAGCGGCATTTGCTTCAGCATCCTTAACCATCTTCTCAATTTCTTCATCAGAAAGTCCAGAAGAAGAAGTAATCTGAATATGCTGCTCTTTACCAGTTCCTAGATCCTTAGCTGATACGTGTACAATACCGTTAGCATCGATATCGAATGTAACTTCAATCTGTGGAACACCACGAGGAGCGGCTGGAATACCTACGAGGTCGAAGCGACCGAGTGTGCGGTTCTGGTCAGCCATTTCACGTTCACCCTGAAGTACGTGAATTGATACAGCAGTCTGTCCATCAGCAGCTGTAGAGAAGATCTGGCTCTTCTT
>DEEV01000097.1:1856-8162 GCA_002350445.1 Treponema sp. UBA2869 | reverse complement strand
CTAAAATAGATGTTCTTAGGTAGACAGAATATACATTATAATAAGTTAATATAAAGGAAAAATTCATTAATAAAAGAAGAGCTAACTACTTCAAATCATTCTTACGACAATTTATGCTCATAATCAAGCCGCAGCAAGTCATAGCTGTAAGTAGCGACGAACCACCGTAAGATAGAAAAATCAGAGGAATTCCTGTAATAGGCATCATTCCCATTACCATTCCAACATTAATAAAGAAATGGAATACAAACATTCCAAAAATGCCTGAACAGATATATGAACCAAAATCATTAGGACAAACACGAACAAGCCGCAAAATTTTTATAAGAATTATAATATAAATCAAAAATACCAAAAGACCGCCGGTAAATCCTGTTTCTTCTGAAAGAATACTAAAAATAAAGTCAGTACTCTGCTGTGGAAGAAAACGGAAATGACTTTGAGTTCCATTAAGGTATCCCTGACCATAGAGTCCTCCAGAACCAATTGCTGTCATAGACTGAATAATATTCCAGCCGGCTCCAAGACGGTCTTTTTCAGGATTCATAAAAATAATAAGACGTTTAATCTGATAATCCTTAAGAACTTTTCCAAGAATTACAGAAAAAATCAGTGATGCAGAAATTATCGAAGAAAAAAACGTAATCCATTTTATGTACTTTGGTCCATGAAGATAACGTCTGATAACGACACCACCAAACATAATTACAAGTACGGCAACTGTAAGAATTGCACGAAGCTTAAAATTTGTAAGAACCGAAATTAAAGCAACAGGCGTCTGTGCAATTTCAGCATTCCATACAGGAAGAACTGCAAACATGATTGTAAAACACATCAAAAGCAATGCATACAAAATATAAACAACCGGAATTCCTGCAATAAAACACATAATAATAAAAACAGGAAGATAAACGCTTGCTGTTCCTAAGTCTGGCTGAATCAAAATAAGTCCCATAGGAATAAACAAAATTCCTGCAGCATAAATAAAACGTTTTAGCGGTTGTTCATTTTTTGATTCATCAAGATATCTTGCCAGAAATAGAATATAAAAAACTTTACCAAATTCAGATGGCTGAATTCCAAATTCACCAATTCCAATCCAGCTTTTTGCACCATTTACGTAACGTCCAAAAATTCGCGTATAAATTAAAAGTAAAATTAAGGCAGCGAAAAAGTAAAACGAAAGCGAAGAAAGTCTGCGGTAATCATAAAGTGTAAGGGCAATCATAATAACAAAGCCTATAACAGCCCAAACAATTTGCTTTATATATTCATTTGTTACAGAAAAACCGTCGGAATTTACGCTGGAAGAATATATAAACAAAATACCAACAGAAACCAAAATTGTTACGCACAAAATAAGAACATAGTCAAACTTTGAAAGAAATTTATTTTTCATTTCCCCTACTCCCGTCTTCCGCGGTTTGCCGCCATTCGTTCGAATCCCAAATCTTTTATTGCCTGCTCGTAAGTCTGATTTGCAAATATTCCCTGAATTATGATATTCGTTGCATATGGTGCCCACCATTCCCATTTATTGCAGGCTTCTACAATAGTTGCAACACAAATTCGCTCTTCCGGAGGCGCATCATATGGCGCATAGGCAACAAGCCACGAGTGCCAGCTCTGCTTATCCTTCCTATTTGGATTACTGTAAGGTTCAACTTCGGCAGTACCAGTTTTACAGGCTATTTTTACAATTTTATTATGCATTGGATACTGCGGAGTACCGTCAGTAACTGTATAACGCAAAGCTTCCTGTATTTCTTTCCAGACAGATTTATCGATTGTAGATTCTGTTAATACAGAAGGCTTAACTTCGCTGATAACATCATTTGTAACAGGATCGCGTACTTCCTTAAGAATGTGAGGTTTGTAAATTACACCTTCATTTGAAACCATTGCAATCATATTTGCAAGCTGCAAAGGAGTTGCTTCCATAAAGCCCTGACCAATTGAACAGGACATTGTATCACCACCAAGCCACTTTTCGTGAAGGCGTTTTTCCTTCCATTCTGCGGTTGGAACAAGTCCCGAAACCTGGCTTGGAAGATCAATTTGAGAGCTTTTTCCAAGTCCAAATTCCCGTGCGTATGATGCAATTTTTTCTATACCAAGATAATCACGTCCAATTGTCCAGTAATAAACATCGCAGGACTGAGCCATTGCGTTTTTCAAATCAAGCCAGCCGTGTCCAGGTTCGTGAACGTGACAATGGAAAACGCGACCACCGTAAATCATTTTACCTTTACATTCAATTTTTTTTGCAGACGGAAACACATTTTCCTGAAGCATAGCCGCAGACATGATAATTTTAAATGTCGAAGCCGGCGGATAAGAAAGCTGAACCGCGCGATTAATCAATGGTTTAGAAGAATCATTTATCAGCTTTGCATATTCAACACTTGCAGAATCAGAGCTGAAGATATTGTTGTCGTAATAAGGATAAGAAACCATTGCAAGTATTTCGCCGGTAGCAGGCTTTAAAACAACCGAAGCACCTACTCTCTGCCCAAGTGCATCTTCTACCAGCTTTTGAATATCAGAATCAATGGTAAGCACAAGGCTTTTACCCATTTCAGGTTCATTGATTTTTGGAACTGCAGAAATTACACGTCCGTGAACATCGACCATTGACTCTTCAGAGCCAGGCACACCCTGCAAAAGCGAATCATACTGCTTTTCTATTCCTGTTTTTCCTACAATACTGTTCTTTGAATATCCTTTGTTATAAAGCAGTGTAATTTCATCCTGTGTAATATCGCCTACATAACCAATAATATGAGACATAGACTGGGTATGAAGATAGTTTCTGTTAGGCTTGGAAACCCAGCTTACGCCCGGCAAATCTACAATATTTTCGGCAATGCTGGAAATTGTTGCAAAATTAACATTTGTTTTTACCTGAACAGAAGTATAAGAACGTCTGATTGACGGAGGAATTTTTTTATCAATATCTGTTTTGTTGATTTCAAGAATTTTGGCAAGTTTTTGAATTACAGTATCGTAATAACCATTAGGAATTTCACCTGGCTTTACTTCCACAGCAAAGCTTTCAGTGTTAATTACAATAGGAACATTTGATTTTCTGTCAAAAATTTCACCGCGCTGAGCCGGAATTACAGTAACGGAATTTGCATTTCGTTTTGACTGAATTTTATAATCATCACCACGAACAATCTGCATGGAAAAAAGACGGAATATATATGAAAAGAATATAAATACCATCACAATATACAGAATTGAGATTTTTGCACTTTTTGAAAGCCTGTCGTCTGTTGGTCTATACATTATCTATCCGGCTGTTTGTACTGATTATACAAATATATCCTTTAAAGAAGTCAAGAAGCTTAAAAATAAACGGAGCAAGAATTATATTGGCAATAAATTCAAAAAGAAATTCCGTAGAAATTAAGCCGGTTACATAAACATCAACATTAGGAAATAAGAATCCAATTATGCAGATAAAAATTGTTTTTAAAATTGTTGCAGCCCCAACAGACAGCATTGGCATAATAAAACCTGTTATGATAATCACATCATTAAAAAGTCCAAAAATATAACCTGCAATAGTACGATAAAGGCAATTAAATCCAAATGGAATTCCTGTTATCCAGTCCATAAAAAGTCCTGAAACAAAGCCCGATAATTCACCGTAAGTTTTACCATTCAATAAAGAAAAATAAACCGAGCAGATAAGAACAAGATCTGGAACTACATACAAAAACGAAATATTTGAGAGAATCGATGATTCTACGATTGTAAAAGCAAGTAGAATAAATGTTGAAATTAAAAACGATTTTATCATACCCTACTCCGAATGTTTTTTATCATTCAATTCACGCTGGTTTACTGCGATAACTGTCTCAAGTCTTGAAAAATCCAGAATTGGCTCAAGCTCAATATTTAAGGTTGAGTTATAATTTACTTCCGTAATTTTTGAAATAGTTCCTATAGGAATATCGCGCATATAGTTATCGCTTTCTCCAGAAGTAACAATTACATCACCGTAATGAAGCTGATCGGCAACACGCTTACGAATATACTGCATCAAAAGCGGCTGATCCGTGCTTCCAAGACCATTAACAAGACCAAGATCACGAGTATTTTGAATTCTTGCAGAAACCATGTTTTTCTGATTGTAAACAGGCATAATCTGACTTGTAAACGTTCCTACCTGAACAACTTTTCCTACAAGCCCCTGATTCCCGTTCTGAAAAGCAATAACAGGCATATTCTTTTTTATACCGTTGATACTGCCTTTGTCGATTGTAAGATAAGAAAATGAACTGTCTAAATCGCGGGAAATAATCTGAGCCGGAATATTCTTTTCATCCATCGAAATAGAAAAATCAAGCTGCTCTTTAAGTCGTTGATTTTCCTTTCTGATATCAGCATTAGTCCGCTGCATTTCTTCATAATTTTCAAGGCGTTTTACAAGTTCATTATAATCCTTACGAAGACGTCTAAGTTCTCCAACAGAATTGAACGTATCTTTTATTCCGCTCGTAACATGGTAAACGCCCTTGTCGATGGTAGAAAGAACATTGAATCCTATAAGCTTAAAATTCAGGATAAATTTTCCAGAATTAAAGGTGAGGCAAACGGATGATAAAATAACCAGCCCAATTAAAAGAAATTCTGAGAATTTCAGGCTGATTGAAGATCTGTTTTTTTCCGGCATAATAACTCCGGCTATTCGTTCAAACTATCGTAAATGGCACGTTCTGAAGTCATATCCTTAAACAGACCAAAAGCTTCTCCTGCACCAAGAGCAACACATTCAAGAGGTTTTTCAACAAGAATTACAGGAACTCCTGTTTCCTTTGAAATAAGTTTTGGAAGCTCGCGGAGCATAGAACCACCGCCAGTCATAACAATACCACGCTCAATAATATCAGAAGCAAGCTCAGGAGGAGTCTCACTCAAAACAGACTTAATTTCTTCTACAATTTTTGTTACAGGTTCTTTGAGCGCTTCTCGTACTTCTACGCTGTCAATTTCAAGGCGTCGTGGAAGACCTGTAATTGCATCGGTTCCTTTAAGTTCCATTTTTTCAATTGTCTTTTCAGGAGCCGCATTACCAATCTGAATCTTAAGTCGTTCCGCAGCCGGCTGACCGATAATCAGGTTATGTACGCTCTTAACGTGCTTTACAATAGCTTCATCAAATTTATCACCACCAACACGAATTGAGTGAGTTACAACCATACCACCAAGTGAAATTACTGAAACTTCTGCAGTACCACCACCAATATCACATATCATATGACCGGCAGGTTCAAAAATAGGAATTTTTGCACCAATTGCAGCCGCAAGACTTTCAGGAATTACTTCAACTTCCTTTGCACCAGCCTTAAGAGCAGCTTCAATTACTGCACGGCGTTCAACATCAGTAATACAAGAAGGAATTCCGATTTTCATTCTTACAGATTTAAAGAACTGACGGCGTGGAATAATTTTTGTAATAAAGTACTTAATCATTTTTTCCGTGCTGTCAATATCTGCTATAACACCATCGGCAAGAGGTCTAATAGCTATAATGTTACCAGGGGTTTTATCGAGCATACGCTTTGCTTCTGAACCTACGGCAAGAATTCTTTTTGTTCCGCGTTCAACAGCAATAACAGATGGTTCATCAATAACCATTCCCTTATCGCGTACATAAATCAGCGTATTACAAGTTCCTAAATCAATACCAATATCTGTAGAAAAATTATCAAGAAATCCCATCTGTTTATTTCCTCCCAATGGTTTTTACAATCTTAATTATCAGACAGTTTCTGTAAAGCACCCGCATGATTAACCTGAATCTTCTGTGTCTTACGCCACTCTGCCCTGGCTTTTACAATATTACCCTGTTTCTCATATATTACACCAATTCCATAGTGTGCGTCAGCAGAATTTTCGTTTTTTTTCAAAACATTCTCAAATTCCTGCATAGCCGCATCATAATCTTCTTTATCGATGTATATATTACCCAACAGATTTTCAGATTTTATAATAATTTCGTCATTTTCACTGTTTTTAATAATTCTGAACAGATACTGCTCGGCCGCAGAATATTCGCGCGCCTTGTAATATTGTTCTGCAATTGAAAGAAGAAGTGAATCAGACTCTCTATAAAGCAAAGCTTCCGTAAATGCAGATATACTGTCCATTGGAAGCCCCAAAGATGCATAACTTAATCCAAGATATTCCGGAATATCATCTGCCTTGTAACCGTTTTCTCGGGCAAGCGTAAGATATTTTACGGCAAGGTCTGCATAGCAATGTGATGTAAGTGAATTTTTATAAAAATACGCC
>DEEV01000097.1:1245-1844 GCA_002350445.1 Treponema sp. UBA2869 | reverse complement strand
AAGCATATACTGAAGCTGAGGTGTAAGACTTTTTGAAGAATTAAATAATGCTACGCGAAGGCTGTTGATTGATTCGTCAAGATAAGTTTGAGTAAGACGGGAATCGGTCTGCGACTGAGCCAGATAATACGAAGCATAGCCGTAATATGCAAGGACTGTATTGTTAAAAGGATTTTCCAGAAGAAAACTATGACCAAGGTCATAAACCTTTTGATAGTCATAAACCTTCCATGCATCTTTTATAGATTTAACAGAAATATGATTTTTTTTATAATTTGAAACTAAAAAAAAAGCGGTAAAAAACAGAGCAGCAACTACAGCAAGAAGAATTCCGATTTTTAAAAATCTTGTCAGAAGTACATTCTGTTTTCTTGCGAAATTGTCATTTTCTAAACTCTGATTTAATCTCATTTTTCCCACAAAAAAAAAACAGACGGGACAATAAGCCGGGTTCTGTCCTGTAAACCTGAAAAAATCAGATTTACGCGTAACCATCTATCCGCACAGGATGTTACCACCCTGCTCCAGCGGTCTACCCGCAGTACCTGCTCGGAAAAACATAACTGCTGCTTGACCTTGCTCCAGATGAGGTTTACAAG
>DEEV01000097.1:921-1232 GCA_002350445.1 Treponema sp. UBA2869 | reverse complement strand
TTACACTGCCTTTTCACCCTTACTAATCATGCAAAAGCATGAAAAGCGGTACAATTTCTGTTGCACTATCTGTCGCGCTCTGGGCTGTGCAAGTATTTATGCAGCTGCCAGATTGCGCCCGGTTATTATCCGGCATCTTTTCCGATGGAGCCCGGACTTTATCTCACCGGCAAAAACTATCATAAGCAATTGCCGGCGCGGTTACATCCCATCTGTAAATTAACAGTTTTATTCGTCAGAATCAGAATCCTCAGATTCATCTCCGTCTTCGGCATCATCCTCCTCGTCGTCTTCTTCAGAGTCTCCGTCCA
>DEEV01000097.1:485-820 GCA_002350445.1 Treponema sp. UBA2869 | reverse complement strand
TCTGCTTCGTCTTCGCTTACTTCTTCATAGAAAAGAATTCGGCTGCAATACGGGCAGAATTTTACGCTGTCACCTTCGCGAACTTCGTTTGCAAAGTCAGCAGGAAGAATCATATGACATCCGGTACAAACACCATTTTTAACGGCAACGATACCTTCTGAATTACGCTGGATAATGCGTTCAAATTTGAAAAGAATTTCCTGATCAAGGTTTGGCGCAATTTCATCCTCGCGCTTCTGCAAACCTTCAAGCTGCTTATTATAATCAGCAATCTGACCATTCAAAGAATCTTTACTTGCATTTAAGTCAGATTCCTGAGCAGTAATAAGAGATTC
>DEEV01000097.1:0-359 GCA_002350445.1 Treponema sp. UBA2869 | reverse complement strand
CCTTTTTCGCCAGATTCTCTTGATTTTACAGCTTCATCAAGCTCAAATTTAAGTTTTGAAACCTTATCAGAGGTTTCGTCATATTTATTCTTTTTTTCAATAAACTCAGTTTTTAACTTAGTCAAGAACTCTTCCTGAGTCTTAAGCTGATCAGGGGCTTCTTTTACCTTTGCTTCCAGGGCATATTTTTCTACAAGAATGTCCTGCAATTTTTTAAGATTATCAAAAATTTCTGCTGTTACCATCTATGGTTCCTCAATTAAAATATTTTTTACTATATAGCAATTATGATTTTTAGTCTACTTTTATGACTTAGACTAAGTTTCCATAAAATCACGAAGTCCGTTTGCACGGCGCGG
>DEEV01000051.1:2205-6199 GCA_002350445.1 Treponema sp. UBA2869 | reverse complement strand
CCTTGTTACGGTCATTGAGCTTGTCGAAATGACCGCTGTGATACAAAGGTGGTTTCGACAGGCTCAACCACCGAAAGCATTAAGCTTTAGCACGCTCGAGGAATGAACCGTCGCGTGTATCGATTACGATTTTGTCGTCTGTGTTGATGAACAATGGAACGCGAACTTCGATTCCTGTATCAAGTGTAGCTGGCTTCATAGATTTTCCAGAAGTATCACCTTTTACACCTGGTTCACAATAAGTAATTGAGCGTGTAACGCGAACTGGAAGATCAATACCAACCGGTCTTCCTTCGTAGAATGTAAGGTTTACTTCAAGATCATCATCTGGAGTAATGTAGCCGGCATAGTCACCAAGATTTTCTTTAGGAAGCTCAAACTGTTCGTAAGTTTCCTGATCCATAAATACGTAAGTTTCGCCATCGATGTAAGAAAGTTTTGTTGTATGGCTCTCAAGGTCTACTTCGTCAAATTTTTCACCTGCATCAATACCAAGATCCATTGTAGATTTTGTTACAAGATTCTGTACGCGAAGGTTTGTAACCATTCCGGCACGTCCAGAGCGCTGTCCGAGCATCTTCTGAACGATAAGAGGATTTCCCTCGTACATAAAAGCTGTACCAACTTTTAACTGTGATGTCATTAACATAATATAAAACCCCTAATATAACACCGCAATGCGGTTTATTTGCAATTTATTCGTTTATTATACACTTTTGGTTAATAAAAGTCATCAGGTGAACAGTAAGGCTGCCAATTTTTCTTAGGGAAATTGAAAAATCCTGAAAACCACGGCAAATCCGCTCAGAAGCATTTAAAAACAAAAGAATATCAGCCTGCATTTTTTCTTCTGAAACTTCCATTTCTGGCAAATTAAAATCGAGCCAGACATTTCTTACAATTTCAAAATCGTTTGGTTCAAAATGAATTTTCATACGTTCAAGAAGAGCATTAACCTTTACCATCTGATACTCATCACTTTGAGGATAAGCATGCCAGACAAACGGAATACCCGAAAGACAGGCACGGCTCATGCTTTCTTCTCCGCGAATAAAAAGAACTGAACATTTTTTTAACATCAAATCCCATTCTTCCTGATTCAAATAAGGAAGTTCTTTTACTAAACCGGATGCCCCGCACTCACTTGCCGCCAAAGCAAAACTTTCTTTTCCACGTCCCTGTGCCAGAAGAATTTTCCGCTCACAAGCCGCCTCTGAATTTTCATTTATAAAAAGGAAGGAACAAGGCAAAGCTTTTAAAAGCGGCTTCCAGTTCCTTTCATAAGTAAAAACAAGAACATCACCTTTTTTGTTCCTCTCAAAAGACTCTTTCCAGTCATCATCAATAATCAGTCCGCCTGTTTTTTCTGTAAAGCCCGGCATAAAATTTACTTTTTGAACTTTTGCACTTCTGGTCAAAGACATAAGGCAATGAAAATCTTCAGCATATTTTTCGGCAGTAAGATAATCTATCATAATAATCTGAACTGTGCGCTCAAGTTTTTCGTCAAAAAGGATTTTTTCCATCCAGTCCGGGCGGCCGCATTGAAAGCATTCAAGAATTACGGCAAGTTTTTCGCCATCGTTTTTTGAAAATTCAGTTTTACAGAATTCATACGCATTCCAGTCGTAAACACAAACTCCGTCTACAACCTGAAAATGCTCCACAGGATTAATTTTGCTGCAAATTTTATTAAAGGAATCAAGATTGTCTGCAACAAGATTTATGCAGACAGAAGGATTTTCTTTTTTAAGCTGACGGGCAAGGCGCCAGGTAACGCCAATATCCCCAAAATTATCTACAACCTTGCAAAGAACTGTAATGTTCATAGAACAGCTTAGTTTACCTGACTGTAAAGTCCGCTCAATTCTTCACGCCACTGCGGTTTTGAGTCGCGGTCTTCCCATTCAATAATTTTCTTGATTGTAAAATGCCTCTGATCGCGCATATTTTCGTAATAAAGAACTCCAAAGCGTCCCTGCCCGATATAGGCTATTTTTTCGTTTTCAGAAAGGGTTTCAGACTCGCGCACCTGATTCAAAGCACAGTCAAAGTGCATTGGCTTACCGGTAGCTTTATCAATAAGACTGCTTGCAATATCCGTAATTGGCTGGCCGCATTTAGGGCAGATTACCTCGCGTTCCTTAAGATCTGCAATTGCTTTCTGGCGTTCTTTTTCCAGAGTTACATTTTCGTAGAGACTCTTGTTAAATTGAAACGACGGCTGACTATTTTTTAAGCTGCCGTTGTTATTTCGTGAATCAGATTTTTTTTGATTATTCCAGTTTCCTGAATGTTTTTTATTTCTTCTTCTATCCAATTTGAATTAACTCCCTTGCAGGAATTAATCCCGCAATTTTAATTCGTCAGAATTTTCAATCAGGCGATTGCTTATTACCTGAGCAATACGCTGAATCGCACTGTCAATATACTCCGCGTTCCTGATTTTTCTCCGCAGCTCTAAAATTCGCGGAGACAGACCAACATCATCAGTTCGCTCCAGAACCATAGTGGCTGTTAATTTTGATGACTCCGAAATCATATATCCCTTCCCATCCAGTTATTCTGAAAATGCATTCTCAATATGATACACAGAAGGAAGTCCCTGCATACCAAGCACAATTACATCAAACCGAACGTAATTGTTACTATATTGTCGATGATTTAACAGAAAACGTTTAGCAGTTTTTAAAATATGATTTCTTTTTTGTTCACCAAGCACCTTAGAAAGCATATCCGGCGTAGCATGTGGAAGATTTTTTACCTCCACGAACACAAGCACATCAGCTTTCGTACAAATTATATCAATTTCGCCAGCGTTTGTCCGCCAGTTTCTTTCAATTATATCATAACCCTGCTTCTTAAGATAGAGAAAAGCTTCCTGTTCACCGGCATTTCCAACCGATTTTGTATTAGTCTTATTTTCCGCCATTTTCCAGAATAAATGCAAAAATTTTTGCAAGCGCAGTCCAGGCTTCTTCAGGGACAGCCTCTCCGACAGACTGCATGCCTAAAAAATCTACAAGAACAGAATCTTCCTGTATCAAAATATCGTTTTTTTGAGCTTCAGCAAGTATTTTTTGCGCAGAAGCACCTTCGCCTTTTGCCATAATAACAGGCACATCAAGACCTTCAGCGTACTTTACCGCAACAGCTTTTTTTACTAAAGAATTCACACGCTGCCTCCCAAAAATACCAGTTCTTCATCAGAACAGGCAAAGCCTTCAAGCGTCTCTTTTGAAGTCCATAAAATTTCAGGAATATCAGCTGCGCCTTTAAAATAATTTTGTAAGGATGATTTAAATTCTTCAGCTTTTGAATCGTAGCCATCAATATTAAATGTGAGCTTAGTACATTTTCTTCCTTCAAAATTCAAAGAAAACATATATTTTCGGTTACTATAACTGCAATTAAGATTCAGTTTTTTCAGGGATTTGTTTTCGGCCATAAGCATTTTTATAACGCCCTGCCCCAAAGTTTTCTGCATATTTTGAGTAAGAAGTTCAAAAGGAATAAAAAACCAGCCGCCTTCCACCTTGTTAGCTTTATTCATCAGCGCAAATTTATCTGATTTTTTTTGATTTGCTTTTCCGCCTGAATTTTGATTTTTCTCTGTATCCGAAAAATCGCCGTCAAGCTCTGCCAAAAGAGTAAGGATTTCTTCTTCAGAAGCATTCAGACCTTTTTTTGCAAGAAGCATAAGGATTTCTGAAGCGGCAACAGATTTCTCCTTAAACTTTACAGAAAGATTATGCAGTCTTAATAAAAGCGCCGGATTCAGCTTCATTTCGAGCTGCTTCATTACCTGAAGTAAACGTTCAGAAATGCAGTCTGCAGGAAGTCCTATTGCCTGTAAAAAGCTTTCAAGCTGCCTGTTTTGTGCAACCGTCATCTGAACAAGTTCTTTTGGCATTTCCAGGCCAGGCTGCTCTTTTGGAGTTACGAATATAGTTCCGTCTTTTGCATTTATTGTTGCAACAAAAGTTTCCCCGGG
>DEEV01000051.1:1780-2086 GCA_002350445.1 Treponema sp. UBA2869 | reverse complement strand
GTGAACCGTTTTTAAGCGATTTAACAGCATTTTGCGAAGAAAAATTAACTATGGCGGAACGAACTGCAGCCGAATCCATAAAAATAATTATAGTAAAAAAAAAGACTGCCTGACAACATCAGACAGTCCCTTTTTTATAAATCAGGATGCATTACTCTGCAGCGTTCTTTGCAGCAGCAGCTTCTGCTCTTTCTTCCTTAATTCTTGCTTCTGTAGCGGCAGCGGCAGCTTCGGCACGTGCGTTGCGGGCATTAATAGCTTCTGTAACTTTTGCACCAACCAAAGTCTTAACCTTAGCTCCCTTAC
>DEEV01000051.1:673-1573 GCA_002350445.1 Treponema sp. UBA2869 | reverse complement strand
ATAATCTTGAAGTAAACTTTTACAGTATCACCAACATTGAATCCCTGAGCACCAGGACGTTTCTGTGTTTCTTCAATAGTCTTAATAATATCCATTTGAACTTCCTTATTCAGTTTTACGCTTTTTCAACTTTTTTTTAGGTTGTTTTTTAGCATAAAACTGCTGATTAATTTCCTCAATCATATCTTCGGCTTCCTTAGAAAGTAAACCGCCGGCTCTGGCAGAAGCAATCAAATCTGGTCTAACTGCAAGAGTCTTCATAAGTCGTTCTCTAAGCCGCCACTTCCGAATTTCCTCATGATTACCGCTAAGAAGAACTGCAGGAACTTTCATTCCTTTCCATTCTTCTGGATGAGTATACTGCGGATACTCCAGAAGTCCGTCGCAATAGCTTTCTTCTTCTAACGATTCGCGTGAAATTACTCCGTCTACAAGGCGGTAAACAGTATCTATAACAACTGTTGCTGCAACTTCACCAGAGGACATAACGTAATCTCCAATAGAGATTTCTTCGTCCACATAAGAATCAATTATCCGCTGATCAATACCTTCGTACCTTCCGCAGATAAAAACAAGTTCGCTTTCGCAACTTAATCTTTGAGCAACGCTTTGAGTAAGAGGTTTTCCGCCCGGCGTTACATAAATAACGTGTTTTTTATGGGCATTAACACTATCCAAAGCTCTGCCAAGAGGTTCAGCCATCATTAACTGTCCGGCTCCACCTCCGTATGTTCCGTCATCACAAGTCCGGTGCTTATCTAAAGCAAAATCTCTGATGTTCACCAGATCGTAGGCAATAATTCCCTTTTCAACAGCCTTGGCCATGATTGAGTTTTCAAAAAAAGCCTTGACTATATCCGGAAATAAGGTTAGCACTGTAAATTTCATGGAATTACTCCA
>DEEV01000051.1:0-568 GCA_002350445.1 Treponema sp. UBA2869 | reverse complement strand
TACGTTTGTGATTGTCCCTACAATTTTTGCAGGTGCATCCAACGTTGCCGAAACATCCTTTCCCTTATAAACAAGGGAACAATTACGTAAATCCTCTATGTACCACTCGTCTTTTTTCAAAGGCTTTGCGTACTTTCGCGGAACTTCAATTTCCCAACGCGCAAACTTTTTTACTGCTTCGTCAGAATCAATTCCTGCAAATTTAACATAAGCAACTGCATTTCCAAGAGAAACCGATTCAACCTTTGCTTCCCTTGCTTCATCACCATGTCGTAAAGTAACATCCTTTAGATTGAGCAAATGCTCATATTCACCGGAAGTACTCTCTACTTTACATTCACCCGAATACCCATGGGCACCGCGGATGAAGCCAACAACAAGCTGTGCTTTTTCCATCTAAAATCCCAGACTAGTCCAGAATATCAAGACTGTAACGTTTCCCGTCTTTAACAGCCGAAGCACTCAGAACGGTTCTCATTGCCTTGGCAATACGGCCATATTTTCCGATTACCTTACCAACATCACCTTCTGCTACCTTAAGCTGAAGCACCATGCCTTTCTCGCCTTC
>DEEV01000046.1 GCA_002350445.1 Treponema sp. UBA2869 | reverse complement strand
CAATTCCTTTTATTCCGGCCTTTACAAGGCTGTCGCACATTTGCTGCGCATCCTTGTCGACAACTGCCAGAATTGCGAGGGTGATTTTTTCCTGCTTAATCACCCAGTTCATATCGCTTGCCGGGTAAAGCGGAAACGTAGAACGAAGAATCTCAACGCGGTTCACGTTCGAATCAAAGCCAGCTTTAATCACAAACTGGCTGCCATCAAAAAGGTTTTCGTCCAGAAGTGCCGCACCCAAACGACCCAGACCTGCAATGCAGACGTTCTGTGTTCCGCTTTTGTTTATGGACAGAACAGTGGCTAAAAGGTCGGATGTATTGTAACCGTTCTTCCAGCCACGGAAATCACCGTGTTCTGCGGTAGTTTCGACAGGCTCAACNNTCAACCACCGTATTTTTAATCAACCATAAATCATGCCGCACAAGAGAATCTTTCCAACCGGTCAATTCACAAATCTTAGCGGAGGTGATTTTTTCTCCACTCCAGGATTTCAAAAGTTCTTCCAGCTGAACAAGTCTTTTTCTTGTTGCAGGCGGCAGGTCATTTAATGCTTGCATTATATGGAACCTCCTCATTAATGGGAATTGAATTCCGAACAAAAAACAGTCGAATTTACACAAATTTTAGCAAAATTACGTTAAATAAGCAATTATTGTTAATTTTTTAACAGTAAATCTATATAAGGTAAAAAAAAATACGGAACTGGGAAAAACTAAAAAACCAGTTCCGTATTAAAAAATTAGGAGGCTAATTTATAAAACCACCGGATAAATACTGCATCCGGCAGAGTTTGTTACTGTCTTGCACCAGCGTACGCAACAGTTGTAAGTCCAGGCACAAGCTGTGTTTCAAAATAAACTTTTACCTGCTCGGTAAAAAGCTGATCCAGCATCTTCTGATACGCCATAATTTTTCCAACATAATTCAATGTTGACTGAGGCGTCTTATTCGATCGAACTCTAGTTGTGCCTGCATTATACATTGCCAGAGCCGAAACTTCATTTCCTGCCGAACGAAGACAGAATTTCAAATGCGACATTCCATATTTAGAACTTACATAAGGATCAAAGAAATCAGCTTCTGTAAGTGTCGGGAACGAATTACTATTCAGCTGAAACAAACCTCGATCTGTCGTTGCATTTGAATTTTTATTTACTGCACGTGTATTATAATTACTTTCAGTATGAGCAAGCGCAAAAGCCAAAGCAAGCGGAATATCATTCTTTTCAGCTTCTGAAAGTATTGCAAGTGCAACTTCCTTATCACCAGTAATCTGAGTATAGAACCATTCAACAGCATTTCTTGACAAAGGCTGACGGTACAATGAAAGTCCGTCATCAGAATTTCCGTTAAGCTTTACAAGAGAAACTTCTGCAAAATAATCCTGAAAAGCTGCTGAAAATTCTTCTTCGTTTTCCTCTGAAAGATCTGCAATTGTTACAGGTTCAAATTCATCTTTTCCTGATGCAGGAATCATAAAGTTTATAAGAAGCACGGCAGAAATCAACAGTACACACATCAAAGCACAAAAAAAGCATACACTGGAAAATGAATTATGTTCTGTTTCAAATTTCACTTTTTGCTCCTAAAACTTTATCAACAACAATTCGCTGTTTCGCCCGATATAATGGCACAAAGCAGAAAAATATACAAGTGAATTTTGAAGAAAAAACGTGAAAAATCGCGAAAAATTATAAATTTCTTTGCAAACGATGTAATATTTCGCAAATATTACTATCTAGTAAATTACAATAGATTTATTTTGAATAGTTTTATCTTTAGTAAAGTAAATATACTGGGCATGCTTTACAGACAGAACATCAATAAAATCATCTGCAGAAGCAAGCTGAACAGGCAGTTCAAAACCGGCAACGCTTACGCAGTCTTTTACACGGCGTGCAGTATGATTAAACGCATTTATAAAAAACTCGTTCTGTTCTGCATTTTCCAAAGGCTTATCAACAACAGGAATAAGAACCGCAAATTCATTTTTTTCATCCAGAACCTTAAGCTGGTCGCGCAGGCCGGCAAGAAATTCTTCATTATAAGATTCCGGTTCAAGTTCAACCTGTGACCATTTTATTTCAATCTTATGAAGGGCATTCAAATCAAATTCAGAATTATCCTTTATGCAAAACATTTTGTTTTCTTTTACTGTAAAAAGCGGTTCAAGTTTCATAATTCACCCCTAGGATGCAATTTTATATTTAAAAAGATTATGGTTAAAAAATAAACGGCGGTCAAGTTACCCTGCCGCCGTCTTATAATTCATAATTAATACTATTCAGTCAAAATACGAATAACTTCTGCCTTATCCTGAGTATTCAAGATTTCCTGACGTTTTTCAGGACTCTTAAACAAAAGACTTACTTCTGCAAGGAACTGAAGATGTGGACCTGCTTTGTTTACAGGTGACAAAGTCATAATAAAAATTCTGCAAGGTTCCTGATCCAAAGAATCAAAATCTACAGGGTTGTCAGAAATACCAATACATGCAACAAGGTCTGTTACTGTATCTGTCTTTCCATGAGGAATGGCAATACCATGCTTCATTCCAGTAGACATCTTGCGCTCGCGATCCAATACACATTCACGGGCAGCAGCTTTATCTGTTACCTTTCCAGCCTTATAAAGAACATCGAGCATCTCATCTACAATTTCTTCTTTAGTAGTTCCCTTCAAATGAAGGTTTACTGTGTCTGTTGTTAATACTGTTCTTAAATCCATACTGTAAATGTTATTTCCACTTGCAAAAATTGTCAAGAGAAAAACTAAGAAAAATCAAATCAAAATGCAGTTAATACAAAAAGTCTCCCTCATCGCATTCTTGCAAACATTATTTTTCTTTACTTTTCCGCAAGATTCACAACCCAGAATTCCTTCTTAAGCCAGAAATGAGCAATTGCAATTTTAGGGAAATCAATTGTTTTTATAATTACGTACATCATTACAGGACCAATTGACGTAAATCTTGCCATAATATAAATGCCTGGAATAACAAGAAAGATGTTTGAAATTCCGTCTACCAGCATGCCCATCACAGTATCGCCGCCCGCACGGCTTATAGCAAACTGCGCATTAATATATACCCATACAGGCATATAAAACGCCATCATCATAACCATGTTTTTGCAGATTTGCTGAGAATGAACACTTAAATTCCTGAAAACGACCGGGACAAGAAGCATACACAAAAGGCCTATTCCCGTAAAAAATAAGCCGAAAATTTTAGCACCGTTTAAAATCCATACTTTTTCACGACGCGCCCGGTCAAGTTCACCGGCGCCAAGGTCTTTGCCTAGTATAACTCCGGTAGCAGTCATAATTCCATTGAAAGCAACAAAGAAAAGGTTTGCAATTGCAAAGCTGCTCGACATTCCGGAAACTACATCAGCTCCGCCGCGGCTGTTGTAAAGTGCAGTCGTAAATGTTTCTGAAAAAGCCCATACCATTTCCGGAAGCACAATCATCCAGGCTTTTAATAAAATTTGTCCAAAAAGGCTTAAATTTACATGAAAAAGTTCATAAATTGTAAGGACAAAATCAGGACGTTTTTTTAGAAGATAGATTACAAAAATAACAGCTTCGACAATGCGGGCTATGACAGTTGCAATTGCGGCTCCCTGAACTTCGAGACGCGGAAACCCCAAATTTCCGTAAATTAAAAACCAGTTGAAAACGGTATTTACGAGAGTTGCAATGACTGATATTACAAGCGGAACTTTAACCTCGCCTATTTCGCGCAATGATGAGGAAATTGCAGAAGAAACAGCCCACGGAATTCCTATAAAACCAATAATCTTCATATAGGAAACACCGTAAGAAAGAATCTGCGGCGCCTGAGAATTTCCTTTTACCATAAGACTCAAAATCTGACGGGGAAAAACAAAGCATGACAAAGAAAAAGCCGTAACAACAAAAACCGCAGCCCAAAGTTTAAAGCAAAATGCCTGACGCATTCCATTTTTGTCTTTAGCACCGCAAAACTGCGTCATAAAAATGCCACCCGAAGTACAGATAACATTCATAAAAACAAGGAACACAAAAATAATCTGACCGGAAATATTTACGCCGGACATTTTTACGTCGCCAAGACCGGCAACCATAAAATTATCTATAAGAGAAACAAGATTCTGAATGAGCATTTGCGCCATTACAGGCAGCGCAATTTTTAAGGCTTCAGCATAGAACGTTGCAGTTCCGAACTTTGAAGTATATAAATTTTTTGTCATAAAAGTAAAATATCATAATCTAGGACTTTATTCCAAGATATTTTTTTACTTCTTCTATATATTTTGTGCCGATTGTACTTAAATTAAAGCCCTTTCTTGTAATCCAGCCAATTTCCATAATTCGATTTTCTTTGTCATCTTCTTCACGGAACGGAATGGCAACATAATCAGAACCGTTAAGTTCTT
>DEEV01000094.1:2562-14636 GCA_002350445.1 Treponema sp. UBA2869 | reverse complement strand
TGCTTCAGCGTAAACGGTGTTGCAGCTCTTCATACAGAACTTCTTAAAACTGTAGAACTTAAGGACTGGTATTCAATCTATCCTGAAAAATTCAACAATAAAACAAACGGTATTACTCAGCGTCGCTGGCTGCTCGATGCAAACCCAAAACTTGCAAAATTCATTACAGACAGAATTGGTCATGGCTGGGAAAAAGACCTTACAAAACTTAAAGGACTTGAAAAATATCTTGATGACGATGCTTCTCTTGAAGAACTCACAAAAATCAAGATGGAAAACAAACAGGCTCTTGCAGATTATCTTAAGCACACACAGAATGAATTCCTTGACCCGGACAGCATTTTTGATGTTCAGGTAAAGCGACTTCATGAATATAAACGTCAGCTTTTGAACATTTTGAACGTAATGTATTTGTATAACAGAATTGTAGAAGATCCTTCTTACAATCCTCCTGCACGTACATTTATTTTTGGTGCAAAGGCTGCTTCCGGTTACCGCCGTGCAAAGTCAATTATTAAATTGATAAACACAGTTGCAGACCGCATTAACAACGACCGTCGCGTACGCGGAAAACTTCGTGTTGTATTCGTAGAAAACTATCGTGTTTCTGTTGCAGAAAAGATTTTCCCGGCAGCAGATGTTTCTGAGCAGATTTCTACAGCAGGACTTGAAGCTTCTGGAACTTCAAACATGAAGTTTATGGCAAACGGTGCCCTTACATTGGGAACTATGGACGGTGCTAATATAGAAATTTTTGAAGAAGCTGGAAAAGAAAACGGATTTGTATTTGGTCTTTTGACTGAACAGATTAAGAAAATGGAAAAAGATCATTCTTATAATCCTCAGGAATATCTTGACTGTAATCCGGCTCTCGCAAAAGTTGTTGAACAGCTTGTTGACGGAACATATGACCCAACACACCAGCTTTTCAAAGAACTTCACGATTCTCTGGTATTTGGTGTTGAAGGTCAGCGCCCGGACGTTTATTACGTCCTTGCAGACTTTGATTCTTATTGCAAAGCACGCGAAAAAATTGCAGCTGCTTACGGCGATAAGAAAAAATGGGCTAAGATGGCTTTAAAGAACATTGCAAACTGCGGTAAGTTCTCTTCTGACCGCACAATTGAAGATTACGTTCGCGACATCTGGCACTTGAACAAAGTTGTGCGCAAATAATTAGAACTCCTTTTTTATATGAGGCCTTCTGCTTTGTAAAATAACTGCAAAGTGGAAGGTTTTTTTATGCTTTTTGAGATTTTGTCTATTATTGAATAAATATGCAAAAAAATGTATATTTATTCATGAGGTGTTTTTATGAAAAAGCTATCTGTACTTTTTGCAGCTTTGGCTGCTTTTGCATTCCTTGGATGCTCTAATTCAAAAAAAGTTAATATTAATGGAATTTCAGACTTGAACGGTAAAAAGATTGGTGTTCAGGCTGGAACTACAGGTGAAACCTGGGTTATCGATAATATCGGAAATGACAACATTTCGTCATTCAAAACTGGTATTGATGCAGCACTTGATCTTATGAATGGGGCAATTGACTGTGTTGTACTTGATGAACTTCCTGCTGAATCAATTGTAAGCAAGAATCCTTCTTTAAAAATTGTTCGCTGTCCAGAATTTGCTGCAAATAAAGAAGAATATGCTATTGCCGTAAAGAAAGGTGATACAGAAACTCTTGAAATCATTAATGCAACAATTACAGACATTAAATATGATGGTTTCTATGAGATGCTTGTAAATTCTTTTATGCCTGCCGATGGAAAAATTGTTATTCCAGCTTTCGTTTCAAACGGAACTGAAGGTGTAATTAAGCTTGGTACAAATGCTGCTTTCCCTCCATTTGAATATGTTGAAGGAAAAGATTTTGCCGGCTTTGATATTACAATGGGCGAAAAAATTGCAGCTAAAGCAGGTGCCAGACTTGAAGTAATTGATATGGCATTCGACAGCCTTATTCCAGCTTTGCAGGCAGGAACAATTGACTTTATTGCAGCCGGAATGTCTGTTACAGAAGAACGTAAAAAGAACGTTGATTTTTCTGAACCATATTTCAGCTCTGAACAGGTTATTATCGTAAGAAAGTAAGCCTGAAAGCGAAAAAATAGCTTAGAGGCAGGCTGTGCTTGCCGATTTTTGGATTCCCGCAGTTAGACGCGGGAATCTTTGTTTGTAGGTATGTATGTTACAATCTTTTATTGAAACTATGATTGCTGGTCAGCGTTATATGCTGATTCTAAACGGACTAAAGTATACTATCCTTATTGCATTTTTTGCCGTTCTTATTGGAACTGTACTTGGCTGTATTTTTGCCTTAATGAAGATTTCTGATAATAAATTTCTTAGGATAATTGCAAATTTTTATACGACCGTTTTGCGCGGAATTCCGCTTGCTACCCAGTTGATGATTTTTTATTTTGTAATTTTTGCGCCGCTTGGAATGAACCGGTTTATTGTAGCTGTTATTTCTTACGGTTTAAATTCAGGTGCATATTGTACAGAAATTTTCCGCGCTGGAATTCAGGGCGTTGATATAGGACAAACAGAAGCAGGTCGTTCGNNTTCGCTTGGACTTAATAAAACTCAGACTTTGTTTAAAATTGTGCTTCCGCAGGCTGTAAAGGCTGTTCTTCCTACATATACAAGTGAATTTATTGTTCTTATAAAAGAAACTTCTGTTGCAAGCTTTATTGCAGTTACAGATTTAACAAAAGCCGGAGATATGATAAGAAATGCAACTTACAATGCATGGATTCCGCTTTTAACTTGTGCAGTAATTTATCTTATTCTTACGGTTGGGCTTACAAAGCTTTTCGGTTCATTAGAAAAAAGGATGGCTAAAAGTGATAGAAGTTAAAGATTTGAATATAAGCTTTGGAAAGCTTCATATTTTAAAAGGTGTTTCACTTAATATTAATCAGGGCGAAAAAATTGTTCTGATTGGACCGTCCGGTTCAGGAAAAAGTACATTCCTGCGTTGTCTCAATCGACTTGAAACTCCAGATTCTGGAACAATTTTGTTCGAAGGTTCAGATTTAACTTCACCAGATACAAACCTTGATTTGTACCGTCAGAAAATGGGAATGGTATTCCAGCATTTTAATCTTTTTCCACACCTTAACGTAATTCAGAATATTACGCTTGCACCGGTCACTCTTAAATTGCGCGAGAAAGCTGATGCAGAAAAAGAAGCTATAGAGCTTTTGGATAAGGTTGGTCTTAAGGACAAGGCTTTTGCATATCCGTCTACACTTTCAGGCGGACAGAAACAGCGAATTGCAATTGTGCGTGCGCTTGCAATGCACCCGGATGTTATGCTCTTTGATGAACCAACTTCTGCACTTGACCCCGAAATGGTTGGTGAAGTTCTTGAAGTTATGAAAGGACTTGCCCGTGAAGGAATGACAATGGTTGTTGTAACACACGAAATGGGTTTTGCCCGCGAAGTTGCAGACCGTGTTATTTTTATGAACGAAGGAATTATTGACGAAGAAGGTTCTCCAGAGCAGATTTTTACTGCGCCCAAAAGCGAACGCCTTCAGAAATTCTTAAAAGCCGTTTTGTAGCTTTTTGAACAGATTGTACCGAAATTTCCAAAAATTAACCTTGGTTATTTTTTATGACACTTTGGTTAATTCGTATCAAAACTAATTGATTACCGCTATTTTCCCCATTAAAATGAAGCGGTAACTTAAATAAAAGATTATTCGTTTTTATATAGAGGGCATTTGGGGAATTTCGGTGAGACAGGCTGTCTTGTTAATTCAAGACAGCCTTTTTTTTTGTCTGCAAGGATTTTAAGAATTCTGCAGCAAAGCTGAATGTTTTTAAGCCTATTCTTTTATCTGATACTGCAAAAGAAGAATATGAAGATTTTCAATATTCTTTACACCAAAAATCTGGAAAATATCTGAAAATTCGCGTTTTACAGTAGAAATGCTTACATAGAATTTTTCACTTAAATCTTTATATGAAAGATCGTTGTTAAGATATTCAAGTATAAATGTTCTCTGGCGTTCCGTTAAACCATAATCAGAAAGATGAACTTCGCTGCCCGGTTTAATTTTTCCAAGAAGCTGATTTTCCTTTACTTCTGTTGGAATAAGGCAGGAAAGTTTTGCTTTAAGTTCAATGTAAATCCAGATAAAAAATGTAAAGAAAAATATTGTTGAACCAAACATGATCACCATGGTTGGAATGCCATAGGTGTACGAAAGTCCAATAGATAAAAGGTGCGCTGCAAACAGAAGATAAAATTTTGCAGGATCGATTCTTGCGGGCATTTTTCTGATTGCGTAAAGAATTATAGCGTCGTAGAAAAAGAAAATGCCAAGATAGCCGTTGTTGGTTATAATGTCAAAAAAGCTTTCAAAGAAAAGAACCGAGTATATTTTAGAATATGATGGCTTTATTATTGCTAAAATTGCTCCAATAACAGAAATTGCATGAACAATTCTTGCAACAACATTGCTTGGACAAATTGAATGAAAAATAAATTTTTCGTTCGGAGCATAAAAGAAAGTAGCTACAAATGCAATTGAAACAAAAAATAAACCTACTGAAGAAACAACTCTCTCGCGTTTAAGTTGTTTTCTATCCATAGAAACAGTATATCATGATTTTAGTTTTTCGGCAATTTTTTCACAGCAGCGAATTCCATCCATTGCGCTCGAAACTATTCCGCCGGAATAACCGCTGCCTTCGCCTGCGGGGTAAAGACCTCTAAGTGCAGTGCATTCAAGGGAGTCTGCATCGCGTGTTATTCTTACGGGTGTGCTGGTTCTTGTTTCTGGTGCAATTAAAAGTGCATCGTCGCAGATAAAGCCTTTCATATTTTTATTGAATTCTTCGAAACCTTTTTTGAGTCGTTCTGAAATTTGTTTTGGGAGCCATTCGCCAAGGTTTGAACTTACAAGACCTGCTGTAAAACTGGAAGCCGGTAAATCTTTTGATTTTTTATTTGCAAGAAAATCTTTAAGGCGTTGAGCCGGAGCTGCCTGACCGTTTCCGTTTAGTTTTGCATCCTGTTCAATTTTTGAACGGAATAAAAGTCCTGCAAGCTGAGTACAGCCCATTTTTTTTGCTGCTTCTGTAAATTCCTGAGGAATATCTTCTGGTCTGATTTCTACTACAATTGCGGCATTTGACCATCTGGAATTACGTTTTGCAGCCGACATTCCGTTTACAACAATTTCATCTGCGCTGCTGCTGGAAGAAACAACAAAACCGCCCGGACACATGCAAAAAGAATAAACCCCACGTCCATCAACCTGTGTGGTAAGTCTGTATTCTGCCGCTCCAAGGTTTTCGCTTTTTTTGCCATGAAACTGAATTGAATCAATTAATTCTCGTGGATGTTCAACGCGAACGCCCGCTGCAAACGTCTTGGCTTCAAGGCAGTCTGGTGCGCGCCTTGCAAAAATGCTGTAAATATCCGATGCCGAATGCCCCGTCGCAACCAGAACGCAATCAGCTGTAATCTGATTTTCACTTTCGTCTTTTGTATTTTTGAAAATGACACCCTTTGCTACCGGACCTGTGGCATTTTGTTCTATGATAAAATCGGTTACAAGGCTATTAAAATGAACTTCGCCGCCACATTCAATAATTTTGTTTCGCATTGCGTTTATAATTTGTGGAAGCCGGTCTGTACCAATGTGCGGATGTGCATCTGTAAGAATTTTTTTATCTGCGCCAAAATAATTAAAAATCTGCAAAACCGACTGAATGTTTCCGCGTTTGTTGCTTCTTGTGTAAAGCTTTCCATCCGAAAAAGTGCCGGCTCCGCCTTCGCCAAAGCAGTAATTTGAATTGGGGTTTACAGTATCTTTTGTAGAAATTGCGGCAATATCGCGCTTTCGTTCGTCTGTTTTAGAACCACGTTCAATAATGATTGGCTTAATTCCAGATTCCAGAAGTTTTAGTGCACCAAAAAGACCTGCTGGTCCTGAGCCAACTATAATAACAGATTTTTTTCCGTCTGCTTTTTTCCAGTGGGGAAGTGCGTTTTCAGATTGAGATGGATCTTCGCCAATATAAACATCATAGCGAAGATGAAACTTTACTTTTCCGCGCCGCGCATCAATAGATTTTTTTACAAAAACACTTTTAAGTTCTGATTTATTAAAAGATTTTTTTTCCTGTGGAGAAAGTTTTTCGAGAGTCTTTTCTAAAATGAGTTTATTTATGAGCGCTGTATTTTTTTCGTCTTCAGGCGAAAGCGTAACATCAATCTGAAATTTCATAGTGCGAAGTTTATCATATTTTTTAACATTTATATAGAATGAAGTTCTTTTTTTTGGTATAACATTGATATGAAAGTTGCAATTTTTTTTGGTTCAAAGTCTGATAAAGACACAATGAAAAAATCTGCCGACATCCTTACAGAGTTCGGTGTAGATTACAAGGCTTATATAATTTCGGCACACAGAGCAGGCGCTTTGCTTAAAGAAACAGTGGCGCAGGTTGAAAAAGACGGCTGTCAGGTAATTATTGCAGGAGCTGGTCTTGCAGCGGCACTTCCTGGTGTTATTGCAGGAATGACCGTTTTGCCTGTAATTGGAGTTCCGCTTGAATGTGTTTCTGACAAATCAAATGGTCTTGGCGGTATGGACGCTCTTTTGAGTATAGTTCAAATGCCTCCACAGATTCCAGTTGCAACAGTTGGAATAAATTCAGCTAAAAATGCGGCTTATCTTGCCCTTCAGATTCTTGCATTGCAGGACGCTGCTTTGGCAGGAAAACTTAAGGATTTTAGAAAGAAACTTGCAGATGATGCGGCAGCATCGGGAATTGATATTAAATTTTAACGAATGCGTTAGCGATGTGAAGGGCAGCGAAGCTGTTCTGCGGTGGTTGAGCTTGTCGAAACTACCGCAGAATGGAGATAGGTGCGAAGCACCGTACGGAACCCGGAACGTAGCGACCCGAGCGGCAGCGAGGGTAACGCCCAAATATAAAAGGAGCGAACAAAAATGGCATCTTACAAAGAATCAGGTGTAGACGTAGAAGAAGGTTACCGCGCGGTAAATAAGTATAAGGAACATGCAAAGAGAACTGCAATTCCTGGACTTTTGACTGGACTTGGAAGTTTTAACGGAATGTTCGAAATTCCAAAGGGATATAAAAATCCTGTAATGGTAAGTGGAACCGATGGTGTTGGTACAAAGCTTGATATTGCCTTCCAGATGAAAAAATATGACACGGTTGGAATTGACTGTGTTGCCATGAGTGTAAATGACATTTTGTGTTCTGGTGTTCAGCCTTTGTTCTTCCTTGATTATGTTGCCTGCGGTAAGCTTGAAGCAGACGTAGCGGCAGAGCTTGTAAAGGGTGTTGCAGACGGTTGTGTAGAAACTGGTTGTGCGCTTCTTGGCGGCGAAACTGCTGAAATGCCTGGTTTTTATGATGTTGGAAAATATGACCTTGCAGGTTTTGGCGTAGGCGTTGGCGAAAAGAAAGAAATGATTACCGGCGAAGAAATTCGTGAAGGTGACGTTTTGATTGGTTTGAGCTCTACTGGAGTTCATTCTAACGGCTTTAGCCTTGTTCGTAAGCTTGTTAGCAATTTTAATGATCCGTTTGTAATTGACGGTAAAGATACTGGAAAAACAATTGGTGAAGTTCTTCTTACACCAACACGCATTTACGTAAAACCTGTTATGGAAGTTCTTGGAAAGTACCGCAAGGCTGTTCATGGAATGGTTCACGTAACCGGCGGCGGATTCTACGAAAATATTCCTCGTATGTATCCTAAAGCTAAAGACGATAAAAAGCAGCTTATTTCTGTAATTAACCGCGGAAGCTGGGATATTCCTCCGGTATTTGGCGAGCTGATTCGCCGTGGTGCAGACCTTGAAACTATTTACAATACATTCAATATGGGAATTGGTTTTGTACTTGCTGTTTCTTCAAAAGAAGCGGATGTAATTCTTGAAATGTTCAATAAGAACGCTTCTAAGTATCACCGCGACTGCAACCCGGATATGAAGGCTTACAAGATTGGCCGCGTAGAATATGCAAAGGGCGAAGTAAACGGTCAGAAAGACGCTGTGCTTTTTGTTGACTAAGCTGTAATCTAAAAATCTTAAAATGACAGTAAGTTTGAGCTTGCTGTCATTTTTTTTGCAAGGATAATTTACATGAATAAAAATCAGATAAAAGAAAAAATCCATTTAGTGGCTTTTGCCTTAAATATAATTGCCTGTATTCTGATGACAGTTGTTCTGTTTGGCGGTCAAAAAATTATTGATGCTGCAAATACGTCAGACATTCTTTATGTATTCGCATGTTTTCTTGGGGTAATTACTATAACTGGAACTTTAGTTTCGCCTGTTGTTTTAGGAATTGGATATATTAAGGGAAGAAAAAATGCATCTGAGTATATAATCATAAGTTTTATAATTATGGTTATAGTAAATTTTATTGCAGTTCTGGCGTTTAATGCGAATTACAGAGGATTTACCGGGACAGTTTTGTATTTTTTAATTTATGGAATCTGTTATCTGATAAAAAAAGATTTGCTCTTAAAAAGAAAAACTATACTTTTGATTTCAGGTTGTGTTTTATTTATACTGTTAGCTGTTGCTTATAAAAAGGTTTATCCAATTATTTCTGGAGCAAGTGTTTATAAATATGATGAGCAGGGGAATCTGATTTACAAAAGAGAGCCTGCGCTGCAATTTCCGTACGAAACCTGGTATGAATACGAAAATGATCAGCGGGTTTATGAAAAATCGGTTTCTAAAGACAAGAAAGAGGCAAAAACATACCGTTATGTATATGATGAAAACGGTAATGAAATTTCAATGATTGATGATGAATCTGGTGAAATTATAAGATTAAGAGTTTACGATTCGGAAAATCAGCTTGTAGAAGAGATTTCAAAATCCGAAGGAACTCAAGAATTTTATTACAATCAGAATGGACAGTTAATAAAAAAAATAAATTTTGACGGAACAGAAACCGAGTTTACATACAACGAAATGGGAAATCCGATTCTGGAAACCTGCCCGGGTAAAAGTGTAATGAGCTATCAATATAATGAAGATAATGTTTTAACTTTTAAGCATAAAGAAGATTCAGATTATATTTATGACTGGATTTATTTTGGCGACGGCTCGTGCAAATTTTCATATAAGTCAAAAAACAGTAAATACACTCATACAAGTTTTTACGATAAAGATGGAAATGGCATACTTTACGAAACCAGCTCTGAATATGGTTCCTGGGGTCGTAAATACAAATATTATACAAAATATTCCTGGTGGAAAAACGGAAAAATAAAATCCAAAAAAGTTTACACTTTGTATAAGAAAGATGTGTAATGATTTATCAAAAAATCTTTTCATCTTTCTCGTATTATAATTTTCGTTATTCGTATATAATAAAATTATGAGTAAACAAAAAATTAAAGCCGCTGTGCTTGTGAGTGGCGGTGGAACTAATCTTCAGGCGTTGATTGATTATCAGGTGGAAAAAAAGGCGGAATGTCCTTACGAAATTGTAATTGTAATTTCGGATACAAAAAAGGCGTATGCGCTTGAGCGTGCGGCGAAGGCTGGAATTCAGACGGCGGTTTGTTCTCCGTTTGCGGTAATGGGCGCTGACAAGGCTAAGGCGGCTGATCGTGATACAAAACGTCTTGCTGTTTCGAACGCTGTTCTTGATGTGTGCCGTTTGAATAAGGTTGAAGCTATTGTTCAGGCTGGCTGGCTTACGGTTTTAAGCGGCGTAATTCTTAGCGAATATAAGGATAAAATTATAAACCTGCATCCGGCTCTTTTGCCAAAATTTGGCGGAGTTGGAATGTGGGGGCATCACGTTCACGAGGCTGTTCTGGCTGCCGGCGAAAAAGAAAGCGGCTGTACCATTCACCTTGTAAGCGAAGAATGTGACGGTGGAAAAATATTGATTCAAAAGCGTGTTCCGGTTGTTCCTGGAGATACGCCGGATAGTCTTTACGAGCGCATTGCGCCGCAAGAGCACATTGCCATTGTGGAAGGTTTGTGCATGCTGTGCGAAGAGTGTTAGGCGCTGGAGGGCCGCGAAGCGGGTGCTCTACGAAGCTTGCGAAGTAGAGCACCGAACGTAGTGGAGCCCGGAAACGCCGACTGACGCGAAGCGGCAGAAACGCCCAAAAATATAAAAAGAGGAATTTATGAAAAAGAATTTTGGAAAACAGACATTTTTGTACCCGATGCCGGTTCTTATTATTGCAACTTACGACGAAAACGGAAAACCGGACGCAATGAATGCGGCTTGGGGTGGAATTCACGATACAAATCAGATTGGAATTTGCATTGACCCAAGTCATAAAACTGCGGCAAATTTAAAAGCAAGAAAGGCGTTTACTGTAAGCATGGGTGACGCGGCGCACGTAAAGGCCTGTGATTATGTAGGTTGTGTTTCCGCAAATAAAGAGCCGGATAAATTTGCAAAAGCAGGTTTTACCGCAACAAAAGCAGAATTTGTTGATGCGCCTGTAATTAATGAACTCCCGATGGCGCTGGAATGCGAACTTGTTTCTTATGATGATTCAACCGGCTGCACAGTTGCAAATATTGTAAACATCTGCGCCGACGAAAGCGNNGTAAAATTGACCCGGCAAAATTAAAGCCAATTACATACGACTCAGTAAATCACACATACGTAACTCTGGGCGAAGTTGCCGGCAAGGCGTTTGTAACAAAAGTAATGTAGGTTTTTATCTTAAGTTTTTTATTTCATTTGAAATCAGCCGGGATTCATTCTTTAGTTCGTCTAAGATGATATCCCGGTCCCTTTTTAGACTAAGTTCCATTGCGTTTGCAATTTTTGCGAAAAGTTTTGTTGATTGATTTTCTGAAAGCCCACGTTCAAACAATTCTGCAGGTTCTATATTTAATGTTTCGCAGATTTTTGAAATTAATGATGCGGATGCAAATTGAGTTCCGGTTTCCAGCATAGAAAGATGTTTTTGTGATATTTCAAGTTTTTCAGAAAGTTGATCCTGTGTAAATCCTGACTGTTTTCTGAGCTTTTGAAGATTTTCGCCAAAAAGTTTAGGTATATTTATTACGTTATCAGTCATATTTTTATTATGTCATGCAATTTTTGTGAAAAAACCTCTAAATTAGTTATAGGTATTACTAAATAGGTAATAAAAATTCCATTTTTAGAAAATGGTGATATAATTAACCTTGTCGTTTTGTATGACGAAATAAAAAATATAAAGCTTTTTATTTTTCAGGGGTGTTTATGAAAAAACTCATTTTTATTGCTTTTGTTTCTGTTTTTTTGTGCGCAGGTCTTTTTTCTTTTCCGAATATAGAATCTATGAATTCAAAGGTTGGTACTGTTTCGGCAGAAATGAATAGTTCGGTTCAAAAGGATCCGAAAAAAAATCTGCCTCTGCTTGTAAATTATCTTGTGAATGGGGCTAAGGATGCCTCTTCTAAAACTCGAATAATTCATGACTGGATTTGCAACAACATTGCCTATGATACTGAAATGTATTTTTCTGGAAGAACTTCAAAGCAGGATTATGTTTCTGTGCTTAAAAAAATGAAGGGTGTATGTTCCGGATATTCTTCGGTTTTTCTTGAAATGTGCAGGCTGGCCGGAGTTGAAGCCATTGGTATTAAAGGCTGGTCTAAGGGGTTTGGTTTCTGGGGGAAATTAGATCCTTCCTGTGCGCATGAATGGAATGCTGTAAAAATTGGAGAAAACTGGAAGCTTCTGGACTGCTGCTGGGATGCCGGTTACGTCGAAGGAAAAACTTTTGTAAAACACTATTCAACCCAGTATTATTTTTTGCCGGCGGATGCATTTATCTATTCTCATTTGCCGGAAAAAGATGAATATCAGTTTTTGCACGAATCAAAACGCCGTACGCAGGAACAGTTTTTAGCTGAACCGTATGCTCCAGGACTTTTCTTCAGGTACGGTTTTGAATTTACAAAAAACAGTCCTATGTTTAATAACGAAATAGATGGAACAACGGCTTTTTCTCTTAAGCTTACTAAGAATGATGTAGAAACTTCCTGTGCATTAAAAACCTCTCAGCATGAGGATGTTCCTGATTTAGA
>DEEV01000094.1:1548-2516 GCA_002350445.1 Treponema sp. UBA2869 | reverse complement strand
AAAAATGATTACAAGGGCATTATATTTGCAAAACATTCAAAGGATTTAAACTATCCGAACAAGTATTCTATAGCACAGTTTGAGCAGCAAATTCTTCCGATGGCTCAGGGGCTGGTAGCCGCAAAACCTGTTGCAGGAAAATCTGTTTCGCAAAAGGATTTTGATTTGTTTAAGGATTCTTTTATAAAGGTTATAGACAACAATTGCTATTACTATAAAGAAAATCTGTTTGATTCAGCAAGAATAAGGGCGGTTACAAATATCCTTAAAATTCTAAATATTCCTAACGGGTATCTGGAAACTGTGCTGTCGTTTAATCTGAAAGCATCTGATTCATATTCAGGATGCGGTTTTGAATCTAAGTATCCGCAGCCATTTAAAGATTACAATTCTGCTTCCAACACTTATTTGCTTTCTCCAAAGCAGAAAATTCTGACAGCAGGAGAAACTTATCATTTTGAATTTTCAACTTCTAATTTTACGAAACTTGCAATAATAGTTTCTGACGAATGGAACTTCTTTGAAAAAAATGCTTCAACTGGAAACTTTGAGCTGGAATTGGAAATTCCTGAAGGCATAGAAAATCTTGATTTATTTGGAACTTCAAACGGCAAAAATTATACAGGCCTGATTAGATGGGAAGTAAAATGAAGTTAAGGTTTAAATTTATGAAAATTTCAGATTTGTTTTGCACTGGTATAGAAAAAATAAAGGATTTTTTTAGAAAGCTAAAATCTAAAATTTTTAAAAAAGCTGATACTCAGAATTCTGAAGAGAATGCTAAAAAGCAGGAAGAAAAAGCACGTCGAAAAGCCGAACGAAACGAGAAAATCAAGAAAAATTTGAATAAAGGTGTTGATATAATAGGCGACGGGCTGGGTAAATTTGGCTCCTTTGTAAGGCACTTCATTGATTTTGTAATGGATTTATATTCATTTGCGATGCTTTTTGTTTGTTTTGTTTTTAAT
>DEEV01000094.1:550-1516 GCA_002350445.1 Treponema sp. UBA2869 | reverse complement strand
AGGAACGCCATTCAACTTAAAACCTTTTCAGGAACATGTTTGTTTCGAAGTTTAGAAAGAAGCCCATTTTGCGAAGATATTTTTCGTGAATGGGATTTTTTGTATCTGCGGAAACGGTTTTAAAGCCAAGCTGCTTGAGGTGTGAAAAAAGGAATTTGCCGGCTGAACAGTCGCGGTATGGTGGTGTCGTGTAATCAAGGGTTGCAGTAAGATTGCCGTCTCCATTGTCTTTTGCAATAAAAAGTCCGGCAGGAATTTCGCCGCAAAGAATAAGGATGATTTTGTCGCTGCTGGCGGGAGCTGTAAATTCCGGGAAAAAGTTTTTGATGTCGCTGCTGTAGGAATTAAGAAAGTGAATTATAAATCCATCGGTTGAATTTACCGTAACGGCAGAATATTCTTTTTTTGCGTTGTAAAGTTTATAAAGATTAACGCCATTTATTATTATAAGGCAAACCTGCATTGCGGCGGTCGGGTAAGAATGAATAGCGAGCGCGTAGCCGCAAAAAATTACGCTTCCGATTGTGTTTATGATACGAAGCTTTACAACCGAAGTCATAAGCATCGAGGCAATTACCAAAAGGGAACCTGTGTAACCTATTAATTCTAAAATAAATTTTGNNAATTTTATACTATATTCACTAAAACTACAATTTCTACTATAATACCTGCTATGGCAACACAGCATAAAGAAATTGACGCGCAGACTCTTGAGAATCTGCTTTATTTAAGTCGTTTGTCTCCTGAAAGTACAAACATGGAGACTTTGAAAAAACAGGTAGACGATATCGTTGGATATTTTGATATTCTCTCTAAATATGATGACAGTGAAAATCCGTATGATGCATATCCTAGAACCGAGGCCGATAAGCTTCGCGGCGATACAGTTGTAGATGGCCTGGAAATCAGCGATGTAAAGAAAGTTTCTGAAAACTTTATGGACGGTTACTTTCAGGTTCCAAAAGT
>DEEV01000094.1:0-471 GCA_002350445.1 Treponema sp. UBA2869 | reverse complement strand
CCTCCTCACTTCGTTGCGGTGGCTGCTTCGCACCACTCCATAGCCTAACGCTTTTGTTGGAGAATAAATTATGTATTATACAATAGAAGAAACACGTGCCGCACTCAAAAGCGGCGAGACAACCAGCGAAAAACTTGTTCGCAGTGCAGTAGAAACTTTTGAAAAAGACAAGTCTGCACCAATTCCATTAAACGCATTCATTGAACTTTTCGAAGATGCAGTAGAAAAAGCTCAGACCGCAGATAAAGAAATTGCTGCTGCAAAATCAGCTGGCACAATCGATAAACTCTTTGAAGAAAAGCCATTGCTTGGAATTCCATTTGCAATTAAAGATAACATGAACTCAAAAGGCCACCGCCTTACATGTGCTTCAAAAATTCTTGAAGGGTATGTAGCTCCTTATAACGCAACTGTAATTGACCGTCTGGAAAAAGCAGGAGCAATTGCTCTTGGCCGCTGTAACCAGGATGA
>DEEV01000009.1:493-2602 GCA_002350445.1 Treponema sp. UBA2869 | reverse complement strand
CGGCTTGTAAATTACTGGGGCTATAGTACAATCGGCTTTTTTGCGCCGAAAACTTCCTATGCGGCAAACCGAGCTCCAGGCGGTCCTGTAAACGAATTTAAGCAGATGGTAAAAACTTTGCATAAGGCCGGCATCGAAGTTATTCTTGATGTTGTTTATAATCACACGGCCGAAGGCAACGAGCATGGCTATACTTTTGAATTCCGCGGGCTTCAGAATGATGTGTGGTATTCTTTGCCGCCAAACGATAAGCAGTATTATATGAATTTCAGCGGCTGTGGAAACAGCTTGAACTGTAATCACCCTGTTGCGGCTCAGTTTATTCTGGACAGTCTGCGTTACTGGGTTTTAGAAATGCACGTAGACGGCTTCCGTTTTGATCTTGCTTCAATTTTAACCAGAGGCCAGGCTAATAATGGTGCTCCGCTTGAAGTGCCTTTTATTACAAATGCAATTTCAGAAGATCCTGTTCTTTCTAAAACTAAGATAATTGCAGAGCCTTGGGATTGTGCTGGACTTTACCAGCTTGGCGGTTTTCCTGCCGGTCCTGGAAGCCGCTGGAGTGAATGGAACGGGCGTTTCCGCGACGATATAAGGCGTTTTGTGCGCGGCGACGAATTTGTGTCAACCGCGGCTGCAACGAGAATTGCAGGCAGTTCTGACTGTTATAATCACAGCGGACGCAAACCGCAGGCTTCAATCAACTTTATAACAGCGCACGATGGATTTACCCTGAATGATCTTGTAAGCTATAATGGCAAGCATAACGAGGAAAACGGCGAGCAGAACCGTGATGGAAGTGATGATAATCTTAGCTATAATCATGGTTTTGAAGGTGAGTGTGTAAATCCAAAAATTGAAGCAACACGAATCCGCAAAATCAAAACGTTCTTAATGTATCTTTTTGTTTCGCAGGGGGTGCCTATGCTTCTTGCCGGTGATGAAATGCGCCGCACTCAGAACGGAAACAACAATGCTTACTGCCAGGACTGCGATTTGTCGTGGATTAACTGGAATCTTGCAAATAAAAACAAAAATCTTATACGCTTTACTTCCTGTCTTATAAAACTTCGTAAAGAGCACAAAGCTTTCCGTGCTACTTCCTTTAACGGCGAAAGTAAAAATGGCTTTGCTCCTGCTCTTGTCTGGTATAATGAAGCAGGCAAAAATCCTGACTGGGAAAAAATGAACCGCTTTATCGGCTTTAAGCTTTCTGCGGCAGGCGACACAGAATTTTACATTGCAACAAACATGGACATTTACGACCTTACGGTTACGCTTCCGCCTTTGCCGGATGGAAAAAAATGGTACAGGGTTTTGGATACCGTTTTTGATTCGCCGGAAGATATTCTTGATGCTGGTAACGAGGAATTGTTAAACGAACAGAGGCGATATGTTCTTGTTTCTGAGTGTTCTGTTATATTAATGGCAAAATAGTAGAATTCCCCTATGTTTTAATTGAAAACTGAACAAAAAGGGGTTAAAATTATTAAATCACTATTAAGTGGGCTGAACAGGAGAAGCCCTTTACGGAGGTTTACCTTATGGAATTTAATGCTGAAGAATTTAAAGCAAATTTGTCTGCTCGTTTACGCCGTCAGTATGGAAAGGATATTTCACAGGCTAACAAGCACGACCTTTTTGATGCAGTTTCAGCATCTGCGCTTGAAATGATTATGCCTGAATGGATGGCAACAAGAGCAGAGTACGAAAAAAAGCCTACAAAACAGCTTTATTATTTGTCTGCTGAGTTTTTGATGGGTCGTGCACTTAGCAACAACCTTATTAATGCAGGAATTAAAGATGCAGTAAATGATGTTCTTAAACAGATGAACATTGATTACAATATGATTGAAGATGAAGAGCCTGATGCAGGTCTTGGGAACGGTGGTCTTGGACGACTTGCTGCCTGCTTCCTCGATTCTCTTGCAACTCTCGATTACCCTGGACACGGTTATGGTATCCGCTACGAATATGGTATGTTCGAACAGCGTGTAGAAGACGGATATCAGGTTGAATATCCTGACAACTGGCTTAAGCACCGCGACCCTTGGGAAATTAAACGTTCAGACCTTGCTGTTACTGTAAAATTCGGCGGTAACATTGCTT
>DEEV01000009.1:0-354 GCA_002350445.1 Treponema sp. UBA2869 | reverse complement strand
TGGCAGGCTTCAAGTCCTAATGGTTTTGACCTTCAGCTTTTTAACAATATGGATTACAACCGCGCTGTAGAACGTCAGAATTCTGCAGAAAATATCAGCCGAGTTTTGTACCCTAACGATAACGGNNTCTGCTTCTTTGCAGGATCTGGTTCGCCATTATGTTGCAGACTACGGAACAGATTTTTCTAAATTTGCAGATTTGCACGTTATTCAACTTAACGATACTCACCCGGTTGTTGCTATTCCTGAACTTATGCGCATTCTTATGGATGATTATAATGTTGGCTGGGATGAAGCATGGGACGTTGTAACTCATACTTTTGCGTATACAAACCATACAATTCTTGCAGAAGC
>DEEV01000052.1:10244-14122 GCA_002350445.1 Treponema sp. UBA2869 | reverse complement strand
ACGACATACGGATTTTCAGTCCGGCGCTCTACCAACTGAGCTATTGCGGCGTTGTGATATTTAATATATAGGAAACAGCATTTTGTGTCAATATGAAAATATACATTTTTTTGAAAATTTTTCAGGTTTTAAGTTAAAGCGCACCGAGCGTGGAGCTATGCCGAAGGCAGCCACCGCAAATGCCGAAAGGCATTGAGGAGGCCGACCGTTAGGGAGCAGCGGAAGGCGACTATGTAACTTAAGCTTGCCCAAATATAAATACTTGAAGTAATACAAAACCTGAATTATAATATAGTAATGAAGTGGTTAGTTCTTACTGATAATAAATCCTTCCACGAAGGCATTGAAAAAACTTTACTTGAGCTGGACAAAAAAACAAAATGCGTTTGCCTTCAGTTCAATATAGAAGCATTAAGCAAACAGAAAAAAAACTTTAAGGAATTTACGGCGGCTGTTATTTATTCTGCTAAGCCGGAAATTTTTACGGCTCCAAGAGTTGCGCTTCTTTCTTCCATCACAGGATACTTTGTTGCAAAGGGAATTAATATAATCTCTAATATTGAATTTCTTTATAACAACCCGCTGTTCGAAAAAGATGCTATTCATCCGCTCAAATCTGATGAAAATATTATTGCCTATATAAAGAAAAATTATAACGCGCTTGTTGATAAGGCTGTAAAGCGAATTGCAAAGGGAAATTTGCTTGAAAGAGGCATTCCGTTTACGGCTGACTGTATGGCAACTTACATTGCTAAAAACAAAATTGAAATTTTTGAGGAATTCCTGGAAGCAGGAATGAGCGTTAATAGTCGTGATGATACTGGAACTCCTATGCTCAACATTGCGTGTCGTAACGATAATTTTGAAATTGTAGAAAGACTTCTTTCTCTTGGTGCTGAACTTAATGCTGTTTCGGAAGACCGCGGTTACACGGCTGTTATGGATGCTGTATGGCGTGGTAATGAAAAAATTACAAAGTTTCTTATTGAAAAAGGCGCCGACCTTAATACAATTTCAAAGGAAGGTCAGTCTAATCTTGTTCTGGCCGTTGGTGCAGACCGTTACAATATCTGCAAACTGCTTGTAGAAAACGGTTCGGATCCGGATGTTAAGGATATGATGGGAATGAGTGCGTACGGTTACGCTACCCTCTTTAAGAAAGAAAAAATTGCTGAAATTTTAAGACCTTACCACAAAGAAGGTTAATGATTCAGCAACAGAAGATTTACTGCACATAAGATTACAAGGCCTGCAGACATAAACGGAATAAACGGTATTCTGTAATTCTGCAGGTTATTTTTTTTAACTGCATACAATATTATATAGAATATGCCGGCAAAAACGCACGATAAAAAAATTGCTGCAAAACAAAACAGAGGAAAAGTAAGGCTAAGAGCAATGTAAATTGCATAAAAACAGTCGCCCTTTCCTATTTTTGATTTTCGGTTAAGGGCAAAAAACATTGCGCCCATAAAAACAACCGACAAAAAATTCCATATCAGATAATTTGTATAAAAAACAATATCTGTTACAAGCATAAAAGTAATGGCATTTAAAATAACCCAGTTTGAAATTTCGCGTTTTTTTATGTCCTGAACAGAAAGTATAAAAGAAAAAATTAGAATTTGAACAAAATTAATTAAATCCATAATAATAAAAAAAGCCTTCCAAAGTTGATGGATTACTTCGGAAGGCAAGCATTAATATTTTAACAGAGGTCGGCACCCACCCTAGCCGCCCTGTATTCTGTCAATTTCTATTTATTAGCGTTTAAGGCTCAAAACTGTTTCGAGCAATGTATCTGCAGTCTGAATTGTTTTAGCATTAGACTGGAAACCACGCTGTGTTACAATCATGTCTGTCATCTGTTCAGAAAGGTCAACGTTTGACATTTCAAGACAACCAGACTTTAATGAACCTTTTCCTGCAATTCCAGACTGACCGATTCTAGCCATACCAGAGTTGTTTGTTTCTACATATGTATTGTCGCCGGCTTTTTCAAGACCGCAGTCGTTTGCAAATGTAGCAAGAGCAATCTGACCAATTACGCGGTTAGTTCCGTTTGAATAAACACCGGTAATAATTCCGCTTGAATCAATCTTAAAGTTATCAAGATAACCTAATGTGTATCCGTCCTGGTAATATGCTTTTGTAGAAGATGTTGAAGCTGACTGTGTAATTGTATTTTCAAAACTTCCGATTGTACCAAGATTAATGCTCAATGTCTGGCGGTAAGGATTTCCGTTTTCATCTGGGTTAGATTCTGGAACAGCAAATGATGTCTGAATTACAATCTGTCCTTCAAGATTTGAAAGGTTTCCTGCGCTGTCTGTTACAGACTGAAGTGCACCGTAGTTATCGAAGTTTACAAAGAATGTATTTTCCATTCCATCTGTTGTACCAAGACCTACGCGTGTCTGTGTGTAATCAGCGTTATCCGGATCAATCTGAACCGAAGCCTGCCACTGGTTAGGATTTCCTACAACGCGGCGGAAAGAAACTTCGAGCATATGTTTGTTTCCGAAGCTGTCGTAAATTACCTGTTCAGTACGCCAGGTTCCTTTTTCTACCATTTTGGCATCATTTTCGTTTGTAATTTCCGGAGTATTTTTATTAAGGTTACATGCAAAATTTACGTTGTTTGTTTCTTTTGCAGGATCTTTTGCACCAACCGGAATTTTAAGGTCTGTAGGTGTAGCAGAAGTTGTTACAATCATTTCGCCATCAATTTCTTTTGCCATCCAGCCCTGAACTCTAAGACCATTTGCAGGATTTACCAAAGTACCGTCGCAGTCAAGTCCAAATGCACCGTTTCTTGTGTAAAATGATTCGTCTCCGTTTTTAAGGATAAAGAATCCGTTTCCCTGAATTGCGATATCAGTAGAAACACCAGTTGACTGAAGGTTTCCCTGTGTAAATACGTTATCGATAGAAGCGATAGTCATTCCAAGACCTACATCTTTAGGGTTTACACCACCAAGTTCTTCTGTAGGTTTTGCAGCTCCGCTCAACTGCTGGCTAATCATATCCTGAAAGTTAACACGTCCCCTCTTAAAACCCGTTGTATTAACATTGGAAATGTTATTACCAATTACATCCATTCGTGTCTGATGATTCTGTAAACCAGAAACTCCAGAATAAAGTGATCTCATCATATTACTAGCCCTCTTTTTATATTATTGTTTACAACTTACCAATTTATTTTAATTTGCGTATATTGCCGCAATTTTATCCATGGTGTAGAAAGTACCGTTTACTTTAATCTGCGGAGCGTCCCCTCTTGTTGCCCCTTCAACAATTCCAGATATAGTACCTTCGCCATTATTTATTTCAACTCTTTTCCCCAAAGTTGAAGCTGCTTCTGAACTGTTTATAAAAGAAGCCATCTTATCAAAAGCTGTACTCATATTTCTAATCTGTTCCAAAGAAGAAAACTGAGCCATCTGTGCAATAAACTGTGTATCTTCCATTGGACTTGTCGGGTCCTGATTCTGAAGCTGTGTAATAAGAAGCTTCAAAAATTCGTCTTTACCAAGTTCATGAGAAGTTTTTCTTCCGTCTTCTGGTAAAAGTGTTTTGTTATAAGTGTCAACTTCGCGCTCAAGTTTAGCCTTTTCGCTGGCACTCATTTGTGTGTTCACCGATGCAGGTGCTACGTTTGGTATATCCATCATTACCTCACATTTTTTTTGCCATTCCAGGGCAGCTTTATTGCCACCCCCGAAATCCGTAATCTTTATATCGTCACTTTATGCAACGATGTTTATCGAAAAATCATTAAAATATTCAGCTTCAGCTGAGATTGCACCAGAAAAATCCCCTTCATTTGTCTGGAGAGCACCATAAGTATGTTTTGCAATAAGAGCTAAGCCGTCATT
>DEEV01000052.1:5368-10208 GCA_002350445.1 Treponema sp. UBA2869 | reverse complement strand
TTCCGTCAAAAGAGCCTGAACTGTTGTAAGAAACATCAAAACTTGCACCATCGAAGCCGCTTTTTATAAATGCTTCGCGCAAAGTTTCTGCATTGTCTTTAAACACCTGAAGAGCTTCTTTTGAATTTACGGCAATATGACCTGTTACTGTTTTTCCATCCAGAGAAAGATGAATTTTTACATTTCCCAAATCATCCGGATGCAAAACAAGGTCGATTGTTCCCTGATTGTCGTTTTNNNGAACTGAATTCTGAATCTGATTGTTCAGCATTGCCTGGAAATTTGAACCGTTACTTCCGGCACTCTGGTCATTAAGCGAAAGAATATTATTTTCGCTCTGATTCAAATCCATTGTTATTACAGCCGTATTTTCATCTGTGAATTTTGCAGACGAAACCTTAAGCTGATTTTTTTCTGCTTTTATATTTTCCGAAACCTGATTTCTAAAATCCTGAACAGTAATTTTTCCGTCTTTATCAAACTTAGAAACTTTTGAATCCTGATTTTGATTTTTTTCTACAAAGTCAAAATCTTTTTTACCGTCTTTTGCAAAATCAGAGGAAATTTCAAGTGTTTGATTTTTACCAGAATCAGAAGCCGAATTTTCAAGAAGCATCGAAACTTCATTGTTTTCTTCTGTATTTGCGGCATTTTTCTGAGATTTTACATCTGTATTTTTTACAGAGGCAGAAATTTCAGCAGCATTATTCAATGCATTTTCATTTGATGATTCTTTTTCGATAAGGCTGATTCTGTCGAACTGTTCTTTTATCTGCTTTTTAGCGTCAGTTTTCTGTTTGTTTTCTGCTTTTGAAACATCTTTTTTGTCTTTTGTTTCATCGGCCTTATCAACTTCCGCATTTTTTACAGCAATTTTTTTATCAGAAAGTTCTTCTTTCTGATTTTCCTTTACAGATTTTTCTTCCGGCGTTTTCTTTGCTTCGCCGGTTTCTGAATTCTTTACTTCCGCTAATTCCGTTTTTTCTGATGATTTTTCTTCTGTTTTATTTACAGAAGATTCATTGTGAATTTCACTAGAATTTACAGATTTTTCTTCCGCTGAGCTGGAAGAATAAGATGCCAGTAAATCTGAAAAAGAAGTTTGATTTTTTGCCTGTTGAAGCTGAGAGTCTTTTATTGCATTTGATATTGCATAGTCAGAATAGATCTGTGCGCCGGCAATATCTGAAAGCGTCTGTAATGACATCTATGGCAAATCTCCTTTTTATATTTGTTGAAGATTTGCCATTCTGAAGGTTATTCCAGGTTCTCCGGTTTGCTCAGCATCTTACGTTGTATTTCTGCAGCACGTTTAGATTCCATCAAAGAAAGCCAGTAAGAACCCATGGAAGAAGTTCCCGATTCAGCAGCCATTTCTTCTACACGTCTTAAGACGTCTATTACAGTCTGATCATCAAGACTGTTAAGAATGCCAACTGCCGCTTCCGGACGCATACCATTCAGATTTTTAGCAATCTGTTCAACATTTCTTCTTCTATCATCGTACTGTTTTTGAATTGAGTTAAACGTTTTTTCTCGCTCTTCCTGATTTTTTTCGCGTTCAGCAAGTTCAGCTGCTATCTGAGCATTCTGATTTTCTATAGTCTGAATATCTGTTTCGCGCTTATCAAGTTCCTCTTTATAAATATCAAGAGCTTCACGCTGTTTTTTAATGCGGTCTTCATCAAGATTTGCATAAAGAGGCTTTGACTGTGTGGCTGTTGAAGATGTCTGAGGTTCTTTTCCCAGCGCCCTGTATAAAGGTGCAAAAACAGACTTTACATGCACAACACCAAGGTAATCAAACCACAAAAGTCCGCCTATAAGGAGAATAAAAACAATAATAAGTAAGGCAAAAGATTTGCCCAAGTTTTTTCCAAAAGCCATCTACCACACCTTCTTGTAAGATTCGGGACTATTCTATTAAACCGGCAATAGATGCGCCAAGAGTAATATCATTGTCGCATGAAACAATATTCCAGTAAATTCCAAGCTGACGTGTAAGAATTTCATCAAGATATCCGTAAACACGTTCCTTTACCTTGTATGTCTTAAAGAATGTTGTTCCATCGCAAAGAATGCAGATTGGCTTAGAAGAAATTTTTCCTTCGCCAGTCTGAATTGAACATGCAATAAGAATTGCAGCAGCATAGCGGGCAGAACGTTCAACAATTGCATCAAGAATCTGGAAAATTTTATCTGTATCTTCATCTGTAGCAATTTCACAGGCAATTTTTCCAAGAACACAGTCCTTGTTATATGGTCCGTGGAGGAATTTATCAATTTCAATAAGAGTAAGAACGTCAAGTTTCAAAATAGCCTGATTAACTTTTTCAGAGAAAAGTCCGTCTTTTGCGGCAGCCTGAAGTGCGTACCATGAAACAGGTCCAAGATAAGCTCCTGAGCAGCATTTTTCCAAAAGGAAAGTTCCCGGGCGAACTGTAGTTTTATCAAAAGCAATATCAAATTCTGACTGATTTACACTTGTAAATTTACCGCTTTCGCAAACAATAATCTGTTTTTTTACCTTGCAGCAGTCGCAGTCCGGCTGAACATAAGCGGCATTCATTCCTGTTCCAAGAATATAACCGATATAAGATGACAAACGGTCTGCTTCTGTAGCGCAAGCAGCACCGGCAAGCAAAGCTGCAACTGTATCGTTACACAACGTAATGCGTTTAATTGTGTTCCATCCATGGCTTTCCAAAACTTCTTTAAGGCACTTGCCGATTTCACAACCCACAACCTCCGGCGCCTTTACTTCTTTTGAAAAACCAAGAAGGATTCCGTCTCCATTCTCTTTAATTTCCATTGGATAAGAAAAACAGAAACCAATTCTATCTGCTTTGTTTTTAAGATGTTCAAGATTTACTGCAAACTGTTCAAAAAATTCCTTGCGGTTAAGCTCTTTTTCTACACCAGGCATTCTTGTTTTTTCCATGTCAGAAATAGAAGGAACTCCATTTGCATCAAATGTTACAAGACATGAACGGAAATTAGTTCCGCCGGCATCAATTACTATTACAGATTTTCCTTTTGCTGAAGTTTTTGGAGGATTACAGAAAGTTCTAATCATATCCTGATCAGCCTTTTCCTTTTTCAATCCTTTTTTCATATCGTCCAAAATTGCCTGTGCAGACGACCAGATATCAACATGATTTACAAAATTATGCTTTGATAAAAAAGAACTAACAGAAGTATTCATTTCATTTTCCTAGGATAAAAATTTTTGTTAATATTATACTATGAATTTGTCTTTATGGCAAATATAAGGAATATTTCGTTATGTCTCTCGTTAAGCCTTTGCTTTTAATTGTCCAAGAAAATCACTGAACATCTGACCGGTTTCTTCTTCTGTAATTTCTTTTGGTTCGTGATATTCAACTAAATTCGCAGGAATTTCGTCCAGAAAGCGGCTTGGCTCTGTTTCTACAGTCATCTGCATGTGCCGACGTTTGCGGCAGGCAGAAATAAAAAGTTTGTCACGTGCACGGGTAATTGCAACATAAAACAGGCGGCGCTCTTCTTCAACATCACCATCGTTTTCGGCAACGGAACGTGCGTGCGGAATTAAACCTTCTTCAGCACCGGCAATAAAAACAACCGGAAATTCCAGACCTTTTGATGCGTGAATTGTCATAAGGTTAACTTTACCTTTGTCGCTTTCGTCATCTCCGTTATCGCGGCTCATAAGGGTTATTCGGTTCAAATAGTTATAAAGATTAGGATTTGAATTGTCCGGATCGTTTTCCCAAATTTCCATAAAACGGATAAAATCTTCAATATTTTTCAGCTTGAAACGAACAGCTTTTTCACTTTTTGAAAATTCCGTAAGCAGATAATCTTTATAGTTAATGTCTTCGACCATCTGGCGCACTTTGTTAGCAAGCCCGCGGCCACTAAGTAATTTCTGACGCTGACTTTCAATCAAATTTACAAATTCCTGTAAATCTTCTTTTAAAACATCATTTGCCGTTGAATTTTCAGCATGAATCAGATAATCAATTGCATTCCAGAGCGTACAACCGTTTTCTTCGGCCGCATCATTCATAAGTTGAATGGCGGCTCGACCAATTCCACGGCGCGGTGTATTTATAATTCTCAAAAGATTTATATCATCATCATGGTTAGAAATTAAACGCAGATAACTGATTACGTCCTTAATTTCCTTTCGTTCAAAAAACGAAGTTCCGCCGCTCATTGTGTACGGAATATTGTTTTGCAAAAATGCTTCTTCTATAAAACGGCTCTGAGTATTTGCGCGCATTAAAACACCAAAATCATCATACTTACGCTTTTCTTCAACTGCTATTCCCAAAATTGATTCTGCAATAAAGTCTGCCTCGTCGGTTTCGTTTTCGGGCATAAAGATTTCGATTGGCTTTCCGGCTCCGTTTCCGCTCCACAGTTTTTTGTCTTTACGGTTTGTGTTGTGCGCAATTACACCGTTTGCGGCTTCCAGAATTGTACCGGTTGAACGGTAATTCTGTTCAAGTCGGATTTCCGTTACGTCAAAATCTTTTTCAAAATTAACGATATTTTGATAGTCTGCACCACGCCAGCTGTAAATACTCTGATCATCATCACCTACAACAGCAACGTTTTTATCTGCCAGAAGATGCATCATTTCATACTGCTGATGGCTTGTATCCTGAAATTCATCAACCATAATATACTTGTAGCGTTCGCGGTAGCGGGCAAGAACTTCAGGAAACTCTCGGAAAAGTTTTATTGGAAGAACAATCAGGTCATCAAAGTCAACTGCGTTATAAAGTTTAAGACCTTCCTGGTAAAGCTCGTAAAGAGGCTTGTACATATCGTTTGCAGTTTCCCAGTTTTT
>DEEV01000052.1:1402-5356 GCA_002350445.1 Treponema sp. UBA2869 | reverse complement strand
GTTTTTGCGCCCGGTTTTGATATTGGAAATAAGATTTCCGATTGTGTAAATATCCATTGCTTCCGGCGAAAATTTTAATTCGCGGCCACATTCTTTAATAAGGGCAACGCGGTCTGTTTCATCATAGATAGAAAAATTTTCACGCCAGCCAAGTTTATCAATATCCTGCCTTAAAATTCGAACACCAAAAGCATGAAAAGTTGAAACTGTAAGATTCTGAAGTTTTTTTTGAGTAAGATCTTTAATGCGGTCAGCCATTTCTTTTGCGGCTTTATTTGTAAAAGTGATAGCAAGAATATTTCTAGGAGATATATCTTTTTGATCTAAAAGATACGCTACTTTAGTTGTTAATACTCTTGTTTTTCCTGAACCAGCGCCCGCTAAAACAAGCATAGGTCCATCCAAATTAGTTACGGCTTCAAGTTGTCTTTCATTTAAATTGTCTATCATTTCTATCACCAATTTAATTGTATCATAAATAATATCTTTTTCATATAATACTTTGAAAGGAAGATGAAAAAANNAACGTGGGATTCATTTTTTATAAATTATAATGATTTCTAATTTGTAAAAAAACAACATAAAAACATTGACGCACAGACATTTTTCGATAAACTTTTACTAATCGCGGTTTCCAACTGAATGCGAAAATAGTTCTGGAGGTTATTTGTGTCAGATTTATTTGATTATCTTGAATGGCGAGGAGATTTGACTTTTGAGCAGAGCGCGTTCTGTAAGATTGACGCGCTTCTGCTGGCTCAGATTTCCTATCTTAAATTTCACGAAATCGTTCCGCCAGATTTTGACAATCAGATTGAACTTTCAGACCTTGCACAAAAATTTAAGTCTTCCTCTGATTTTGCTTTCAGGACAAGGCTTGGACCTGGTGTAAATGCCAGAACTCCTGAACTTTTAGAAAAAATGGCAGCTTCTCCAAGATTCAAAAATATAACGGTTACTGCATACGAGGAAAAATTTAATAAAGACGTTGTCGAGCAGTTTGCAGCAATGACTTTCATATTTGGAAAAACTTCTGTCATAACTTTTCGTGGAACCGATTCTTCGCTTATCGGCTGGAAAGAAGACTGTAATATTGCCTGCCTTGACGAAATTCCTTCTCACCTGGACGGCGTTAGTTACTGCCAGAAAGCGCTTTTAAAACTTAAAACTGATTTTATTCTGACTGGTCATTCAAAAGGCGGACATCTTGCAATTTACACAGCTGTAAACAGTGGTGAAAACTTTCAGAAAAAAATAAAAGCCGTTTACAATTTTGATGGTCCAGGTTTTTCACAAAATTTCTACGATAAAAAAGATTTTTTAAGCATTCAAGATTGTCTTACAAATGTTTATCCATCAGGTTCTCTTGTAGGAATGATTTTCCATCAACCTCGTCATTATGAAATTGTAAAAAGTACAAGTCGTAATCCGGGACAGCACGATCCCGTTACCTGGCAGATTTCAGGCACAAACTTTGTTTCAAAAAAGGAATTTGCAAAGGAAAGTATTTTCTTTAACACATCGCTGAACAAATGGATTGAAACTATGAGTGTCGAACAGAAATCCGGCTTTGTAAATTCAGTTTTTGAAGTACTTGAAGCATCTGGTTTTGATTCAACAACCGATATTTCTGAAAATATTGTTACGGCGTCTGCAAACATGATTAAAAAATTTACTGCATTAGACAAAGAAACAAAAGATAAAATCAATTCTGCTTTAAAAGTACTTCGTCAATGCGTAAAAACTGAAATCCCTATTCTAAAAATAATGAATATGTAGACTGACGTTAAAACAGTTTTCACCTTTTTCTCTGGTACAAAACTGTGTAGTATTTTAGCTTTTCAGCAATTTCGTCCGTAATCTGGTTTTGTTTGCAGCGCCACTGCCAGTTTGTTCCTACGGATGAAGGTCTGTTCATACGGGCATTTCCGTCAAGACCAATTAAGTCCTGCATGCACAAAATACACGTATTGGAAACGCTCTGAACGGCGGCAATCATCATTTCGCGGGCAAGCAGGTTTTCATCATTTTCGCGCAGATATTCCTTTGCATATTCAAGATCGTTTTTTGAAACGGAAGAAATCCAGCCGCGTATCGTATCGTTATCGTGGGTTCCCGTGTAAACTACCGTATTTTTTATGTACGTATGCGGCAGGTAACTGTTTTCTTCGCGGGAATCAAATGCAAACTGAAGAACCTTCATTCCAGGATACCCTACGTCCACGAGCATCTTTCTAACATCATCCGTAAGGAAACCAAGGTCTTCCGCGATAATCGGCAGGTCGCCGAACGCTTTTTTAATCGAGTCAAACAATCCGGTTCCCGGTCCCTTGCGCCATACGCCGTCCTTAGCCGTCGTAGCACCGAAAGGAATGCAGTAATAAGACTCGAAACCGCGGAAATGGTCTATACGAAGCACGTCGTAGATTTTTAAGCTGATTTCAAGACGTTTTTTCCACCATGAATAATCATTTTTTTTCTGATAGTCCCAGTTGTAAACAGGATTTCCCCAAAGCTGTCCGTCTGCGGAAAATCCGTCCGGAGGACAGCCTGCAACTTCGCGAGGAAGACGGTTTTCATCAAGGTCGAATTCACCGCAGGAAGCCCAGACGTCCGCGCTGTCTGCCGAAACATAAATCGGAATGTCGCCTATTATCATAATTCCTTTTTCGTTTGCATATTTTTTTAGAGAATACCACTGCTTAAAGAAAAAATACTGGAGCATCTTGTAATACTCTACCCGTTCAGAACATTTTTCAGCCCATTTTTTTACGGCTTTCTCCTGATGGCAGCAGATATCTTTTTCCCACTGACTGAAGGAAATTCCATCATGCGCATCTTTTATAGCCATAAAAAGTGAATAATTTTCCAGCCAGAAAGCATTATTTTTACAAAAATCATTAAAATCAGAAGGTATATTCTTCTTGAAATTTTCATAAAGTTTTGAAAAAAGCTTTTGCCGCTCGTAATAAAGAGTTCCATAATTTACGCGGTCTTCGCTGTCGCACCAGTGCACATTTGCATAATCTGATTCAGAAAGAAAACCCTGTTCTGCAAGTGTTTCTAAATCTATAAAATAGGGATTTCCGGCAAAAGTTGAAAAACTCTGGTAAGGAGAGTCTCCATAGCTTGTAGGTCCAATAGGAAGAATCTGCCAGTATGACTGCTGAGCTTTTGATAAAAAATCTACAAAAGCGTAAGCTTCTTTTCCCATCGTACCGATTCCCGTATTTCCCGGCAAGGAAGATATATGCATTAAAACACCGTTTGCCCTTTTATCTAACAATCCCATATTATTACCCGTTTATATTTTTTACGCTTTCGCCTTTTACAAACTCAAAAGGAATGAGTTTGTGTACTGGCGGAAATTTTCTTTCTATGCAGTTTAATAAAATATTCAATCCTTCGTCTACAAGTTCATCACCGAGCTGCCTTATTGTAGTTATGCGCGGATTAAAATAATCCGTAAGGCTGATTCCATCAAATCCTATTATTGAAATCTGATCGGGAACCTTATAACCTAAATCATTCAGTTTCCTGCACGCTCCGATTGCCATTACATCCGACATCGTAAAAACTGCGGTAATGTCCGGACAGCGTTTCAATAGGTTCCGGGCAGCCTGAGCACCGCCTTCAAACGTATATTTTGAAGTTTCATACGACGAATCATAATTAAATGAAATGCCGTTTACAAGAAGCGCTTCCAAAAAACCCTCGAAACGAAGCCTTGAAACCTCGGAAGTATCTATACTGCCGCCAATTACGCCTATATTTTTATGACCGTTTTTAACAAGAAATTNNAGAAGCGTATGCCGCCTTAAAATTATCAACGCTGACGCTGGAAAGCTGCCGGCTTTCTACGTTGATTGCCTGCGTTGAAATAAGCACGCACGGAATCTTGATTTTCTCAAAGTCATCCTTAAACTTATCCGGGCTTCCTCCTAAGAAGATAAT
>DEEV01000052.1:0-1351 GCA_002350445.1 Treponema sp. UBA2869 | reverse complement strand
CCGGTAGGTTTCTGCTCGTAATAAATTCTGTTTGCAAAGGAACCTTCGTTGTCGTTTTCATCAAGTACATAAACGCTCGTAAGATAATCAAGCGGTTCTATGCGTTTCTGTACAAGCTCAAGAAGTCCGTTTAAAAGAATGCTTGAAGAACCTTTTATTATGATTGCAAGCATCTTTCTGTCCTGTGCCTTAAGCTGACGCGCATTTGCATTAATTACAAAGCCGTACTTGTCTACAATCTTCAGGACGCGTTCCCTTGTCTTTTCGCTTACATCCGGGTGATTATTTAGAACCCGTGAAACGGTTCCAATTCCATACCCGGATTCCTTTGCAATATCTTTTATGGTCATATTTCCAACTTTTGTGTAAAAGGGTAAATAAGTAAACCCTAAGAAAACGCTCCACGTATTCGCGTTTTCTTTTAGCGGGCTTGCTCAAACTGGTAAATCCTAAAAAATTGCTCGCGCAATTTTTTTAACGGATTTGCGCAAGTAAGTAAGCCCAAAAAAAATGCTTTCGCATTTTTTTTTACGGGCTTGCTATTTTTACCCTTTTACAGCACCGGCTATTACTCCCTTTATTATATACTTTTGCGAGCAAAGATAGAACACTATTATAGGAATAATTGCAAGCACGAGCATGGCCATAAATCCACCGTAGTCGGTTGCGCCGTACGCGCCCTGCATCGCAATCTGAATTGCAACCGGAACGGTCTTGTTGTCCGTACCAAGGACAAGATACGGCAGCAGATAGTCATTCCAGATCCACATACCATTCAGAATAGTAACGGTAGTGATTACCGGTTTGAGAAGCGGGAAAATAATGCGGAAAAATGTTCCTTCCGGAGAGCAGCCATCGATGGATGCCGCCTCTTCCAGCTCATAAGGGATGCCCTTGATAAACCCGGTGAGGATAAATACGGTCATGGCTCCGCCAAATCCACAGTACGCAAATACGATACCCGGAATGGACTGAAGCATACTGATGCCCACAAATTTTCCCACATCACGGAATGTGGAGATCAGNNGAAACCGTAATTGCCGTAGACTTAAGCATCGGGAAAACGACCAGGAAAAACGTCTGGACCGGATTACAGCCGTCAATCGTCGCAGCTTCCTCAACTTCGACCGGTACGGCCTTTACAAAACCTGTAAACATAAATACGGCAAGACCGGCTCCGAAGCCAAGATAAACAAGCACGATTCCAAAAATATTATCAAAGTTCATACGGTTTACGACAAAAGTCATCGTATACATAACCATCTGGAACGGAACAATCATACTGAACACAAAAAGATAATAACATGTCTTTGTTACCCTGTTCTTAACTCGCACGATAAACCATGCGGTC
>DEEV01000074.1:44930-56341 GCA_002350445.1 Treponema sp. UBA2869 | reverse complement strand
TTTTTTTTAAAACAAATTACGGGTCATTCTAATAAAAAATGCTGTTTTGTACAATTACAGGCATTTTAAAAGCGCCCGACAGCCTTCATCTATATCATCATAAGTTTCATCAAAATTTCCGGTATACCACGGGTCTGCAATATCGCGCGGCTTTCCTGCGAACTCAAGCAAAAGCTTAAATTTTCCTTCAGGGTCTCCGCCAAAAATGCGGTTCATATAAAAAAGATTCTCATCGTCCATTGCAATTAAATAATCATAACGATTGTAGTCGCTTGCTGTAATCTGGCGGGCAGCTCTGCGCTCAAACGGAATGCCCATTTCGCGAAGTTTAGTTCTGGTTCCATAATGAATGTCGTTTCCAATTTCTTCGCGGCTTGTTGCAGCAGATTCAATCAAAAAATCATTTTCGCGTCCAGCCTTGCGTACCATATTCTTAAGCACAAATTCGGCCATAGGCGAACGGCATATATTTCCATGACAAATAAAAAGAATTTTCTTCATAGCGCAAGTGTAATAAATAAATAAGATTTCCGCAAATACGACCAAACCTCCATGCTTTTTTTTACCGGACAACTGTGCTATAATCAGAAAACTATGGCAGATATTCATATTTTCGACCCGGCGCCGGAAGGAACGCCGGTTGCAAATTTCGTACACCTTCACGTACATTCCGACTATTCACTTTTGGACAGCTGTGCAAAACTGGACGCTCTAATTGCAAAAGCAAAGCGTCTGAACATGCCTGCACTTGCCCTTACCGACCACGGAAATATGTTTGGCGTTTTAAACTTTGAACACATCTGCCATGCCAACGGAATAAATCCTATTGTCGGCTGCGAATTTTACGTCGGCGACGATCACCTTAAGCAGGAACGAACAAAATTCGGAAAAAAGAACTATCACCTTATTCTGCTTTGCGAAAACGAAACCGGCTACAAAAACATGAGCTGGCTTGATTCTATTGCTTTTACGGAAGGACTTTATTCAGGAAAGCCCCGAATCGACTTTGAAATGCTCAAGGAACGCCACGAAGGTTTAATCTGTCTTTCTGCATGTATTGCCGGAGAATTACCTCAGACAATTTTAAATGGCACCGAAGAAGAAGCTGAACAGCTTATTATAAAATACCGCGATTTATTTGGACCAGATCATTATTACATTGAACTTCAGGATCATGGACTGCCGGAACAGAAAAAAGTCAACGAAGTTTTAATTCGACTTGCGCGAAAGCTTAACGTTCCGCTTGTTGTTACAAATGATGTGCATTATATAGAACGCGAAGATGCAGAAGCTCAGGATGCTCTGCGCTGTATTGGTTTTAAAAACCTGCTTAATGAACCGCATCAGAAAATGGGCGGCGACATGGACTTAGACAGCTGGTATTTTAAAACAGAAGAAGAAATGCGCCAGCTTTTCCCGAATGTGCCGGAAGCTTACGAAAATACAATCAAGATTGCAAACATGTGCAATCTTACAATTCATCAGTATAAAACACAGGAATTAAAAGACTGTCTTCCACGCTTTGAACTTCCTAAAGAATTTCAACGCCACGGCGAAGAATATACAAAAAATCAGGATGATTACGTACGCTACCTTGTAGAAAAAGGACTTCGCGCCCGCTACAAAGAAATCACACCTGAAATTCGTGACCGCGCAGAATACGAGCTTGGAATCATCTTTAAAATGGGATTTTCCGGCTACTTCCTTATTGTATGGGAATTTATAAACTGGTCTAAATCAACTTTTGATAATGTAAATAATAAACCAAAACCTTACATTCCTATTGGTCCGGGGCGAGGTTCCGGTGCAGGTTCTCTTGTAGCCTACACAATGACAATCACAGATATTGATCCGTTCCGTTACGGTCTTATTTTTGAACGATTTTTGAATCCTGAACGCGTTTCCATGCCGGATTTTGACGTTGATATGGACTTCGACTATCGTCAGGATATAATCCAGCACACCCGTGACCTTTACGGCGACCCGCAGGTTGGACATATTGTAACCTTTGGTACTCTTAAACCAAAACAGTGTATTGCTGATGTTGGACGCGTTCTTGGAATTCCGCTCAGCGAAGTAAACATGCTTAAAAGCTGCGTTCCTGATTCTCCAAAAGCCAAGCTTAAAGACGCTTTTCAAGTTTCAGAAAAATTTCCTGAAGGCGAAGGCGGAAAACTTGCACAATACAAAGATGATCCGCGCTACCAGAAACTTTTTGAACTTGCATTTAAGCTCGAAAACGTAAACCGAAACACTGGTCTTCACGCATCTGGAATGGTAATTGGACTTACGGCACTTCCTAACTGGGCGCCAGTTTTTAAAGACCCAAAAACCGGCGAAGTTGGCGTTCAATATACTATGGATATTATTGAACCTTGCGGACTTGTAAAATTTGACTATCTTGGACTAAAAACACTTTCGCTTATACGCTATGCAGAAAACATCATCAACAAGCATAAAAAGCCGGAAGATCCGGAGTTTGTTTGTGCAAACGTGAGCGAGACCGATGAAAAAACATTCGATTTGTTCTGCCGCGGAGACTCTGTTGCCGTATTTCAGTTCGAATCACCTGGAATGCAGAAAATTCTGCGACAGGCACAGCCGCGTCGTCTTGAAGAGCTTGTAGCCTTAAATGCGCTTTACCGCCCGGGACCAATGGATTACATTCCTCAGTACATCGACGGAAAATGGAAACCAGAAACGATTCACTATCCGGATCCGTGCCTTGAAGGACTCTTAAAAGAAACCTACGGCGTTATGGTTTACCAGGAACAGGTTATGCAGGTTTCTCAGAAAATTGCCGGCTTTAGCCTTGGTGGTGCCGATATGCTCCGACGTGCTATGGGAAAAAAGAAACCGGAAGTTCTTATGGGCAAGAAAAAGGAATTTATTGAAGGTGCCATAAAACAAGGCTTTACAGAACAGCATGCCGCAGAAATTTTTGAAATTATGATTCCGTTTGCCGGCTACGGATTTAACAAATCACATGCCGCCGCTTATTCGGTTCTTGCATACCGCACCGGCTGGCTTAAAGCACACTACCCTGCCGAATTTATGGCAGCAAACCTTACAAACGAAATCACATCTACAGATGGACTTCCATTTTATATAGAAGAAGCCAGAAACATTGGTGTTGCTGTTGACCCGCCTGATGTAAACCGCTCCGACGTAATTTTTGACGTTGTAGACGGCCGCATTGTTTTTGGACTTAAGGGAATTAAAGGAATGGGCGATGCAGCCGCAAACGTAATTGTAGAAGAACGTACAAAAAACGGTCCATTCAAATCGTTTATGGACTTTTTAAAACGCGTAATGGCAATTACCGAAAAAGATGAAAACGGCCGCGAAAAAACCTTTATCAATAAAAAGGCAGTTGAAGTTTTAATTAAAACAGGAGCTTTTGATCACACTGGCGCAGCAGAAGGTCTTGCTATGAATCGTCCGACTTTGCTTTCCAATATGGAAGCTGCAATGGACTACGTAGACAACATTCTCGAAGATAAATTGAAAGGTCAGGGAGATCTTTTCGGCGATTTTTCTGCAGAAGAAAGCACATTCACCGATTTCCAATTTAAAATCATAGATGACATTCCGCGAATGGAACTGCTTAACATGGAAAAGGAATGCATCGGCTGTTATGTAAGCGGGCACCCACTGGATGACTACAAAAAAGCAATTGAACGCGCAGTTACTGTAAATTCTGCAAACATAAAACGCATTGCCGCAGAAGAAAAAGCATCTAAAGACGCTCTGGAAGCAAGCGGAGCAAAATTCTGGCAGCTCAGGGACGCTGGGAAATCTTACGTTGCGCTTGGAATGATATCAAGTATCCGCGAAATCACTACAAAAAAAGGCGACCGAATGGCATTTGCAAAACTAAGTGACTACGAAGGTCAGCTTGACTGCACGTTCTTTCCACGCACCTGGGCAACTTTACAGTCCAGCATAGAAAACGGCGGCATTTACGCCTTACGAGGAAAGGTTGATGGCAGCCGAGAAGAACCGTCTTTAATTATCGATTCCATTGAAGATGCAAAGCTTCTGGAAACTCACGCCGCAACTTCAGTTCACATTATGCTTGAACCAAATTTCGACTCAGAAACAGCACTTGTGCAATTAAAGAATTTTTTATTTGATAAAATGGGTAATTGTTCAGTATATTTTCATATTGATACAGGAAAAAATCCTTATGTTATCAAAGCAAACGACCAGATTTCCATGTCGGCTTCCGAAGAGTCGCTCAAAGAACTTAAGGAAATTGCACTGGTAAAATCGGTCTGGACTGAATAACGTACTTTTAATTCCTGTGCGCACGTAAACAAAATGTTTTCTGTGCGACTGCTAAAGTTTTTTACGGAGGTATACTATGATTTTTCTTATTCTATCGATTCTTTCTTTTATTCTTACAGTTTATTCGTTTTTGTGTTTTTTGTGCGTAATTATGAGCTGGATTCCCGGCCTTAAATTTACAGCTTTCGGGAGATTTTTAGATTCACTTTGCAGCCCGTACCTTAACCTGTTTTCGCGCATAAGTTTTTTACGCTTCGGAAACATTGATTTTTCGCCGGTCATTTCAATAGGACTTCTTGTTATTCTTTCTGCGACACTTGGCGAAATTCAAAGCACAGGCCGCATTTATATAGCAGGTATTTTCATAAGCCTTATTTCTATGATTTTTAATGCAATTCATTCACTTCTTATAATCTTTACGCTGCTCGTGCTTATCCGCTGGATTTTCCTTAAAATAAACCACGGCCGCACAGAATACGATTCCGGCTGGAACCAGGTAGATTTGATGATAAAAAATGTTTCATACAAAATCGGCGGAACATTTTTTAAAGGCAGTCTTAGCTACGAAAGAGCTCTTTTAATCACATGGATTTCATCTTTAGTTACGATTATTGCTTTGAAAGTTATGCTTATCTCACTGATTAAAATTCTTGCAAAAATTCCATATTGATTTTTCAGCTAAATGAAGATTGATGATATAAAAACTCCAGTTTCTGCGGTTTCTGGAGTTGGACCAAAATTAACAGATTTGCTTTCGAAACTGAATGTTTTTACAGTCGGCGATCTGCTTAAGTTTTTTCCGCGCTCATATGAGGATCTTACAAAAAAAGTTCCCCTTAAAGATTTTGCATCATCAAAAATTCACACGGTTGCAAGAGTTATTCGCCACGAATGGTTTGGCTACGGAAACATGAAAACCCTTAAAATCATAATTGATGACGGAACCGCAAGCGCACAGCTAATTTGCTTTAACCGCAAATTTCTTGAAAACACTCTTGTTCCCGGTGCAATAATTACAGTCACAGGGCACTTTTTTGTAAAATATAATTCGCTGCAAAGTACCGCTTTTGAAGCTCAGGTTCATCAGAATTTCGACGCCGAAAAAGATGATTTCAAAAATTTTGTTCCTTTAAATTCAAAAATTGTTCCGATTTATCCGCTCACCGAAGGTCTTACGCAAAAATCAATTGGAAAAACAATTTTACAGGCTGTTTCACAGTATGCAAAAGGTTTAGAAGATGAACTTCCTTCAGAGCTTATTCAAAAACGGAATCTTCTTTCAAAACAAATTGCCATTCAGCTTATTCATAATCCACAAAACATGGACGATGTTTCTGCCGCAAGACGCACGCTTGCCTACGAAGAACTCTTTCACTTTCAAAAAATAATTCTTGAACGTTCCTACAAACGCCGCGGAGCCATAAACGAAAATTCCGGTGAAAAAACACAGGCTTCAGACGACACAGTCACTTTGCAGGAATTTACACAGTCTCTTTCACCGCTTCAAAAAAAGTTTCTGGAGCAAATTCCGTTCGAACTTACAGATGACCAGCGCAATGTAATTTTTGAAATGGACAAAGAAATTGACCGAAGTTACATGGAACAGGAACGCGTTTTGAATCAGCTGGACCGAGGGCTGCCTCCGCCGCTTCGCCCGTCTTTTACGATGGCTCGGCTTTTACAAGGTGATGTTGGTTCAGGAAAAACACTTGTTTCGCTTTTTATATGCCTTAGAGTTATAAGCTGGAAAGGACAGTGTGCCCTTATGGCTCCAACAGAACTTCTTGCACGTCAACATGCAGAAACCACCGGAAATCTTCTTGAGAAAGTTGGAATTAGAACTGCTTTTTTAACCGGAAACTTAAAAGCCGCAGGCAGAAATCAGCTCCTAAAGGCACTTAAAAACGGCGACATTGATATTGTTGTCGGCACTCATGCACTTTTTTCTACACAAACTGTTTATAAAAATCTTAAACTTGCAGTAATTGATGAACAGCACCGCTTTGGCGTAATGCAACGGCAGGCAATAATTGCCAAAGGTCGTTTTGAAGAAAATGGAATGACCTTTGAGCCAAATCTTTTAATGATGAGCGCGACACCAATTCCACAAAGTCTTGCTCTTACATTTTTTGGTGATCTTGATGTTTCTACAATTAAAACAAAACCTTTGGGTCGCAAGCCAATAACAACTTACCTTGTAAAAGAAGGCAACGAAACAAATGCTTACGAAGCGGTGCGCAAGGAACTTGAAAAAGGTCGCCAGGCATATTTTGTTTACCCGGCAATCAATTCTGACTATGTTTATAATTCTACGGAAGACGAAGGGCTTGAAAGCGGACGAAACTTTAAATCGGCGGAAAAAAGTTTTGAACACTTAAAAAATCACATTTACCCGCAGTACAAATGCGCTCTGATTCACGGAAAGATTGATGAAGAAGAACAGGCTCAAATTCTGCACGATTTTCATGATGGAAAAATTCAGGTTCTTGCCGCAACAACCGTTATTGAAGTTGGAGTTGATGTTCCAAACGCAACCTGCATGGTAATTGAGCAGGCTGACTATTTTGGAATGGCACAACTGCACCAGCTGCGCGGGCGAGTAGGAAGAGGAAGCGAACAGTCTTTTTGTTTTTTGATTTACAGTAAAAATATAAGTGCTTCAGGTATTGAGCGAATGAAAACTCTGCGCCAGAGCACGGACGGTTTTTACATTGCAGAACAGGATTTACGAACGCGCGGCCCGGGCGAAATAAACGGAACGCTGCAAGCCGGCGAACTGGAGTTTTCAATTGCCGATATTTCGCGGGACAAGGAACTTATGTCGCAGGCCCGCGAAGATGCCATACAATTTATAACCGGCCAGAAAAATTAATCTAAGCTACAAAAGCTTCCAGACGGCGTGCACGTGTCGGGTGTTGCAAACGGATAATTGCATGCTTTTCAATCTGACGGATTCGCTCTTTTGTAAGGTCGCAGGCATCACCAACTTCTTTTAAAGACATAGGTTTTGCACCGTTCAAACCATAACGCATACGAATTACGCGAGCTTCGTTTGGCTTTAATGTCTGAATTACATTATCAATTTCATGATTCATTGCACTGTTGATTGCAGCATCTTCTGGACGAGCATTTAATGTATCTTCCTGGAAGTCGCCAACCAGAGCAGAATCATTTTCACTGCGATTAACTTCTGCATCAAGACTTACAAGCTCTTTTCCAATATTAATCATTTCGCGAACATGAGAAGAATCCATATTCAACATTCGGGCAATTTCTTCGTATTCTTTTGCAGTGCTTTCTTTAGTACCGACAACTTTTCGTGCGTGTTCAATCTGAACAAGTTCATTTGCACGGTTAAGCGGCAGGCGGATTGCACGACTCTTTTCGCAGATAGCCTTCAAAATACTCTGACGAATCCACCATACAGCATAAGAAATAAAACGGTAACCTTTAGAAACATCAAACTTTTCAATTGCAACAAGAAGTCCAATATTTCCTTCGCTGATTAAGTCGGTAAGATCAAGTCCGTGATTTCTGTATTTTTTTGCAACGTTTACAACAAATCTTAAATTAGATTTTACAAGACGTTCTTTTGCAGCTTTGTCTCCGCGCTGAGCCTTTACGGCAAGTTCTTTTTCTTCTTCTACAGAAAGAAGTGGAATTCTGTTGATTTCCTTAAGATACATTGAAAGAATATTTTCGTCACGCATCGGCTTACCTCTCATTTTTTTTATTTCTACATAATTTATATAGCAAGTTTTGTGCCAAGTAATAAATTTTTCAGCAATTTAATAAAATTTAGTTAAATCGGCAATAAAAAAATGATTTTTTTGCAAAAAATTTCGAAATTTGTTTCATTTTTTCTAAAAATCTGTTATCTATGCGTCATTTTGACACACCCGCCTTTCTGAGGTTGAAAAGTGTAGCATTTTGACACACTTCCCCCATTGTTCAAAAAGTGATAAAATCGGGACATTACATTTTTATTATTAAATAGGAATACATTTTATGGTACCAGTATTAATTAAAGATTTGTTGACTTCGGCTCCGGACGGACGAAAAGTTACAGTATGCGGTTGGGTTCGCTCTGTTCGCGACTCAAAAGGTTTAGTTTTTATTCAAGTAAACGATGGTAGCTGCTTTGCAAATATTCAGCTTACTTTTGACCGCAATAATCCTTCTAATAATGCAAATGTAAATCAGATTGAAGATGAACTTAAAAAGCTTAACACTGGAGCAAGCCTCCGCGCTGAAGGTATTTTAATTGAAAGTCCTGCAAGCGGACAAGCTGTAGAAGTTACTCTCGAAACTCTTGTTTGCCTTGGTGAGGCAAAACCTGAAGAATATCCTTTGCAGAAAAATAAAATGTCTATGGAATATCTTCGCGACAACGCTCACCTTCGTGCACGCACTAACACTTTTGGAGCTGTTTACCGTGTTCGCAATCAGATGGCTTTTGCCGTTCATTCGTTCTTTCAGGAACGCGGATTTGTTTACATCAACGCACCAGAAATTACTTGTTCTGACTGTGAAGGCGCTGGAGAAATGTTCCAGGTAACAACCCTGAGCCTTGAAAAAATTGCCGAACTTGGTGTAAAAGCAGGTGCCGGCGGAATGAAAATTGAAGATGCACACAAAATTGTTGATTACTCAAAGGACTTTTTTGGTAAAAAGGCATCGCTTACAGTTTCTGGTCAGCTTGAAGCAGAAACAATGGCAACAGCTTTGAGCCGGGTTTATACGTTCGGACCAACTTTCCGTGCAGAAAACTCTAACACTCCACGCCACCTTGCAGAATTCTGGATGATTGAACCCGAAATGGCTTTTTACGACCTTAACGACGACATGGACATTCAGGAAGACTTTGTAAAATATCTTTTGAACTGGGCTTTGACAAAGTGCCGCTCTGACCTTGAATTCTTTGATAAACGCATTCAGCCAGGTTTGATTGAAAGTCTTGAAAAAGTTGCAAAAGCTAAGTTTGTGCGCATTTCTTACACAGACGCAATTGCAAAGCTGGAAGAAGCTGCAGCAAACGGTGCTAAATTTGAATTCAAACCTTACTGGGGCTGCGACATTGCAACTGAGCACGAGCGCTATCTTACAGAAAAGATTTTCGGCTGCCCTGTAATGGTTTTCAACTATCCAAAAGAAATCAAATCTTTCTATATGAAACAAAATGATGACGGAAAAACTGTAAAAGCCGTTGACGTTCTTGTTCCTGGTATTGGAGAATTGATTGGTGGTTCTGAACGCGAAGAATCTTACGAAAAGCTTCTTGCCGAAATCAAACGCCGCAATATGGATGAATCAATTTACGACTGGTATCTTGATCTTCGCAAGTTTGGTACAGTTCCACACTCAGGATTTGGTCTTGGTTTCGAGCGCCTTATCCGCTACGTAACTGGTATGGAAAACATCCGCGATGTAATTCCATATCCAAGAGCACCAAAATTGGCTGACTTCTAGCGTGAAGTTTTAATGAGTTTGCTTCACAAACATAACAAATGGACAAAAAAAGATTAGAAAAATTAGGGCTGGGAAATTTATTTCTTGCCCTTTTTTATGTAACAGTAATATTTGCTCTTTTGTGGTTTATTCAGCTTTCAATAAATGAAGGCTTTAAAAATGTTTTTCGTTCACATTGGGCTTCTTTACTGGGAATCTTCTTTATTGAATATATCATTTTCTGGACAGGAATAATTCTTGTTTATATTTATTCAAAGCAGCTTGGCATAAAATACAGGGTAATCGGGCTTTTAACTGGACTTATTCCTGTTGTGAATTTTATTGTACTTGGAATAATAATCACAATCACTTTTCAGGAATACTTTTTTGAAAAAAAGAAAAACCGGCTGAACCTTTCCCGCGAAAAACTCGAAATTTGCAAAACAAAATATCCAATTCTTTTTGTTCACGGCGTATTTTTCAGAGATTCAAAACGCTTTAACTACTGGGGCCGCATTCCCTCTGAACTTGAAAAAAACGGAGCAACCTGTTTTTATGGAGAACACCAGTCAGCTTCTTCGGTAAAAGAAAGCGCAATTGAACTTGCTAACCGAATAAAAAAAATTGTCGAAGTTTACGGCTGCGAAAAAGTAAACGTAATTGCACATTCTAAGGGCGGACTTGATATTAAATACGCAATCGCAAAACTTGGAATGAACGAATACATTGCTTCGCTTACAACCATCAACACTCCTCATAAGGGCTGCGAATTTGCAGACTATCTTTTAACCAACGCTCCAGTTCCTTTAAAAAACAGAATTGCAGCATCTTACAACACTGCACTTAAAAAACTTGGAGATCATGAGCCGTCATTTATTGATTCTGTTACAGACCTTACAGCTGCAGGATGCAAGGCTATTTCTGATGAAATTGATAATTACGATTTTAAGGCAAACGGTGTTTATACGCAGAGCGTTGGTTCTGTTATGAAAAAAGCAACCAGCGGAACTTTTCCTTTGAATGTTTCTTACCACCTTGTAAAGCATTTTGATGGAAGAAATGACGGACTTGTAGGTGAAAATTCCTTTAAATTTGGTGAAAAATACATATTTATTGAAAACCAGCAATCAAAACGCGGTATTTCGCATGGTGATATGATTGATCTTTGCCGCGAAAATATAAAAGGCTTTGATGTCCGTGAATTTTACGTACAGCTTGTTGCCGACCTCAAAAACCGAGGTCTTTAGTTTTTCTTTCACTTCCAATTTACGCGCAAACTCACTATAATTGCGTAACGTTGCGTTGTAACGTTACTTCCGAGTTTTGTCCGCTACGCTGCCAAAACTCGCTTTGCACTCCTAATTCTAAGGTTTATATATGACAAGAGATAAAATCATTGTTTTAGATTTTGGTTCGCAGTATGCGCATTTGATTGCTAAGCGTTTCCGTATGCTTGGCTATTATTCTGAAATTGCCCTTCCTTCAGCTGATGTTGAATCTCTTGTCGGCGCAAAGGGTATTGTTTTTTCTGGCGGTCCTTCTTCGGTTTATGATGATGATACTCCGGAATTCAATTCTGAAATCTTAAATCTTGATATTCCTATTTTAGGCTTGTGCTACGGTCACTACATGGTTCAGCTTGGTTACAACGGAAAGGTTGGCAAGGCTGATGT
>DEEV01000074.1:37713-44864 GCA_002350445.1 Treponema sp. UBA2869 | reverse complement strand
CATTGAAGGTGACCAGCAGGTATGGATGAGCCATCAGGACGGCGTTCTTCAGATGGGAGAAGGCTTTGAAATGGTTGGTAACACAAAGGACTGTCCTTTCGCTGCAACTCAGAATCTTGCTAAAAAACGCTTTTCACTTCAGTTCCACTGCGAGGTAAAAGACACACCTTGTGGAAATCAGATTTTCCAGAACTTTGCAGATTTCTGTGGCATGGAAAAGAACTGGGATCAGGATACTGTATTAAATATCATTCTTGAAAATATTAAAAAAGACGCAGATGGTCGTAACGTTCTTTTGTTCCTTAGCGGTGGTGTTGATTCAACAATCACCTTTGCACTTTTGAATAAAGCTCTTGGGCAGGACCGCGTTCTTGGTCTTCATATTGATAACGGCTTTATGCGTAAAAACGAAAGCCACAACGTTGCTGAAGCTTACCGCAAGTTCGGTTTTACAAACTTCATCGTAGAAGATGCTTCAGAAAGCTTTTTAAAAGCAATTGCAGGTCTTACAGATCCTCAGAAAAAACGAATGGCTGTCGGTGAAAACTTTATTACCGTTCGTAACGAAGTTACTGCCCGCCAAAACCTTGATGACAGCTGGCTGCTCGCTCAGGGAACTTTGTATCCTGATATTATTGAGTCGGGTGGAACAAAGAACTCTCACACAATCAAAACTCATCATAACCGCGTTGCAGGAATTCAGGAACTGATTGCCAAAGGGCTGATTATTGAGCCTATCCGTGACCTTTACAAAGACGAGGTTCGCGCTATCGGTAAGAAGCTTGGGCTTTCTGATGAACTTGTTATGCGTCATCCATTCCCGGGACCAGGACTTTCTATCAACGTGCTTTGTAATGACGGAAAACCAAATGCCAAGGATGCAGAGGAATTGCCTCTCGCACAGAAAGAACTTGATGATATTAAGCTTGATATGTTCTGTGAAAAGTGTACCGCAAGCTTAAAACGCAGCGTGCTTCCGGTCCGCTCGGTTGGTGTTCAGGGAGATTTCAGAACTTACAGATTCCCAGCGCTTTTGACATTTGCAGAAGAACCGGTGGTTGGAGCAAAGAATACGGTGGCTGGAGCAAAGAATGCGGTGGTTGAGCCTGTCGAAACCACAACAGGCCACAGTGGCTTCTACCACTTCCCGGACAAGCGCGAAAAAATCGAAGCTTGTTCTTCAACTATCACAAACAAGGCAAAGTATATCAACCGCACCTGTATCAAGCTTTTCCAGAGACCTGGCCTTGCAGACAGCGACCTTAAGATTCAGGAAGGCTACTGCGACCGCCGCCGCTTAGACCAGCTGCGCGAGGTAGACAACATCGTTTTGACGGAACTTCATAAATCCGGCTGGTATGATAAAATCTTCCAGCATCTTACAATTGATTTGCCATACGCAAGCAGTGCCGACCACGCAACCTTTGTACTGCGCCCGGTAATTTCAGAAGATGTTATGACTGCCCGCTTTGCAATGTGGCCAAAAGATTTGCTGAACACAATTGTTCACAAAATTGCCGAACTTCCGTTCGTAGACGCACTGTATTTTGACGCTACAAATAAACCGCCAGCAACTTTCGGATGGGAATAATAGCAAATCCGTTAAAAATCGAAGCACTACAGTGCTTCGATTTAGGATTTACAAATTTTTTTTCATTCTCCCACATCTGTAGTTTTGGCATCCGCCGAAACTACTAATATTTTTCATCAGAAAAGTTTTTGTAGCTTCATCCTATTACTTCTAATTCCGCTTGTACATCATACTTGGGCGGCCGCCGGTGCTGTAATTTATATCTTCACTAACATATTTTTCTTTTGCCAGAAAATTCATATAGTTTCGAACAGTAACTATAGAAATTCCCAAAGTTTCTGCAATTACATCAACACTGTTCCAGCTGGAATTTTTAGAAAAATAATCAAGAAACAGTTCAAGCGTACGCTTCTGTATTCCTTTTGGAAGATTTTCAAAAGCAGGACTTGCTTCCACACTGTTTGTTCTATCTGAAAGATTTCCTGCAGCCTCTGAAGTACCTGCCGTTTTTATCTCATTTCCAGATGACTTTGACGCCGTAATCAAAGAATCCAGACAACTCTGATCCATCACAGTATTTTCCTTTATAAGCTTTCGCTGCGCAACAAATTTTTCGAGTGAAACATTAAAACGCTCAAACGTAAAAGGCTTAATCAAATAATCAAGTACGCCAAGATGCATAGTTTCGCCGATTGTTTCTGTATCATTTGCAGCCGTAACCATAATCACTTCTGCATCAATTTTCATTTCGCGGATTTTTTTAAGGGTTTCGGTCCCGCTCATAACAGGCATGTAAACATCAAGCATAATCAGATCAACCTGATTTTCTTTCAAAAATTCAAGCGCTTCCTGCCCGTTACGACAGCTGCCAGCCACTGTAAAATCAGGATTCTTTCCGACAAACTGACAGTTTATCATCGAAACCATAGGATCATCTTCTACAACCAAAACCTTAAAACTCATCTTAAGTTCTCCAGAATTTTATTCTTCTTAGTCAACTCCGTTTCCTTTTGTAATTGTAACCATAAAGCAGGTTCCACGACCTGTTTCAGATTCATACGAAATTTTTCCTCCAAGACTTTCTACAAGCTGTTTTGTATGGAAAAGCCCTATGCCACGTCCGGTACCCTTTGTAGAAAATCCACTTTCAAAAATCTTATCACCAATTTCCTCTGGAATTCCGCCGCCCGTATCTTTTACCGTAATAAGCAGGCTGCCCGGTCGAGTATATACACCAAACACAAGTTCCTTTACAGTTCCAATATCACTAATGCTTTTGTTCATCTCGTCCAAAGCATTATCAATTAGATTTCCGGTAATTGTAACAAGTGCTTCCGAAGGAATTGCAATATCTTCAGACCTGAAACAAATTCCTTCCTGCAAAATAAACCGCACATCACATTCCGAAGCACGCGCAATTTTTCCAACAATCAAAGCCGCAAAAGAAGGATTTTCTATAAGTTTCATAACCTTGCTTATAGTCTCGCGCTGAATCATAGAAATGTTCTGAATGTAAGAGACAGCCTTGTCGTATTCACCAATCTGAATAAGCCCAAGAATTACATGAAGCTTATTTGTAAAATCATGATTGTTTGCACGCATCGAATCAACAAGAATCTTTGTTCCTTCAAAATCTTCTGTAAAAGCAAGAAATTCTTTTTTGATTTTCTTAGATATAATGAATGCAATAAGCGCTTCTACAAAAATTGCACAGACAGTAACAACTACAAAAAGCATCAGAATTCTAAAAGTAATAAGCTTCATGGAAGATTTAAGACGAATTGTCATAATAAATCCTTCATAATTTTCGTCCGAATCATAAATTGCAGAATAAGTTCTTCGCTGCAAACCCGACGGACCAATATCATCTTCCGTGTAATAGCCGCTCTTGTGTGTAGAAAAATCCGGAATAGTTCCATCATATTTTGTATTTATCAGGTTATGATGAGTATGATAAACACGATTAAAATTCTTATCTACAACCGAAATAATATCAACATCTGTAAGTTCCTTTACAACACTGTCCATATAAATGCAAAGTTCCGGCTGAGTATAATTTTTTGTAAAACTGTAAAGACGTGTAATAAGTTCCGAAGTGTTCTGCAGGCTTTCGCTAAAATCCTTTTCAGCAGAAGAAATATTTATAAAAGCACCGCCAAGACTAAGAAGAATTGTTACAGAAATAATTAGGACAAGCTGAGTGCGGCGGATTTCCTTTCTAATAGAATTCAGTTCTCCAGATTTTTTTTCCTTCATATCTTCAATTATATACTATATTAGCAAATTTATTTCGACTTTTGAAAGTAAAAAAAGCGCCGGACAAATTATTTTTTTTATCTTTTAAAACGTTTTCTTTTCTTTCAAAAAATTGCGTGCGCGATTGAACACCGCTATTATGAAGACATTAAAAAAGTTTTACTTCCGTCTGTCTGCTGCCATAACCAGCAGGCAAAGACGGAGTTCACCTGCAAAAGCCGGGTTAGAAAAAAAGTAAAACTAAAAAGTTTATGAGGTAAAAAAAATGAATTATGCACACCTTTTTGAAGCATCAATGTTAGTTTGTTTCGGTTTTTCATGGCCGTTAAACGTAGTAAAGGCTTACAGAGCTGGAACAGCAAAAGGAACAAGTCTTCCGTTTATTATCCTTATTATTACAGGATACCTCGCAGGTATTTCTGCAAAAATTATAAACGGTCAGTTCAACTATGTATTTGCCGTATATCTTTTGAACCTTACAATTGTAATGACAAACGTATTTGTTTACATAAGAAATAAAGCTTTGGATAAAAAAGCTGAAGATATAAAGAACTTAAAAGTAAATAAAATTGAGCTCAAGGTAGAAGCCGTAAAGGAGGAAAATATGACTAACTACACAAATTCATTGGATGAATTAATTTCAAAACCTGCAAAAGCAGTAGAAAAAAAGAACGCAGTTATTCTTCTTGGTGGAACTTCAGACAAGGCAATTCCTGTAAGCGAACTTGCAAAAGAATACAACTTCAACTTCGACATTTACAACAAAAGCTCAGAAGCTTTCACACTTGCAAATGCAAAGTCATACTTCCAGGCAAACGTTGCCGAGCTTAAACCAGAAGCAGTACTTATTCACATTGGCGAATCAGAACTCAACAGCTTTGCAAACGATTACGCTTCTTTCGACAAAAACTACCTTGAACTTGTTGAAGAAATTAAATTGACAAATAAAAACTGCCGCATTGCACTTGTTTCAGCAGACGGTTCAAAAGACAACAAAACAGCAAATCTTATGAACGCTCATATTAAAGCAATTGCAGAAGCAGAAAGAGCCGCTTATGTAAGCCTCGAAAATGCAAAACTCTGGAATCCGGAAGCTACAAAAGCCGCATCAAACTTTGCATACGACATGGGCTTGAAAATCAGAAAACCATTGCGCGACGTTGCAGAAATCCTTTACAGCTGGGCATACCACAACGTTGCTTCAAAAAGCGAAATACCAATGGTTGGTTAATCCGGCAGTATAAATTGCAATCTACGGGAAGTTCCCGAAAAAAGTAATACCCTCTACTTTCGCAGTTCCGTGCAAACGGGGCTGCGTTTTTTTATTCGGGCGGCCCGGCAGTACCTCGGTACTGCCGTCGGTCCTTCCGCAGTTCGGTAGCCCTCAGCCGCAAGCGGCTTGCTTCGCAACTGCTCCAGCACCTGCCGCATAGAGTTATACAAGTAATTAATAAGTTGAAGCAAAAAAAAAATCTAATAAGTTAAAACTAAAAACCACAGTTCAGTGGACTGAATTGTAAAAAAAATTTGATAAGTTGAAACAAAAAAAGATAGTCCACTGGACTATCTTTTTTTGTTTCTTCTATTGTATTAGGTGTGGATTGGAGTTGAACCAACCAATGACGGTTTTGCAGACCGATCCCTTACCGCTTGGGTACCACACCAAAATTTGATAATGAACTTTACCAAATAAAACAGAGAATGTCAAGGTAAAGATTTAAGACGGTTACAAATTGTAATCACTCATGCTATAATTTTTTTGAACCGCAAGGAAGTATCAAACATTCTGCGCTGCTACAAACGAGGAGTCTATAAGATAGTATGAAAAAAATATTTTTTACATTGCTTATTTTATTTAGTACATTTGCACCTGTGTGCGCACAACATTCAGATAAAGAATATAAACAGTTTTTTGATGAAAACAGAGAAATTTATATTAGTCATGGCTTTGAAGCCTACTCAAGGCTAATATTTAAAGATGACGGCACGTTTACCATAGATGGTTTTGATTCCCATTTTTGCGACGGAACATATTCGTTTCAGAAAAATAAAATCATCATTAATTATCCATTCAATTATGTTGATAAAGTCTATACAAAAACTGATGAAGAAAGAGCAAATAGCTTCAATGAGTTTGGAATGAATTCTGATAAGCCTACAGAATATATCATCGATCTTGATATAAGCAATATTTACAATCAGGGAGCATATATTTCCAAAGATAAAATATTCTGGAGCAACCGGCCTTCTGCACCATATAAAAAATATGAATTTAATGGTATTCCCTGTATAAAGTATCCTATTAAAATCCGCATAAATGAGAATCTTAAAATACGTAAAACACCTTCCTTAAAAGGTGAACTTGTTCATATTGATTATTTTAATTACGAAAAAAGACAATACATTGAAGATCGTACAGTAGTTTTCAAAGGCGAAGAATATAAAGTTCTTGCAAAAACTGTTACAGACGACACAATTGATGGCATAACAGCGCCATGGTATTTAATAATGGTTGAAGGACCGGCCTGGCCAGATGCGCAAACAGAAATGGTCTGGATTTTTGGCGGTTACGTCAGCATTCTGGAATAATCTCGCGACAATCAGGGAATAACAACTAACTAGTAAAAGTGAATGTAACAGCTATGTACAAAGGTGCATACAAATCTGTCAAAAATCAAGCCTTGTTCACACCTTCAGCGTTTTAAGATAGGCTTTGTGCTCTTCTGAAACACGGAAACTTTCAATTGCTTTTTGGATGACTTTGTTGTGCGTCCATTGCTCCAGCCGGTGATTTTGTATAAACGGCAGAGCAGCATCATACTGTTTTGCAAGTGCTGTGGCAAAGAACCAGGCAATCATCATTTTTATGTAGTAATCTTCGCCTTTTTTATTTGCCACAAGTTCAAGATACGCCGGTTTAAAATCTTCATCAAGGAATTCGTTCATAAGAATTCGCATTCCAAAGCGCGCAGTGTAAACATGGTCGCTTAAGATCCATTTTTCTATATAAGGCAAAAGTTTATCATGATTTTTTTTAAACACTTTCGGGCTCGCCTGATCACTCACCGGCCAGCAGTCCACGTACGGAAGAAACTTTTCAACAGCGGCAACACATTCGTCAAAATCCTTTATCATTGAAATCATAAAAAAATGAATAAGATTTTCTTCAAAATATTTATGAGGCAGATTTTTAAGAAATACAGCCGATTCCGGAGCTTTGAAAAACTCTTTTGCAAGTTTACGCATAGCCGGAGTTCTTACTCCAAGCATCGTAATTTTGTCTAAATCAGGAACAAGAGCCGCCTGAAATTCTTTGTATTTTAAATCCTGATATTTTAGAAGTTCGTCGTATAAAGTCATATAA
>DEEV01000074.1:28528-37532 GCA_002350445.1 Treponema sp. UBA2869 | reverse complement strand
GTGTCGCCCCAAATGTCGTAAACGAATTTTGTTTTTCCAATAACGCCGGCAATAAGCTTTCCGCTGTTTATTCCTATTCGCATAAAAAGTTTTACATCACTTGAAGCGTTAAAAGTTTCAATATCCTGTAACATTCCGCGCGCAAAATTTACAATTGCAAGTGCATTTTTCTCTGCGGATTTTTCTCCAAAAAGACCGGCGGCCGCCATGTAAGAATCTCCAATTGTCTTAATTTTTTCAATTCCTTCGCGTTTAGCCCGCTCGTCTATAAGAGAATAAAGCGAATTTAATGCTCCTACGATTGTATCTGCATCAAGGGTACTTGTTATTTTTGTAAAGCCTACTATGTCTGCAAAAAGTACGGAAGCATTTTCTACCTTATCCGCTATTTTAGCATTTTTATTCAGTGTAAGGCGTTTTGCAATTTCTTCCGGAAGAATATTCAAAAGCAGTTCTTCAGAACGATTCTTTTCTTCCTGAAGTTCCTTTGTACGTTCTTTGACCGTATCTTCAAGTTTTCTGTTTTCTTCTTCAACTTTTATAATTTTTCCTTCTGTAAATGATATTGTTATAGAAACAATAAAAAGAATCGAAAGCAAAACTAAAACAACGTCAAAAACAATATACGACAACGGCTTAAGCACACTTTCGTAAGAAAAAACAATTCTTGAATTTAATGGCGAAAATGAATCTGGAGAATACATTATGCATCCAAAACCAAGAGTTTTAAGCGGAGTAACCTGATAATAATCAGCACCATGAATATTTTCCTTGTCGTTTGTAGCCGGCTTTTTTACAATCATTACATTTTGAGCAAACGGAACTTTTCCTGTTTGAGAAATTGAAAAAGTTCCGTTCCATGGACCAGGATCTATGCTGCAGTTTTCGGAAATATCAATAATAACATCCCAGTTTGTAATGACTGTGGCTTTCATGTTGTTATAAATTACGCCGTTATATTGAGCACCAATTCTGTCTGAATCACCTTCATCTCTCCAGACTTTTTCAGAATCACGCAAAAAGGTTACGCAAACTGATTCTGATGGATTATTGTCTAAATAAGGTTTATTAAGAATAAGTCTTCTTTCGGGAATGTTAATTCCTGTTATAGAAACAATAACAAGCACCAGAAGAAGTCCGCCGGAAACCGCACTTATAACCTGCCATACATGACTTCTTGCAATTCGTTTTTTTATTTCCGGCATTGTAAAAGTACGCTTGTAATCGGGGCTAAGAAGATGACCATCTTTTTTATCTGAATAAAATTCAAGCTCCATTAATTTTAATGAAGAATAAAAAAGATGTAATACTCCCAGTCCGTAACCAATATCTATCCAGGAAATTCCATAGCAAAACAAAGCCAGAACTATACCTGTTATAGGAATTAAAGGATATACAATAAGTGATATAAAAATATTTTTTTGTAAAATCCTTTTAGACTGAAAAATCATTGCTATTGTAATAAGCCCTGGCGAAAGTCCAAGTACAACACTAAGAGGATAAAGTGCACTTCTATGGTAAATATTGTTTTTATCAATATAGTAAAACAAATCCGTATACTGACTTACAATTGTAAGAACAATGCCAGCAAGACAAATATAAAAAACAATAAAAAGGTGAATTGGAATTCCGTTTTTTACAGCGTCCTTAGGCGAACGAAAAATTTTAAATTCCAGAAGATCAGACTTTATAAACTCTGCAGAATAAAAACAATAAAAGAAAGTTATAAAATAATTAAGCGCAAAAACTATAAAATTACTTATCCGGACCATAAAGTATCCGACCGACGTTGTATTTCCCCGGAAAACATACGCAAGGGCATCAAAAAAAAGCAAAATTCCTGTAATAATTTGCAGCATAATCAATGTCCGGCGGCTGTTTGTTTTTAGTTTATGTCCGGACATTAAAAAAATACCGCCTTGTAAAGAAAAAAAGGCAAGTCCAAAAAGCACTACAATGCTGATTGTTCTAATTGAATCGTTCATACGTCCTTAAATTGTATTTTATGAATCTTAAATTGTCAAAAAAGAAGATATTTTTAGGACTCATTTTTACATACATTTTTTAAACGCAGAAACAAAAAAATTGTAAATTCCAATTTCAGGTCTATAATATATTTATATGAAGAAAATTGTTTTTTTGGCACTTGGAATTTTTATTTGTCAGGCAGTTTTTGGACAGCAATCTTTTTTTGACAACTACGTTTACCAAAGCTGGAATTCATTTGGAACATTAAACGGAACAACCGTTACAGACATTGTACAGACAAAAGATGGTTATATAAACATTGGAACCTACGAAGGACTCGCCCGCTTTGACGGAGTTTCCTTCACAACACATAAAAAAAATTCTTCTAATGATCTTTCATTTGTTTCTGTAAGAGCTTTTCTTGAAGACTCTAAGGGAAATATCTGGATTGGCTCGAATGATGAAGGGCTGCAAAAAATCTCTAAAACAGAAAAAAAAGTTTACACAACCTGGAACGGACTTCCTAATAATTCTGTACGCTGTCTTTGCGAAGACAAACGCGGAAATATCTGGGTTGGAACCGCAGCCGGAGTTGTTTACATTACTCCTCAGGGGTACATGATTACACCGCAGTTTGAAGCCGGAACAATTTCTAAAGGACTTATTGCAACTTCTTTGTATTGTGATTCAACCGGAAGAATCTGGCTTTTAACGGCAAATGAATGTGGACTTTTTTCATACAGCAACGATATTTTCAGAACTCACGCGCAGTTTGACCGATTTGGAGTTTTCTTTGCAACTGCAATCACTCAGGACATAAAAGGAAACTATTGGATAGGACTTGGAACTAATGGCCTTTATAAACTGGAAAACGGTAAAATCCAAAAAATCATTTCCCATACATCAATGGACACAAATTCCACCTACACAATTTACCCTGCGGCAGATGGTTCAATCTGGTTTGGTCTGGAAAAAGGAATTGTTGTTTATTCAGATGGAAAATTCTATGAATATGAAGGAAGCAATCTTTCTGAAGCAAAAATCAATAAAATAGTCTGCGACCGCGAAGATAATCTGTGGTTTGCAACTGACAGAAACGGCGTTGGCAAACTTACAAACGGTCGTTTCCGCATGATAAAACTTGGCATAACCGTAAACAGCATAGAAGAAGACCGTTTTGGAAACGTTTGGGCTGCAACAGACGACGGAATCCGCTGCTTTAGTAATGACCACGAAGTAAAAAATCAACTTACAGAATACACAAAAGGACTTAGAATAAGAGACGTAGAAGCAACAAAAGCCGGACATATTCTTGCAAGCTGTTACACAGCCCCTGGACAGCTTTTTTACGATGGACAAGCTATAAAAAACTGGAGTAAAGAAAAAGGTCTTGCAGGTAATAAAGTAAGAGTTGCAATAGAAGCTGCAAACGGTGATTTTTACATTGGAACAACAACAGGCTTAAGCATTATTCACCGCGACGGAACAATAAAAAACTTAAAGCAGCTGGACGGACTTGAAAATGAATATGTAATGGCTCTTTATCAGGATACAAACGGTGTAATCTGGATTGGAACAGACGGTGGCGGCATTTACCTTATGAAGAATGAAGAATTATTTTCTCATATTACTTCAGAAGACGGACTTGCCGGAAACGTAATATTCAAAATAGATCAGAATCTGGACGGTGCTTTCTGGATTTGCAGCGGAAGCGGAATAACAAGATGTCCTAACTTTGACAGTAAAAAAGGAAAACCAACAGTTTTTGAAAATATTGATTCTGAAAACGGAATTCAAACTGATTCGATGTTCCAGATTCTTGTAGACGGCTCAAACATGATGTGGATGATAAGCAATCACGGAATTTCGTCTACCGCATTTTCTGATGTTCAGGATTTTCTTAACGGGAAACGCGAAGAAATTTCTGTAAAATTCTACAACAAAAACGACGGGCTTGATTCTAACGGGCCTACATCAACAGCAAAAAACCTTGTAGACCGCTATGGACGGCTTTGGATTGCAATGGTAGATGGAATTGCAATTTACGACCCGGTAAAAGTAACCGAAAATCCTATTATGCCGCTGGTTCAGATAGAAACTGTAACAGTAGACAACAACATTGTTCTGGATAACAGGCTTTATCCAAGTGATACAATTTCTATCACCCTAAAGCCTGGAACAAAGCGTGTAGACATAAGCTATTCTGGTTTAAGCTTTGATGCACCGGAACGCCTTACTTTTACACACAAGCTCACAAACTTCGAAGACGATTTCTGCCCGCCTACAACTTTACGCTCAATGTCGTATACAAACTTAAAACCTGGTAATCATATTTTTTATGTAAACGCAATTAATGGAGACGGCTTTTATTCTGAACAGGCAGAAGCTGTACTTTTTGTGCAAAAGCCTTACATTTATCAGATTCCGGCTTTCTGGGTTGTTCTTATAATTGGAATTTTAGGTTCTCTGATTCTTTCATTCTATGTAAAACAGCAGAAAATCATTAAGGAAAATCTGCGTCTTGAAAAAATGGTTCAGGAACGTACCTCTGAACTTAAGCTCGAAAAGGAAAAATCAGATCATCTTTTGCGTGCCATTCTGCCGGAACAAATTGCGAATGAGCTTAAGGATAATATTCACTCTATAGGTCAAAACTATGACGATGTTACAATTCTTTTTTCTGACATTGTTGATTTTACAAAAACTTCAAGCGGATATACTGCAGCAGAAATTGTTCATGCATTGAACGAACTTTTCAGTCTTTTTGATATAAGGGCACAGAACAGCGGCGTAGAAAAAATCAAAACAATCGGGGACGCTTATATGGCAGCCTGCGGGCTCCCGACCCCAAACAAAGACCACGCAAAAGTAATGGTAGCGTTTGCAAAAGGCATGCTCGATGATCTTGAAGAATACAATAAGACTGCAAAAATAAAATTCAATATAAGAATCGGAATAAACTGCGGACCAGCTGCAGCAGGTGTTATCGGACGCACAAAATTTATTTATGATGTGTGGGGAAACACAGTAAATGTTGCAAGCAGAATGGAATCTGCTTCAAGAAAAGGAAAAATCAGGGTTTCAGAAACCGTATACAAACACCTTACTGAAGCAAACGTAACTGATATAGAATTCAGTAAGCCTATAGAATGTGACATAAAAGGCAAAGGCCTTATGACCACTTATGAAATTTTGTAATTTCAAAATATAAAACATATATGGAGGTGTAATTCCTCCTGTGCGACCGCTAACGTGTAATTTATAAGGAGTTGTTATGAAAAAAAATTTGATGATTGCAGCGACAGCCACTATGGTTCTTGCTCTTTCAGGATGCAAACAAAAAGAAGTTAAGACTGTAAAAGTTGGTCTGCTTCATTCTCTTACAGGAACAATGGCAATGAGTGAAACGCCGGTAAGAGACTCTGAGCTGATGGCCATAAAAGAAATTAACGAAGCCGGCGGCGTTCTTGGACACAAAATAGAAGTTGTAGAAGAAGACGGCGAAAGTGATCCTGCAACTTTTTCTATTAAGGCCCGCAAGCTGATTACAGAAGATAAAGTTTCTACTGTTTTTGGCTGCTGGACTTCGGCATCGCGAAAGGCTGTAAAACCGGTTTTTGAGGAATTTTTTAATCTTTTGTGGTATCCGGTTCAGTACGAAGGAATGGAAGCAAGCCCGAACATTATGTATATGGGCGCTTCTCCTAACCAGCAGGTAGTTCCTGCAGTTGATTACTGCGCTGAACATTTTGGAAAGAAATTCTACCTTGTTGGAAGTGATTATATTTTCCCACGTACGGCAAACAAAATCATTAAGGCTCAGCTTGCACAGCTTAAAGGTGAATGTGCAGGAGAAATTTACGTTCCAATGGGACACGAAGATTTTGGACCAATTGTAAACGACATTAAACGCGAAAAACCAGATGTAATTTTGAACACCTTAAACGGTGATTCGAACTTATATTTCTTTAAACAGCTTAGCGAAGTCGGAATAACTTCTGAAAAAATTCCTGTCATGAGTTTTTCAATTTCAGAAGAAGAAGTTTCTAAAATTGGTATTGAACATCTTAAAAATCAGTATGTTGCCTGGAACTATTACGAAACAACAGCAACTGACTGCAACGAAAAGTTTGTTGCAAATTACAAAACAGAATATGGAAACGAACGTGTAACAGGAGACCCTATTGAAGCAGGCTATATTGCCGTTTACATGTGGGCAGCGGCATGTGAAAAAGCAAAAAGCTTTGAAGTAGAAGCCGTAAGAATGGCATCTAAAGGTTTAAGTTTTACTGCTCCAGAGGGAACTGTTACAATTGACGGTTCAAACCAGCATCTGTACAAGCAGGTTCGAATAGGAAAAATTAATGAAAAAGGTCTTATTGATGAAATATGGGCTACGCCGGGGGCAATAAAACCTGATCCATATCTTAGCACCTACGAATGGGCCCGCGGACTTTAGGTAAATACATTTGTAAATATGCTTATATAAAAAAAACTCCTGCATCGAGTTCTTGAAAACAACACGGTTGAGCCTGTAAAGAAATTTATTATACGCGCTTACGCGCGTCAGGCTCAAAGCGTGTTTTCAATTCCTCTCTGCTCCGTTTTTTTTATTTCAACTTATCACAAAAGCATTTACCATAAACAAATTCTATAATTATAAGAAGTAAGTTTTCATCATACCCTTACCCTTAACTTCAATTTCTACACCTTCGCTGTAAGCAAAGTTCTGTTTTGTTAAAAGATAAGTGCTGTGTGTAACGTGAATTTTCATTGGCTCACCGGTACTTTCCATACGGCTTGCAACGTTTACTGTATCGCCCCATATATCATAGATAAATTTTGATTTTCCTATTACGCCGCCGACAAGATTTCCGGTGTTTATACCAAGCCTAAGTTGAATTTTAACCGGCGACTCTTCATTAAACTGATAAACATCGTCCAAAAGGCCCTTTGCAAATTTTACCATTCGTAATGCGCCGTCCTCTGCATTGTCATCTGCAAAGCCGGTTGCTGCCATATAAGCATCCCCAATTGTCTTAATTTTTTCTATACCCTCGCGGGTCGCTCGCTCATCAAAAAGTGTTATCATTTTATTAAGCATCGAAACAACTTCTTCTGCAGTCATTCCATCGCTCATTTTTGTAAAGCCTACAATATCGGTAAACAAAACTGTAATATTCGGGAACTTCTTAGCAATTGTCTGATTTGGATGCTCTGTAAGAACCTTCGCAACCTCGGCAGGCAAAATATTCAAAAGAAGCTTTTCTGATTTTTCCTTCTCAAGCTTCAAATCGTGCGTACGTTCCTGAACCTTCTGTTCAAGCTCAATCTGATAGCGGCGCATAGCACACCACTTAAGCCAGATTATAAGAGCCGCAATTCCTGCAATAATCAAACCAATTAAAATCCAGAACCATGCAAGCTGCCAGATGTATGGTTTTTTTATTACATCAATATAAATAGGGTCGCTTCTAACTTCATCATTATTCTGACTCATTACAAAGAAGCGGTACTTTCCAGGCTTTAAGTTTGTGTAAGAAGCAAGACGCATAGAAGTCCAGTCGGTAAAATTTTCGTCAAAGCCGTTCAGCTCATATTTAAACTTTATTCCGTCAGATGAAATAAAACTTAATCCTGTATACTTAATTGAAAGACGTTTTGCTGACGGCGGAATTATGATTTTTTCTCCGTGCCAGTCGTGCGAAACGTTATCTATTGAATATTCCTGAATTTCAACCTTTGGTGCAATTGTATTCTTTCCAGATTTTACCGGATCGTAAATTGCAAAACCATCAATAAGTGTAAACCAGATTCGGCCTAAAGAATCCTGCATAGAAAGAGAAGTTGCCGTAACACCACCTGTTACAAGACCATCAGAATTACCATAAGATTTTACATTCAGCTTTTTATGGTTATTTTCTGGTTCATTTATAAGCTCTGAAAGTGGAACAGAAATAACACCACGGTTGCTGGTCATCCATACTGTCTGTGTATAGTCACAAATCATCTGGAAAATACCATCAGTCAAAAGACCGTCTCCGGCTTTAAAGCTGTCAAACGAATCTTCTTCTGGAATAAAGCGCGAAATACCGGTTCCGGTTGTAATCCAGAGGGAATCATCAATCTTTGCAATCTTAAAAATTACATTTCCGGCAAGCCCCTCTTCCGAAGTATAATGTTCAACAATCTGCCTGTCTTTAAGAATGTACACTCCACCGCCATCTGTTCCAACCCAGATTTTTCCTTCAGCATCCTCGTAAAGAGCCATAATAAATTCATTATCAAGACCTTCTTCGCGGGTAAGGTTTATAATCTTTCCATCTGAGTGATTTACAATACTCAAGCCCTGGGTCGTACCAATATAATAATCTCCTGCTGTAGTTTTTATTGCAACACGAACTTTTAAGCCTGCAAGCCCGTCAGATTTTTTCCATAAAGTAATCTTATCATCCTTTGAAACTTTAATTTGACTTAGTTCTGAATAGCAGGATATTAAAAGTTCCTTATCACTTGTCATTGCAACACTACGAATTCGCGAACCTTTGCAGAATTCCGTAATTTTATTTTCTACGAATTTTCCGTCCTTGTAACAATAAAGTCCATCGTCTGCCGCAAGCCAGGTAAGCGCACGAACTGTATCTTCGCAAATTGAATTAACGGCAATAGGCATGGAAATAGTTCTGAATTTTCCCTGACTCATTTTTTCAATTCCGCCACGATTATATGCAATCCAGATATTTCCTTCCCTGTCCTGCAAAATCTGGTTTATATAATCATCTGCAATTCCGTTACGCTTATCATAATATGTATACATTCCATTATGAATTACAGTGATTCCGCTGTCACCTGCGAACCACATGCTTCCGATTGTATCCTGCAAAATTGAATTAACTACAGTTCCTGTCTGATGGTCATGACTGATATTAAATACCGTTTCTTCGGCATCTTTGATTCTTACAGCATAATGAGGCGCAACACCAAACCAGAATGCTCCGGTTTTATCCTGACAAACTTCGTTTACAGAAGGATTTTT
>DEEV01000074.1:25238-28416 GCA_002350445.1 Treponema sp. UBA2869 | reverse complement strand
TGAAACCTGAATTGTTGACTGCCCAAGCTCGTCTAGTCCATCCGGATACCAGATTTCTTTTTCGGGCGTTAAATAGCAGATGCCGGATGCAGTTCCAAACCAGATGTTATTATCGTTATCCTCGCAAATTGCCCTGACTGAATTATGTGGCAATCCGTATTCTGTTGTATATTTTACAATTGTACCATCCTGCGAAATACAGGTAACACCTTCATCATTATGTCCGACCCAAAGATTTCCCTTGCTGTCCTGAAAAATTGAACGGACAGCCGTAAAATCATATTTTGGATCAAGAATGCGGTTATAAGTTACAAACTCTACACCGTCAAAACGGACAAGACCATCGTAAGTTCCTATATAAATATAACCCTTGTTGTCCTGCAAAATGGTTGTAACAGTCATTCCTGGGAGCCCTTCGGCCGTTGTCCAGTTACGGCGTACAAAGTCATTTAGAAATCCCTGATCAACATTTCCTTTTGCTGCCGACTGTGCAAAAAACGGCAGTACCAAACCAATAATTAAACAAAATGTTAAAAGAATCTTTTTCATAATTTTAATTTAAAATAAACTTGTGAATATATCCAACTAACCAGATTGCAATTACAATAAACGGTAAAATCCAGCTGATATAGAATCTGATTTTTGAAGGAACCTTTAAACCATTACCTGTGTTTGTTTCTTCTATAAAATTCTTAAAGCCCCATCCATATTTTGAAGTACAGAAAAGAATATATATAAGAGAACCAAGCGGCAAAAGATTATCAGAAACAATAAAATCTTCTATGCTCTGAAGGTTTCCAATTTTAGGAATTGAAATGCTGCTTAAAAGATTAAAACCAAGAGCACAAGGAAGAGATAAAATGATTATTGCGGCTGCATTTATAAGAACCGCTTTTTTACGGCTCCAGCCAAACATATCAATTGCAAAGGCAATTATATTTTCAAAAACTGCAATTACCGTAGATATTGCTGCAAACGACATAAAAACAAAGAACAAAGTTCCCCAAAGTCTTCCTAAAGACATTGAATTAAAAATATTTGGAAGTGTCGCAAAAATAAGACCTGGTCCCTGTCCTGGATTTACGCCAAATGCAAAGCACGACGGGAAAATTATTAATCCGGCCATAAAAGCAACAAAAGTATCCAGTACAATGATATTTAATGCTTCACCGGCAATTGCTTTTTCTTTTCCAATGTAACTTCCAAAAATTGCAAGCGCTCCAATTCCAAGCGAAAGCGTAAAGAACGACTGCCCCATTGCGGCAAAAATTACTTCACCAATTCCATTATTTATCATTTTTGAAAAATCAGGCTTTAAGTAAAACAAAAGACCTTTTGAAGCACCAGGTAAAGTAACTGCGCGAACAACAAGAACAAGCATTAAAATCAAAAGGCTTGTCATTATAACTGTTGTAACTTTTTCTACTCCATTTTTTAGCCCGCGGAAGCAAACTGCAAAACCAATCAATGCAACCACAACCATCCATACAACCTGTTCTGCAGGGTTTGCAAGTGACTGCTCAAAAACACCACCAATTTGTTCTGGAGAAAGGTTTGAAAAAACTCCGCCGGCGCTCTTAAAAATATAAGAAATCATCCAGCCAGCAACAGTCGTATAAAACATCATCAAAAGATAGTTCCCGGCAGCTGCAAAATATCCAAAGATATGCCATTTTGAACCTTCCGGCTCAAGCACATGAAAAGACCGCACAGCACTTTTTCCACTTGCACGCCCAACGGCAAACTCGCTTATCATTATTGGCGCACCCAGAATAACAAGAAAAATCAGATAAAACAGAACAAAGGCGGCACCACCATAAATTCCAGTAATATACGGAAAGCGCCAGACATTTCCAAGTCCAATGGCACAGCCCGCAGATGTCATAATAAACCCAATTCTAGATTTAAAATTTTCTCTTTTTTCCATATTATGCTATTATATCACAGCAATTATGATTTTCATAAAATTTTTTGCTTTTGCAATAACGTGAGACGGGAGGCTTTTTTTAAATTATTAAATATTTTCAGTGGCTATTTGAGCAATTCTTTCCAGTTCTATATTGTCTATTGCTTTTTCCAGCAGCGAGACGGTCTGGGCAAATTCTTCGGGCAGACGGCATTTTTTTAATGCAAGAAATTCCTGCTCGACAGTATCAAGGTCACACTGCCCGGCGGCATCCGAAATACGCTTAAAAATTTCTTTTACTTCTTCCGCACTCAAAACCTGATCTTCAGAACACGAATTTGCACCGTTTACGCTGCCAGTTTCCGCTCCATTTTTCTGCATTTTTTCTTCATATTCTAAAACCGGCTTTAATTCAGCTTTGTACGAAACATACAACAGGCAAAGTTCTTCTGTAAGATTTTTTATTTCACTTAAAATTGCGTCATCTTGTTTTACAAGCCAGTTGTTTCCTAAATTTTCAAGATTTTCTGCAAGAAGCGAAAGTTTTTTTGCCCCAAGAATTCTTGCAGAACTTTTAAGCGCATGAACCTTTACCGTGTAATTTTTTATTTCGCCCTTATTCAGAAATTCCTGCAATAAAGCGGCTGTTTCATCTATAAGATTATAAAACGATTTTGCAATTTTAAGATAATTTTCAAGCCCGCCTGCATTTTCAACTGCAAAATTAAGTTCAAGTTTTTCTTTATTCCATTCTGGAAAATCTGACGGAAGTTCTGATTCATTTTTTTCTTCTGCGTCGTCTTTATACAAAATCAGATTTTCAGGAAGCCATTTTAAGAGACATTCGCCAAAATCTTTTCCCTGAACCGGTTTTGCAACAAAATCATCAAAACCATGCGACAAGAACATTTCTTTTGCACCATTAACCGCATTTGCACTTAAAGCCACAACAATCCTGTGATTTTTCTGATTATTTTGCTGTGCGTTTTCTCTTTCGCGGATTTTTTCAAGAGTTTCAACTCCATCCATTCCCGGCATCTGATGATCCATAAAAATTATGTCATAGTGCTTTTCAAAAACTTTATCTAAAGCCTCGTATCCGCTGGCTGCAGTTTCAGGAACAACTCCAAATTTCTTTAAAAGTCCGCAGGCAACCTGGATATTTACGTCGTTGTCATCTACCACAAGAATTTGTGATTTTTCAGCAGTAAAATGAACATCCAGAGTTTTTTCTGCAAACAAAGCCGCAAATTCACTTTTATTCAAAAGCGC
>DEEV01000074.1:20625-25220 GCA_002350445.1 Treponema sp. UBA2869 | reverse complement strand
TTCAGCCGCCTGGAACAAAGGCTTGTATTTTTCTGAACACAAGGTTTTATCAACAACTTTCTGCGGAAGCATTATATAAAAGCAGGAACCTTTTCCGTATTCACTTTCTACACCAATTTTACCGCCCATAAGCTGTACAAGATTTTTAGAAATGGAAAGTCCAAGCCCGGTTCCACCTTTAGTCCTGTTCATTTTCATGTCGACCTGCTGAAATGCTTCGAAAAGTCTGTTTAAATCCTCTTTACGAATTCCAACTCCAGTATCAATAACACTTATTTTAAGCCATACAAGATTTGATTCCTCCGGCTGATTCAAATTTTCTTCCGGAGCATTACAAAGCTCAACTCTTATAGAAACATGTCCCTGCTCTGTAAATTTTGCAGAATTTCCGGCCAGGTTTATAAGTATCTGGCGGAGGCGCATATCATCGCCGTTTAATATGGAAGGAATGTCCGGCGCAAGTTCAAGCCTAAGTTCAACATTTTTACCTTTTAAACGGACAAGCACAACATTGGAAATATCGTTCATCAGCTTTACAAGATCATAATCGACCGGAACAATTTCCATTTTTCCTGATTCAATTTTCGAAAAATCAAGAATGTCGTTTATAATTCCGACAAGACTTATGCCCGAACTTCTGATTTGTCGTATTGTATTTTTTTCGCTGTCTTTTAAGTCAAAATCAAGGGCAAGTTCGCTCATTCCAACAATTGCGTTCATAGGCGTTCTGATTTCGTGACTCATATTTGCAAGGAACTGCGACTTAAGCTTGTTTTCATGTTCAGCCTGCTCCTGAAGTTTCTTAATTATAAGTGATTCGCGTATAAGCTGAAGCATCTGACGGCGGCGCACAAATGAAACCGAAACTGTAATAAAGATAATGAAAATCGGATACGGCGCATAAGTGTGATGTGTTGAAAAAGTTGTAACATGAGTAAAAATTTCAAAAAAAGTAAAAAGTCCAACACCAGCTCCAAAAACAACCCATGAATTTACGTAAAAAACGCAGGAAACGAGCATAAGACTTATAAAATACATAGTAAGGTTTTCTCTTCCGCTCGAAATTGTTCCCGTAATTGCATCTGCAACAGAACCAATCAAAAGCAGCACAGCATAAATATCCATAAGAACATACGAAAACCTTATATACTTTTCGCGGCGTTCTTTTTTGTGCCGGATAAAAACTGTATAGGCTATAAATCCAGCTGAAATAAATGCCAGATATGAATTTAAGATTCTGTAAACCCACTGAACCTTTGAATAATCTGCACTTGCAGTCAGCGCATCATAAACAAGAAGAAAAACTTCAAAACAGAAAATAATGCTTATATAAACAAAAACCCGCCTTGCATCTACGTCGGCACAGGCAAAACAAAATTCACGACGCTCACGGTCATCCTTAAATTTCAACTCAAAAGGATTTTTCATAAATCACCTCTAAAAAGCAGTCGCACAGGAGGTGCGAGATCGCACAGAAATATATTATTAAAGAGAACCGTCGGTTAATACCTTTTTGATTTTTAAAAGCAAATCTTTTGATTCTATTGTTTTTAGAAGATAACCCTGAGGCTTTAATTTTACAGCTTCACGAACCGCATCAATTTTTGAAACGCCGGTCAAGAACACAACCGGAACATCTTTACACGAATCAAGGGCGCGTATCATCTTAAGCGTTTCAAGCCCATCGCAATCCGGCATTTCGTAATCAAGCAAAATTAAATCCGGAACATGACCTTCCAGAAAGGTAATTGCGGCTGGTCCGCTTTTTACCACAGAAACACGGTAAGTTTCTTTTAGCCAGTTCATCATTGTTCGAAGGAAAATTGCATCATCATCAACAACAAGAATATGCTTTCGGCTGGATGCATCACCTTCCCCGGCTTCCGAACCGCCCCGAAGCGTCTGCAAAGTCTTTTTAAGCTGCGTTATAAGAGAATTTGAACCGATTGGTGTAAAAATAAACTGCTTTTCTTCGCCATTGTTATAGCCCTGAAAACGGCGGCAATCATCACGAGTTCCAACAAGAATAAACGGAATGCCTTTTACCTTTGTAAGGATATTCTGAAGTCCTGATTCCGAAGCCGGCGACATTGAATTCATATAGACAACGCCAATATCCGGTTTAGAAGTTTCCATATAAACCATTACGTCATCAAGCGAAAAACCTGCAAAATTCGGAGAAAATTCTTCTTTTACCCTTTCAACAATAGGAGTAGACAGCGCATCTTCTTCACAAATAAAAATAAACTGTGCCATAATTACATTATACACCAGCTTTTTATTTTTAGAGTAATTTTTTATCGTATTTATTGAAAGAAAAAGGCTTGTAATACATCAAAGGCTGGCGCAGGAAAATTTAGCGGCGTTTCAATTCAGGACGCAGGCTGTAATAAAGTTCCTTATCTTCATACATTTTTGTGTCGGCTGATTTTATTGCGTCATAAATATTATGGCTGTCATTTTCTATGCAAAGACCTGTTGCAAAACGGACAGATTCGGTATGAGAGGCGTTTTCTTTTAATTCTTCATTATATTTTTCAAGATCCTGCATTTTTACATCGCGCAGCAAAACCATAAATTCATCACCACCAGCGCGGTAAATTTCGGCATTCGTATTGCCAAACACTGCTTTTAGAATTTCTGCGGCATGCTTAATCAAATCATCTCCAGCTGAATGGCCCGCTGTATCATTCATCTGCTTAAGACCGTTTAAATCGGCATAAATTATACCTATGTTCGGCTGATTTTTGCGGGTGTCTAAACTAAGCTGCATAAGGCGGTTGTTCATTTCGTTTCGGTTTAAAAGACCGGTAAGTAAATCAACTGTACTTAAAATTCTAAAGCGGTCAAACATCTGATAGCCCGAAATTTCAGAAGCAAGGAAGTACGTTGTAAGCTCAAGAGATTCCTTTATGTGCAGAACTTTTTCCGTATTATAATTATTTGCCCAGATATAGCCTAAAAGTTCACTTCCAAATTTGAGCGGGAATAAAACAAGATTTTTTACACCTACCCGTTTAAGTGATTCATACCATACAGGACTTTTTTCTTTTACGTATTCCAAATCAAATTCATTTTGAAGAATAACACAGTTACTTCCGCCTATAACTTTATCCCAGGTTTTTGCAATTTCATAGAATTCCGGAGAACACCAGTCCGGCTTGTAGTTTTCCATGTTATCAGGATCGCAGCTTTCGCACAAAAGCGAACAGTTTCTGGCATAAACATCCATACTCAAAATGGCACAATATTTTGCACCGCAAATTTCGCGGATGTCCTTTACAACATCAGTAATTGCCTGTTTAAAATCTGTAACCCCGCGAAGCTTTATACAAGCATTTAAGACTTCTGCCGCAGTATCACTAGAAACCTTTGACATCTGAGAAGAATCTGGATTGCGGGTAATTTCCTGAATGTAAGTACAATAACAAAGATTGTCATTTTCGTATTCAAGCGGAATATAAAACTGATTAAAATAAAAATCAAAGCGCTCCGGGTGAACGTAAGAATGTGTCGGCTTTTTTAAAACTGCTGCCCCATAAATTACAAGCTCAAAATTTTTATCCTTTGGAAAGTAAACTTCATATTCTGTATCCGGAACAAATTTCTTAACCATAGCCTGAGGCATATCAGGATTGTTCTCTATGGAGTCAACATACGGTTTGTTTCCGGCAACCATTCGAATTTTTCCATACTTTCCGTCAGGAAGCTTTTCTACTGACATAACGCATGCCATCTGATGAAAAGTATCTACAAATTTCTGAAAATCCATTCTTTCCTTCCAAAGTGGTATCCTCTCTATTTTACCACAACTTTTAATCCTGCGCTAAACTTTTTTTCGGGCAAACGCATCTGTAATTCAGTTAATGTGAAAAAAAAGCCTTTCGCCTCGCATTATTGAAAACAATGCGGTAAATTATTAAAATTAAATATCTTATACTCAAAGGAAAAATTATGTTTCATTCATTTCTTCTAAAATTTGAATCAACTTTAGACTTGATTGATGATGTTGTCTGGGGAATTCCGACAATCATCCTTATTCTTGCAACAGGATTAATCCTTACAATCCGTGCAAGAGGACTTCAGTTTTCAAAACTTGGCAGAGCCTTCAAATCTATCTTTAAAGAAAACGAAGGACATGGTGAACTTTCTGGTTTCTCTGCTCTTTGTACTGCACTTTCGGCAACAATTGGTACAGGAAACATTGTAGGTGTTGCAACTGCTATTGCAGCAGGCGGACCGGGCGCGTTATTCTGGATGTGGATTGCAGCAATTTTAGGAACTGCAACAAAATATGCAGNNGAAGTAAAAGAAGACGGACACGTTCTTGGAGGACCATTCTACACAATTGAAAAAGGAATGGGCAAAAAATGGAAGTGGCTTGCAATTATGTTTGCAATTTTCGGAGTACTTGCCGGCTTGCTCGGAATTGGTACAATGACTCAGATTAACGGTATTACATCAGCTGTTAATATGGCATTTGATGCAAACAGCACAAATATTGCATTCCACTTTGCAGGAAAAGATTACACTTGGGCAACTGTTATTGGTGGTGCTGTAGTTACAATTTGTGCCGCACTTGTAATTCTTGGAGG
>DEEV01000074.1:20351-20590 GCA_002350445.1 Treponema sp. UBA2869 | reverse complement strand
CTTAAACGCATTTCTAAAGTTGCAGAAAAAATTGTTCCTGCAATGGCAATCATTTATGTTTTCCTTGGACTTTCTGTTTTGATTATGAACGCAACTCACATTCCAGAAGCATTTGCACTTATCTTTAAGTCTGCATTAGGATTTAAGGCCGTTGCTGGTGGTGCAATAGGATGGACAATTAAACAGGTTACAGATTCAATGCAGAAAGGTATTGCACGCGGTATCTTCTCTAACGAAGC
>DEEV01000074.1:7888-20314 GCA_002350445.1 Treponema sp. UBA2869 | reverse complement strand
GGTTCTGCGCCAATTGCTGCTGCTCCGGTTCAGACAAAAGAACCTGTTGAACAAGGCCTTGTAAACATGACAGGTACAGTAATTGATACACTTATCGTTTGTACAATGACAGGTCTTGCAATCGTAATTGCACTTTGTAACCCTACATTTAATGCAGCCGGAAAAAAAGGTGTTGAACTTACAGCCGCTGCTCTTTCTTTTGATTTGGGCGGAGACGGTGTTTCTGTACAGTTCCTTTTAATGCTTTGTCTTGCATTCTTTGCATTTACAACAATTTTGGGCTGGGACTACTACTCTGAAAAATGTCTTGAATATATTTCTAACGGTCACATGAAATGGGTTATGATTTACCGCGTAATCTACATTGTGGCAATTGCAATTGGACCATATTTTACTGTAAATGCGGTATTCACAATTGCTGATATTACAAACGGTCTTATGGCAATTCCAAACTGTATTTCTTTGATTGTTCTGAGCGGAATTGTTGCAAAAGAAACAAAGGCTTATTTCGATAAATACCCTACACTTTAATTCATTTGTTTCTGAAAAAAATCTCCCGCTTCGAGTACTTGAAAACAACGCGGTGAAGCCTGTAAGGAAATGACGTTCTAACGAACGTCTACGAGTTTTTGCGAGCAAAAACTCGAAACAAAGGTTACGCAAACGAACCTTTGAAATGAAAATTGCGACCTTTGTTATTGCGCAATCAGCAGGCTTCAAGCGTGTTTTCAATTCCTCTCAGCTCCGATTTTTTTTTCAAAACACCTAAATTAAATGCATTTGCCCCACTTTGCCTCTTAAAAACAATTGTGCTATTATCTAAGCTATGAATAAAACTGTTTACATTATTGGTCATAAAAATCCGGATACAGACGCTGTTGTTTCTGCAGCCGGTTATGCCCGACTTAAGAATCTTCTTGGATACCCGGAATTTAAGGCGGCCAGAGCAGGACATTTAAATCCACAAACTGCATATATTTTTGAAAAATTTAAGATCCCACGCCCGGAATATGTTCCAGATTTAATTCCCAAAGTTAAATACTTTATGCAGGACAATATAGAAACAATTAACAAAGACGTTTCTATTTGGGAAGCAATTGCTAAAATGGAAAAAAGCGCAAACCGCGTAATGCCGGTTGTGGACAATGATGGAAAATATCTTTCGCTGCTTCACTATTCGGGTTTTGCAAAAGGCGTGCTTACAATCCTTAATCCAGAAAAAAAGCACAACTTTACAACAAGCATAAATCTTATATTAAAAACTCTGAATGCTCAGCCAATTATAATCAATGAACCGGACAAAACCTTTAAGGCATCAATTCACGTTGGTTCATCTTCGCCGGAAACTTTTGTAAAACGACTTGAAGCTCATTCATCCGAAGACATTGTTGTAATTGCTTCCGACAGAACAGACATTCACCGTCTTTGCATTGAACACAAGGTTAAACTTCTTATCACTACCAGTGGCTATGTAATTGATAAAAAACTACGTGAGCTTGCCGAAAAAAACGGAGTTTCGGTAATTGTAAGCCCTTATTCAACAGCGCCAACTTCAATGCTGATTGCTTATTCTATGCCGGTAAACGTAATGGGCGACGTAGAAATTCAAACTGTAAGCCTGAACGATACAGTTTCAAAAATCAAAGACATATTAAAGGACGCGCACTGCAAATATCTTCCTGTTGTTGATGAAAACAAAAAAGTTATTGGCATGATTTCTGAGCACGATCTCTTAAAAGAACCAAACATAGAAGTTATTCTGGTTGATCACAACGAAATTACACAGGCCGTAGAAGGAATTGAACATTACAAAATTCAGGAAGTGATTGACCACCACAGAATCGGAGCAATTCCTACAAAAAATCCAATTACCTTTATTAACCGCCCGGTAGGTTCAACATCTACTCAGATTACAGGTTTATACAAGGAATATAAAATTCCAATTCCTAAAGACATTGCACCTCTTTTACTTTGCGGAATTCTTTCTGATACCCTAATTCTTCAGTCTTCAACTACGACAGAAGCAGACCGGGAAGCCGCAGAATATCTTTCTGACATAACAGATCTGGACATAAAAAAACTTGGCAATGAAATTTTGATTGCAGGAAGCAACATCAAGGGGCGTTCCGCAAGTGAACTTGTTCATCAGGACATGAAAGAATATGTTGAAGGAAAAGTTTCTTACACGGCAAGCCAGATTGAAGTTGGAAATCCTCAGGAAGTTCTTGACCGCAAGGCTGACTTTATGACAGAACTTGAAATTGAACGCCGGGGTCACAAAGCTTTGTTTTCGTGCCTGCTTGTTACAGACATTACAAAACTTTCAAGCGTACTTCTTATTGATGCAGACCCTAAATTCAAGGAATTCATAACTTTCCCGGAAAGCGAAGAAAATGTTTATTATCTTCAGGGCGTTGTTTCAAGAAAAAAACAGCTTATTCCTTTAATTTCGGAAGCGGTTGTTAATTACCAGAAATGATGATAAAGTATGTACGTGCAGAATTCGAGCTTTAAGGTTCGGTTTCTGCACCTTCCATTCCGTAGAAGCTAAGCTCCGGAATGTTCAAATATATACAGGCATCCCGAAATCTGATTTTCGGGATGTTTTATTTTAAAGAGCTGTTTTTTCGCGGGCGATTTTCGTTACCTTTTCGCATTCTTCTTTTGAAGCAAAAATTAAAGTGATATTTGATTTAGATTTTGAAACAATTGAAAGTTCACAAGGATTATAACGTTCCCGCTCTTCTGCCGGCAATTCAAGCACAGGGAACGAAAGAATATCAGAAAAACGAACAAACTGTGTCGAAGCAATTATACCATTTTCATAAACCCCGTATTTTCCGCTCATAATAAATTCGCGCATGGCAATATTTTCGCCAAGCAGGGCACACAAACAAAAAATGCACTGATATAATGGATAAAATTTTATAAGCATCGTAAAAATAATAAGCAAAAATCCGGCAAGATAAATAAAAACTGCTTTATAAACAGAAGCCTGAGTCAGTTTTAAAATGCATTCTCCGGCATTTTTTTTAAGATTTTTTACCCTAAACGGAATTGTAAAAAACAAAACAAAAAATATACCTGTAGAAACTAAAAAAATAATCTTAGAAATATCCATACAATCACCTTACATTTATCTAATTAATACCGTGACTATTAATGGTGGTTTCGAGAGCTTGGTTGTTGAGCTTGTCGAAACACAACCACCGTTAAAATTTATCTGATTTTTATCCATTCGAGCAATGTTTTTTTTGCACTTTCAAATGCAAAAGGAATTTTTTCCAGGTCGGCTTCGGAACTTACCTTGTAAATTGCAAAATCCTGAACCTCAGTCTCCTGTTTTTTCAGTTGCTTTACAAAATCTGCAATTGAGTCATACTGCTCGCCAAGTTCTGCAGAAAAAAACATATCGCACGTTTTGTACGTAATGTTTTTATATTCATAAGTATTTGGAAACGTACAAATAAATTTTATTCCGCTGATTTTTGCGCCAAGTTCTTCGCGACATTCGCGCACAGCTGCATCTTCTGCCCTTTCGTTTAAATCTACAAAACCACCCGGAAGCGCTGCAAAACCTTTTCTTGGCTCTTTTGCACGAACTTCAAAAAGAACATTATCCTGACGGTCATAAATTACGACACCAACAGCGGCGGCAACATTACAGTACAAATCAAAACCGCAGTCAGAACAAATCCACTTTTTATTGTCTTTCCAGGCAATTTTTTTGCTGCCGCACATCGGGCAAAGATTAAAGTCATTTTTCAAAATTTCCGTCATTTGAAATACCTCATTGTAATGGCATCGGCAAGCGATTCAGAACGCTTAATTGTCTGAATAATAAGCGGGACAACAAGAGGAACCAGTGATTTTATTTTTTTCATTTTTCCTTTTACATCTCCAAGTCCGCCCCGGATAATCTGAGTTTTTATAATGCACAAAGCTTCATCAATAAGCAGCGGTATAAAACGGAAAACAATTTCTATAATAAGAATAAAATATCTGACTGGAATTTTTATAAGCGAAAGAGGTTTTAAAAGAATTTTAAGTCCGTCTATCAGATCATATTCAGGAGTAGAAACAAAGAAACCGCAGATGCAGGCAAGAGAAGCGTAAGTTCTTAAAATAGAAGCCAGACAGAAAAATATTTTTGAAGGCGTGATGGTAAGATACTTCCATGTTGTAAAATGAATCTCGTTCTGCAAAGCCGGATGAAAAATAAGCTGAAGTACTGTAAAAAACAAAAGGAACGGAAGAATCTTAAGACAGGAACGTAAAAGATTTTTTAATTTGAAGCCGCAAAGGACGCAATAAACGGCAGAAACTACAAAGAGTATTGCACAAAGCGACAACGGACGAACGACAAGCGAAACTGTAAACAAAGCAAGAAACAGAAGTACACGCAAAAACGCCGGAAGTTTTTCTATAACGCTGGGCTTTTCTTTTGCTTCACCGGAAACCGACGAATTTGCATTACGAAGTCCTTTTAATATGCCTGCCGCAGAATGCTGTGAAAATTCTTTAAGGTCATTTTTGACTGTGATAACAGAAGCAACGCAGGAATCTGAAACAATCATTCCGTTGTCAATTACAATTTCGCGGTCTGCAAATTCTGCTTCTTCCCTTTTGTGCGTACTGAACAAAACGGTTTTTCCTTCGTCGGCAAGGCTGCGCATCATTTTTAAAATCTGATTACGGCTGTAAGAATCAAGAGCGGCAGTTGGCTCATCAAATAAAACAATATCAGAATCAAGGGCTAAAATTCCTGCAATGGAAAGCCTGCGCTGTTCTCCGCCCGAAAGTGCAAAAGTGTTTCGTTCTGCAAATTCTTCAAAAGGAAGAGCAGCACAATCCATACTTTTTTTTACAAGTTCCTTCAGCGGTGCACCGCAAACACCTTTATTACGCGGACCAAAAGCAACATCATCGGCAGCAAAAGGTTCAAAAAGTGCAGCCGAAGCATTCTGCTGTGCAAGGACAGGCCGGCTTATTGCCTTTATCTGGTTTTCACCGCATTCCAAAAGACCGCAAAGCAGTTCAAGAATGGTTGATTTACCGGCACCAGAAGGACCAGTAAGAGCCGTAAGACTTCCTTTATATAAGTCAAAATTCAAATCGCGAATCTGATTTTTTTCGGAAAAATTGTTATAGCGGAAATTCAAATTACGGGCGCTTAAAGAAACCTCGGCTTTTCCAGCTTCAACCTTAGTTCGCAGCAAAGCCTTATCAACGCAAGGAATACTCTCACCTTTAATACGCATTACGTTCTGCTCATCAGAGAAAAAAGCATTTTTCGTTCCATAAAAGAAAACCTTTCCGCTTTCCATTCCAATTACATTATCAGCCTCTTCAACACATTCAATATCGTGTGTAATGTGAATGATTGTATTTCCGCACTTATGCCAGTAACGTAAAAACATAAGAATATCGTGGCGCGATTCAGGATCGAGCATACTTATTGCTTCGTCAAGCACAAGAATTTCCGGGCTAATTGCAAGTATTCCGCTAAGAGCAATTTTCTGAGTCTGACCCAGAGAAAGCGCAGCCGTAGAAGATTTTGCCTTGTAAAGCATATCAACAAGATTCAGACATTCAATTGTACGTAATTCAATTTCACCTTTTTTTATTCCAAGATTTTGCGGACCAAAGGCCGTGTCTCGTATAACAATTGAACTTACAATCTGATTTTTTGGCGATTGAAAAACCATTCCAATTTTTAAATCTTTTTCGATTGTAACTGAACCAGATTGCGGTAAATCGAGACCACAAATTAAACGGGCAAGCGTACTTTTGCCGCTGCCATTAAGACCAACAATTGCAGTATACGAGCCTTTTTCTATTTGAAAAGAAACACCATCCACAGCAAATTTGTCTCTAAGAGGATATTTAAATTTTACATTGTCTACCGCAAGAACACTCATCTAGAGATGCAATTGTATCAAAATTAATGAGAATATGAAATATTAATGTACAACCTTAAGATTAACAACATGCGTTGTAGTAACGTCTTTTTTTTCTACTAAAAAAATGATGGCTTGGTGTTTTGAATTTCGCTACACAAATTTACAAAGCTGGAATATAATCAATTTAACGGTGTTTAATAAGAGGAGATGCTATAAAAATGAACGAAACGCTTATTGTTGATTACAAAAACTTTCTGGACAAAGGAAAAACTGAACGAGAATGTGTTCAGCAGATTATAAAGCTTGCAGAAAAAAACGGATATAAAGATATATCAAAATTTAAAAAGCTAAAAACCGGTGACCGCGTTTACATAACAAAAATGGGTAAAACAATTGCACTTTTTGAAATTGGACTTTCTCCGGTAGAAGATGGTTTAAATATTCTTTGCGCACATATTGATTCACCGCGTCTGGACGCAAAACAGAATCCTGTTTACGAAAAAGAAAATATTACCTACCTTAACACACACTACTACGGCGGCATAAAAAAATACCAGTGGACTACACTTCCGCTTGCAATTCACGGAGTAGTCTGCAAAAAAGACGGAAGCACGGTTAACGTAGTTATTGGCGAAAACAGCGACGAACCGGTTTTCTGCATTTCTGACATTTTGCCACACATTGCACAGGAACAGATGAAGGAAAAGGCCAGCGATTTTATAAAAGGCGAAGATCTTGACGTAATTATGGGCTGTATTCCGCCGGTAAAAAAGAACGCCGAAAAAGCGGCGGACAAAAAAGAAGCTAAAGAGCGAAGCAAAAAAATAATTCTTGAACTGTTCAAGGAAATGTACGGTATAGAAGAAGATGATTTTGAATCTGCCGAACTGGAAATTGTACCGGCAGGAAAAGCGCGCGACATGGGACTTGACCGCTCAATGATTCTGGGCTACGGACAGGACGACCGCTCATGTGCATTTACGTCTGCAAAAGCAATGGTAGAGACAAGAGCCGGAAACAGAACAACCTGCTGCATCTGCGTAGACAAAGAAGAAATTGGCAGCGTTGGCGCAACGGGAATGGCTTCAAATTTATTCGAAAACATGGTTGCAGAAATTATAGCACGCACGGACGATTCTTACTCGGAACTTACGCTTAGACGGTGCCTTGCAAATTCAAACATGCTTTCCAGCGACGTAAATTCTGCCTATGATCCTATGAATTCAAATCTTTATGATAAGGAAAATTCTTCTTTACTGGGCGGTGGCGTTGCATTCCAGAAATATACAGGAAGCCGCGGAAAAAGCGGTTCTAATGATGCGAATCCGGAATTTATTGCAAAAGTTCGCGCTTCGATGTATGATGCTAATGTAAACTACCAGATGGCAGAGCTTTGCAAAGTTGATCAGGGAGGCGCTGGTACTATTGCCTACCACGCGGCAAAATACGGAATGAATGTTCTGGATGCAGGGATTCCTGTTTTAAGCATGCACGCTCCATGGGAGATTACAAGCAAGGAAGATATTTGCCAGATTTTTGAATGTTACAAAACCTTCCTTATTATTAAATAGTTAACTATATGCGGCGGTTAAGGTTCCCCTTACTAAATTTTTAATTTACCTTAATCGTCGCATTCCTTTTTTAAACTGATTTTTGTTATTTTTTTCCAAGAAGAACTTCGTAAATGCGATCAAAATCGGCTTTAGAAGCATAGCCAATTTCCAAAGTTCCTTTTTCTGTATTACCTTTAAGGTTGATATAGCGCACACCAAAAAGATTTCTTAAATCCTGTTCAAAAGCTTCTACATCGGCGTCTTTTTTTTCAACTTTTTTTACGTCCTTTTTCTTGGAAGCCGCACGACCGCCATCGTTAAAGCTGGAAGCCATTTCTTCTGCCTGACGAACAGAAAGTCCGCTTCCCATAATTTTTCCAAAAATAACGCGCATATCAGCATCACTTTTTACCATTAAAAGTGCGCGTGCATGGCCGGAAGAAATCTGGCCGTTTGTAAGGGCACGCTGAATATCTTCCGGAAGCTTTAAAAGGCGAATTGCATTTGTTACAGTTGCTCGGGCTTTACCAACACGCTTTGCAACTTCTTCCTGAGTCAAATCACTCATCTGAACAAGATTATAATAAGCCTTTGCTTCTTCAATTGGATTTAAATTTTCGCGCTGGATGTTTTCAATAAGAGCCATTTCCAGACGCTGCTGATCATCAAATTTTCTGATTTGAACCGGAACCTTTGTAAGCCCTGCAAGTCTTGCGGCGCGGGTACGGCGTTCACCGGCAATAATGTAAAACTCTTTTTCGGAAGCCTGTTCAATAATGATTGGCTGCAAAATGCCGTTCTGACGAATCGATTCGCTAAGTTCATCAAGCTGTTTCTGGTTAAATTCAAGACGAGGCTGACGAGGGTTAGGCACGAGCAAAGCTGGATCAATCCAAAGCCCACCATTTTCATCAACTTCAATGCACGAAGGAATTTTTGAATCTTTTCTTGAAGTATTATTGCTTACTTCTGTTTCTGCGGCAGGAGTTTCCTTTAGGAGAGCTCCAAGGCCTCTTCCCAACGCATTTTTAGCCACGACGAATCACCTCTTCTGCCAACTTTTCATAACTGCGAGCACCGACACACTGAGGATCATACTTGCAAATTGGAAGTCCGTGAGAAGGAGCTTCTGAAAGACGAACATTTCGCGGAATAATTGTATTAAAAACCTTATCGCCAAAATAAGTCTTAACCTGCATAACAACATCCTGTGCAAGACGTGTTCGTGCATCGAACATAGTAAAGAAAATACCGCCAATCTGAAGACCCGGATTAATAGAATCCTGAACCTTTTTAACAGTCTGGAGCAAAAGTGTAATACCTTCCAACGCAAAATATTCACACTGCATAGGGACAAGAACCGATTCTGCCGCAACAAGACCGTTCAAAGTCAAAATTCCCAAAGAAGGAGGACAGTCAATCAAAATATAATCATAAAGAGGCTTTAAAGGTTCCAATGCATTTTTAAGATAAAATTCACGATCATCCTGATCAACAAGCTCTATTGCAGCACCAGACAAATCCAAAGACGCACTGATTGCATCAAGATTTTCAACAGCAGTTTTCTTTACAGCCTTCGACGCTTCAACCTGACCGGCAAGCAGTTCATAAATGGTAGGCTTATCCTTAGAAACGCCCACGCCACTGCTCATATTTCCCTGAGAGTCAAAATCAACAAGAAGAACCTTTTTTCCTGCCTGCGCCATATATGCGCCAAGATTGATTGCAGATGTAGTTTTTCCAACTCCACCCTTCTGATTTACAAAAACAATGCACTTTGCCATATCATTAATATATCAATTTTTGTAAAAATAGTATACAGTTTTAACCGATGATACTTTCCGTTACATTTTCAAAACCAGTTTCGCAGGCGGCAGTTTTGGCCGCATTTAACAAGCCGTACACTAAAATCAAAATAAAGCTTGCAAATACTTCGCAGGGCGCCGCCTATTTTGCAGAATTCTTTACAAAAACCCAGGTTTTTCATCAGCATTTTACCGAAACCGAATTAAACGATTTTATAAAACAAAATATCGGAAAAACTTTTAAAAACTGCGTACAACGCACCCAATCCGAAGAAATAACACTGTTATCAAACAATAAAGGAAAAATCACCGAACTAAAAAAGCCGCTTAAAACGTCAGTCACAACGCCACAAGCACAGGCTCAATTCACAGCGTCAGCGCAGCGCCCCGAAACAGCAGTTCATCCCGGAACACAGGCACGCCCCGCAAACTCCGCCACAAAATTAAACATTCTTCCGCCCGCCAAAAAAAACTACCTGCTTAAAGAAGGCGTTCCTGTTCCCTTCCTTGTAATTTTAGGCGTAATGACAAGCGAAGGAAAAGTTATTGCATCCCGCTACGACAAATTCCGCCAGATAAACCGCTTCCTCGAATTCATCAACGACATACTTCCGTCACTCAGAACACCAGACGAAAACGAGCCTCTTCGCATAATAGATTTTGGCTGCGGAAAATCATACCTTACCTTCGCGGTACACTACTTTCTTACCGAAATACTCCACTTGCCTTGCCAGATAGAAGGACTGGACTTAAAACAGGACGTAATAGACTATTGCAACGACATGGCAGGCAAACTCAACCTTAAAGGACTCGTCTTCCACAAAGGCGACATTGCCAGTTACAGCGGCACACACCGCCCCGACATAGTAATCACACTGCACGCCTGCGACACCGCCACCGACTTTGCACTGAAATATGCCGTAGAACGCGGCGCACGGGCAATCTTAAGCGTGCCTTGCTGCCAGCACCAGGTAAATTCACAGCTTCCAAAAGCGGCCGCCGCACCACAGGAATTTTCACCGCTTTTAAAATGGGGCATCATCAAAGAAAAGTTTGCCTCGCTCGTAACCGACGCCCTCCGCGGCGAATGGCTCGAAAAACAAGGCTACAAAGTGCAGATGCTCGAGTTTATCGATATGGAACACACACCAAAGAATATATTGATCAGGGCGGTCCGGCTTTCTTCTGACGCAGAAAGCCGTCGCTCTGTCCAGGGTTCCGCTAACGCTCCAGACTCCTCGCCTGCTTCGCAGTCTGCGGTGTCCGGCTCCGCCGCCCTTCCCGCCGCTCCCGCATCTTTACCCCAGCTCGCACAAAAGCTGGATATTCTGCCGGAAATTTTTAAATAAAGAATTAACAGTAATATGAAATCTTAGAAAATGTATCCACCCACTTCTTTTCAATTTCTGGAATACGCATTTCGATAATTCGAATAATATTATTTAAAGTTGCAGGAGGAATTTGAGATTTGTTATGAGCAACTGAACATCTATGATTCTTTGTAATCCAAACCTTGGTACCATTTTTTACAGGTTTTCCTTGAGAAATATGAACATGTATCGGTTCTAATGGCATGTTTTCATCTAGCCAGAAGTAGACCCAATATGAACCAATTTTAAAAACCTGAGGCATTATCAAAACCACCAGTTTGAGAAAATTCTAAAATAAGATGCTGTTCAGAATCTACCAATTCTTTTAGATAATCCAATTCTGCTTCAGAATAGCCTGAAACATCCTTCCATTCAAAATCCGGCAGAATACAAGTTGCACACTTAAAACCAAGTTTTTCATCTGGAGTCTCTATTAAAACTTTTACTTTACCTTCTTTATTCATGTCTGAATGTACAATTTCTGTACCATCATTCAAAGTCATAAATGGATATATCATTTAATTACCTCCATCGCATATATAATATAACATCCTTTTGCTTAAAAAACACCATTTGTGCAAAAAAAATCCGCGCTTTCGCGCGGTCTTTGACGTTTGGAAGGGATGGTCGCTGGCTACCGCCTGCTCCCTTGCATTCCAAACGTATTTCTTTTTGGCTAGGGAGGTTACTGAGCGGAATCGAACTTCCGCGAAGGCGGAAGCTTTTAATAATTTCCTTGCAGATATAGCAAACGTTAGTTTGCGCTGCGAACCACGCGGAAGCCATAGCTTTCGTAGCGGAGGTCCGGGTCGTTGCAGTCCNNCAGTCCCGGAGATTAACAAAACAGCCGTAGGCATTATCGTGCCAGCCGCCACCACGGAATACGCGGACAGAACCAGAGGCCGCGCCAGTAGAAGCTGTCGTTGTGCTTATTGATCCATACCAGTCCCAGCACCATTCCCATACATTACCAGTCATATCATAAATTCCTGAATTTGCATTCTTCTTTTTTACTTCATGACTTTTATCACCGCTGTTTCCTAAATACCATGCAACATCATCAATGGTATTACTTCCACTATAACCTGTCTGTGTTGCAGGGATTCCGTTGTTTCCCCCTCTTGCTATATATTCCCATTCAGCTTCTGTAGGTAAACGGTAGCCGTTTGCGTTGAAATCACAGGCAGCGGCGTTCCATGTATCATCACTTGATGTTGGAACATTTCCCCATTCAGATGGATTTGTTTTGCTGCTAATTGTATAGCATGGTGTAAGATTTTCTGAAATACTTCTTTTGTTGCAGTAAACTAAAGCATCATACCAGCTTACTGTTTCTACAGGACGAGCAGTTTGTGTTTCACCATCTGCCGGGTTAGAACTAAAGTTACTTGGATTGCTTCCAATTACAGCCTCATATTCTGCCTGTGTTACTTCATGGTCAGAAACCAACAGATTTGGAATTGTTACAGTGCGGTTTGAAATAAATACTTCAGAGCCCGTCTCAGCTCCGCTTACTGTTGCACCTGTAACTTTAACAAACCCTTCCGGTGTGGTTGACACTGCAGAATCACTGCTACCAGCAGAATTGCTGCAGGAATTAAAGAAAAGAACAGCTGATTGTTTGCTCAAGCAAATTCTACAAAACGTGCTTTTTTATAAAATCGCCGACACCGTCGTGATTATTATCCAGATCGGTAATGTGGCGGGCAATTTTTTTTATTTCGTCCAGACCGTTGCACATGGCAACTCCGTGACCGGCCATGCGAATCAGACTTTCGTCGTTCATGCTGTCGCC
>DEEV01000074.1:7752-7883 GCA_002350445.1 Treponema sp. UBA2869 | reverse complement strand
CCCATTGTTTTTTCCATGCCAAAACCAAGTTCATTTGCAAGCCAGCTTACAGCTTCGCCCTTGCCACAGTTCGGCGGTAAAATTTCCAGGAAGTACGGCTTGCTTGTAAAGATTACGGCACGGTCGCCAAA
>DEEV01000074.1:7566-7739 GCA_002350445.1 Treponema sp. UBA2869 | reverse complement strand
TCGGCACGAAGCTCGCTCTGCAGCTCTAAAAGTTCTGCAGGCTCGCCAGGAACAAGCATTTTTGTAAAACCTTTTTTTAAGAAATTTTCATAATCAGGAACAACCGCGCCCTTCAGCCCGCACAAATCAACATCGAGCTTTGTCCATTTTGTTTCTTCGCGGTAATAAATTGT
>DEEV01000074.1:7095-7424 GCA_002350445.1 Treponema sp. UBA2869 | reverse complement strand
ATCAAAAATAGAACAGCCGTTTATTGCAATTAAAAAACGGCCTGCTTCTTTACCGGCAATTTCCAGACGGCGCACAAAAGGTAAGATTGCGTCTTCAGCGCGACCAGAACAAAGTACTACATAAATTCCGCGTTCGGCGCATTCGCGCAGCGCCTGCACATTCCCGTCGCCAATCTGACGCTCATCGTTTAAAAGAGTATCGTCCAGATCAAACGCAATAAGTTTTATATCAATTTTTTCCATAAAAAGTCCTTAGATTATTAGCTCCGCGGTGCTCGCAAGTCTCGCACCGAATCTTTCTTTCGTTGAACCTAAAAAAGCCCGCTGTC
>DEEV01000074.1:2269-7081 GCA_002350445.1 Treponema sp. UBA2869 | reverse complement strand
CAGCCTTTTTTTTAACGGTTCTTCTATTGTTGGTTCCACGCGTCAATAAATTCAATCATAAACTGCTGAACGTCACTGAACCACTTTTTCTGAAAACGGCAGGCTTCTTTTCCAATATAGCGGAAGTGCCAGCATTCCCAGCGGTAACCAGTTACATCTTCATAGCCTTTTGGAAAGCTCAAAGACCAGCCGTAATCTGAAGCATGCTCATAAACCCATTTTCCGCCCGGAGTTTTATCAAACTCATCATCAACAGGCGCAAAATCCAGAGCAAGCCCCAGCTGATGCTGACTTGTTCCAGCCCTTGCACTTTCGCGCTCAGCTTCTTCAAGACCATCAACTTTTACCCAGTAATCAAAAAGATTTTTCTGATATTCGTACGAGCGGTAAGTTGAACTGATTGTAAGCGTTACTCCAGAAGACTTTGCCGCCTTTGCAAGTACAAACAGCGCATGATAAGCTTCCGGGCGAAGGCTAAGATTATTTTTATTTACGTTGTATGCAGAACAATTTTCCAGATGAACAAGGTCTTTTGGCTCATAATCTGCGCCCACAGTATGAGTTTTATCAATTAAATAGAAAGGACTTAAATCATCTGCTGAAAATTCCTTGCGGCTGTCCAGAACCTTGTGAAGGTCTTCCAGAAATTCTTCGGGATTTCCATTTGGAATGGCTGCCTTGCAGCGTTCGCTCATAAAAGAAAGCACTTTGTTTAATTTTATAATTTCAGGATTTGTAAGCTGAACATTTTTTTCGTTTTCTGTCGCAGCCTGATTTTCTGCCTTTTTTGATTTTGCACAGGCTGTAAAACTTAATGCTGTGAGCACAAAAAATATAAAATATGATTTTTTCATAAGATTTTTCCGTCCTTAAATTTAAATTACAAGTTCTCCGTCAGAAAGTATAGTCTTTGTTGAACCGTCCGCATAAGTAAGCACAATTGTAGGTTCGCGTACAACTCCATCAAGGTGAATAAGACTTGGCGCATCATTATCGTAATTTTCGCCAATTGCAAAGTGGCAGGTATGAAAAGCCTTTTCGTCCTCTAGCATATTTCCAGTAATTTTTGCCGCAGGATTAAGACCTATTCCAAGCTCTCCGATATTGCGCGCATTTTTTTTGTACACTGCACCCTGTCCTGCACCAAGCTTGCCTTCTTTTTCGTAGGCAACGGCGCGGGTTTCAGCCTCGGTGATGGTTTTTAAAAGTCTTTTTGCTTCTGCTCCGCCGGTTACGTCTGTAACAAAGCCCGCATGAACCTTACAGGTGATTGGTGTTTCCAGAATTGAATCTCCATCGGCAAATGTCATTGAACCGTCATAAACAATTACACCTTCACAGCCGTCGCACTGCTGCTCCAGAGTTTTGCCATCGGCATTCTTAAGCGCAAGCCCACCCACAACTGGACTTATAAAAACTTCGCCGGCAGGAATGTTTCCACCAGTTCCAGGTTTAGAAAAATCGCCGTCGTCAAACATAAGTTTGCGGCCGTTCACAGGAACAACTAAATCGGTTCCGCCTGGAGCAGTAACATGAACGCTTACAGCGCCACTAAAAAGACCGTCCAGAGCAAGGCATCGTGACTGAAGCTCTTTATAATCAATTGCGGCAGTACGCGCCATCATGTCAGGAGTAATTCCCGGCGTCCACGCTCCGCGCATGCATTTTTTACCGTCCAAAAGATAATCAAAAATATGGGTAAATTCCTGACCGTCTTCTGTTTTATACGGCTTTGCAGTTGCTCCCGGGTCTTTTCCAAGCTTTATATTTGAAATTGAAAAACAAACTTCCGGTTCTGTTGCAATTGCAGCCAGTACTTCCGGATTTGCATTGTCAAAGCTTGTCTTATCCGGCTGAAAAATCAGCGTAGAAAGGGCACCTGCCTCCGCAGAAGCTTTATACAAATCCTGTGCAATTTCAGCAGTAGCAGGATTTGCAATCACAAGAACACGTTCGCCTTTTTTTACCTTTACAACATCCTGAACAACCACCTGCGCAGGCGTACGTTCCTTATTTTTTCCCAGTAACGAATCTATTTTTAAATCCATAATCATCACCTTTTTTAACGTTTTATTACAACAAGATTTCTTTCGCTGTCTTCAAGTCCCGGAACATTCAAAGAAATTACATCATATGAAGGAACAAGTTCTTTTATTCCGTTCATTTCTTCTATAATATTTTCTTTTTTTGCCTTGTACGCGCAAAGTACTCCGTTATCTTTTACAATACGCAGCAAAGTCTTTGTCATTTTTTTGTCCAACGGTCTGAACGCCCTGAACGTAATTAAATCAAAATGTTTTTCTTCCAGACGTTCTGCTTCACTGTTCAAAACATCAACGTTTTTTAGTCCCAGAATTGCCGCACAATTTTCAAGAAAAGCACAGCGTTTTTCCATGCGCTCAACCAGAATCACCTTTACATCCGGCATTTCCATACAAAACACAGCCGCCAGAGGAATTCCCGGAAGTCCGCCGCCACTTCCAATATCACCAAGCACAAAATTTTCAGAACCGGCATTTTTTATAAACTCTTTTATTGAATTATAAGCGGCAAGTGAATCCAAAATATGACGTGTAACAAGTTCATCATGTTCGCTTGTATTTGTAAGATTATATGCAGAATTAAACAGAACAATTTCGTTAATATACTGTTCCATCTTTTCTGCAATTGGTTCAATAATGCTTTCTGAAATTCCTATTTTTTTAAGTCCGTCCGTAAGCAAATTCATAAAAAAATCATTCCTTATCTAAAACTGAATGCTTAAAACTGCTGGTATTCTAAAAGGAATGCTATTTTTTATCAATATTCAAAAGCATATCGGCATTCAATGAATCTGACGCATAATGAAGCACAACCAGATTTCCTGTTTTTTCAGCGGTCAAATCGTGGTGGCCGGCAAGCTTGTAAATATAGGAATTTTCGTTTTTTGTATCCTGAACAATTGTCGGCTGCACCTGGTAAGTTACAGTCTGCCCGTTAGATTTTACGGTTTTAAAAAGCAGGTAAAAAGTTTCTGAATAAGTTCGTCTGTTTGCGTAATACTGTCTGTCGGCGGTAAGCAAAAAACTTCCGTCTGGTTCCGGTTCGCTAAAAAAAATTGTTGTAAGCGAATCTGTAATGCTGTAGCCGTTCACCTTAAAACGCAAAATTGACGGCTCGCGTTTTTTAAAAGTTTTTGAATCGGCCTGTGTATTTTCAAGGAGCTGTTTTTCTTCGGCAGAAGCGTTTTTCTGTTGTTTTTTAAGCTCGTCCAGGCTGTTTAAAACCTGCTGCAAAAGAATATTTGTATTTGTCGAAGTTGCATACAGTGAATTGTTTGTATTTAAATTTCCAAGCGAAGAAATTCCGGAAAACAATCCTGAATCATAAAGTGAAGAAATATCCGAAGCGGTAAGCGTAGAATTTTTATTAAAGATTTTTGCGTACTGCTCTGTCGAAGTTGTTCCGTCAGAAAGAATTGTTTCGTTTTTTGCTGAGCCTGTAGTTTTTGAATCTGATTTTTCAGACTTAGCAGACGTATTCTGATTCGGAACGGAAGGCTTGTAATAATTAAAACCGTTCCCAGAACTGGAAAAAGTCGGCATCTGAGGAGCCGACGGAGCATCAGGCATCTTTGGCATTTCGGGCATTTTTGGCATTTCCATGCTCTGCGCAAAACAGAACAAACCAGTCAACAAAAATGCGGCTGCAAATGCAGTTCTTTTACATACTCGCAAGGCTTTCCTCCACATATTCAAGACGCTGGGTGAGCTCGTTGATTGTCTTTGTAAGCCGCTCACGTTCTTTTTCCAGTTTAGTCTTGGGGTCAGTCTCCTTTCCCTTCTGCTTCATCATTGCAATCACGCTGCTGGGGCTTTTCCCGCTTTTGATTGCATCCTGTATTTTTGCCCGTTCGTCAGGTTTCTTGGTGGCGGCAACAAGCTTCATGTTGTCAAAACCCATTGAAGCTGCGTCGTCAGGAAGTACGCTGACTTTTTTTACAGACGCTGCAGTGTTCCGTGGCAGCTGGAGCACGCGGTCTATGTAGTCTTCGTAGCGGATGTGGGCGTCTTCGCACAGGGTCTGTGCCTTTATCAGCGCCTTTCCGAATTCAATCATGAGCTGCCCGTTGGGGCCGATGTATTTTTCGCGGATTTCCTTTGTAAGGGCTTCCAGTTCCGGCGATGCCGAAATATCTATGCGGTAGTAGCCCTTCTGTTCCGCAATTTCCAGCAGGGCAGCGAATTTTGCCCAGAAATATTTGGTGTGGCAGCGCGCCTCGTGCGGAGGCTCCCTGCCGCCGTTCTCATGAATCTGTTCTTCATTGATAAGATGATGGGTATATTCATGAACCGCAGTGTACACCAGCTCATTGTCTGTTGAGAAATTTTTATTATGGAGCACAATTTCCCGTGTGTCGGGTTTGTACAAACCGTTCACGCGCTTGCTTTCCTTGCCGGACTGCACCACGGAAAATTCAAGCCCCGTCTCCTGGATGTCCAGGAGCATCTGCTTTATCTTGTCATTGTCCATTGAATTTTTCCCACTCAGTTCCATTATATCCGAGGGATGGCTAAAAGTCCAGATGTTTGCGTAAAGATGTCCGGAGTGAATATGTGCGCGTTTTAAGCTGGATTACATGCAATCTGCAAAACTTGTACTTGCCGGTAAAATGATATAAAATATTTTTACCGGGAGGAACTATGCGTCTAAGGCCGTTTATAAGCAGCTGTGATTTTTCTGCGATACAGGGCTGGATTACGGATGAGCGCAGCCATGCCCTGTGGTGCGCAAACCTGCTGCACTATCCGCTTGAGCAAAAAGATTTTGAGG
>DEEV01000074.1:1936-2249 GCA_002350445.1 Treponema sp. UBA2869 | reverse complement strand
AGGGGGTGCTTGCCGGGATAGGCGCGCGCTTTGGGGACTGTCCCTTTGTTGCAACTGCAGATGACGGGGAGCTTGTGGGCTTTTTCAGTTACTCGCTGAACCTTGCGGCAATCGAAGGCAAGCTCAAGTTCGTGGTGGTGAATCCTGCCCTGCGCGGCAAAGGCTACGGCAAGGAAATGCTGCGCCTTGCCGTCAAATATGCATTTGGCATCACGGGGGCGCGTGCGGTTCTGCTGAACGTCTTCCCGGAAAATGTGCGGGCAAAACGCTGCTATGAAAGTGTCGGCTTTAGGGAAAAGGAAACCGTGCCTGC
>DEEV01000074.1:443-1848 GCA_002350445.1 Treponema sp. UBA2869 | reverse complement strand
TTCTTTAGGAGGATGATACTGTTATATGGAAGGAATGAGCATACGGAAGCTGAACCTGGCGGAGCACCACAAGCTGATGGCGGACTTTTTTTTCAACGTGTTTACAAAAGAACCGTGGAACGATGACTGGAGCGACAGCCGCCAGCTTAACGCCTATATTGCCGACCTTGCGGGGAACCCCAATTCCCTGTGCTACGGATTTTTTTCGGACGGCGGCGACATGCTTGCCCTTTCCATCGGGGGAATCAAGCACTGGTGCAGCGGCACGGAGTACATGATAAACGAACTGTGTGTGCGCAGCGACATGCAGGGCAGGGGAACCGGCACCGCATTCCTTGAAGCCATTCAGAAAGAACTGCTTGCAATGGACATTCATACAATCTACCTGCTGACCGAATCCCGTGTTCCTGCGTTCGAGTTCTACAAGAAGCGGGGCTTCGTTCAGGAAGAATACACGGTGTCGTTCTACAAGAATTTTTAGGAGGTGCGGACATGGCAGAGATTCACAGGATTGCATGCGGTACGGACAACTGCTACATTGTTGCGCAGGGTAACGACGCGCTGCTGGTGGACACCGGCACTGCTGCGTTTTGCGACAAGGTGCGGGAAGCATGTTCCCGCTATACGATGAAGCTGATTGTGCTGACGCATCCGCATTTTGACCATGCGGAAAACGCTGCGTTTCTTTCCGAGCATTTTTCCGTTCCGGTTGCCGTGCATGAAGCCGACCTGGAACTTTTTGAAAACTACGACGCGCAGCCGCTGCATTCGTACGGCCTTGTGGGAAAGCTTGTACTGGGGCTTTCGCTCAAAGCCCTGCGGAATACAAAAGTCCGCCGCCCGCAGAACCTGCTGCAGGTAAAGGACGGCGACAGCCTTGCCGCGTACGGTTTTGACGCGAAAATCATTGGGCTTCCGGGGCACACCACTGGTTCCATCGGCGTCGATGTGGAGCAGAAATACCTGCTGGCAGGCGATGCGCTCGACAACTGGATCCGCCCGGCTATGGGGCACCTGTACTGCGATTATGATGCGATAAAGCAGACGGCCGGAAAAATTCGCTCGCTGGGTGCGCGCACCATTTTTTACGGGCACGGAAAGCCTACGCCGCAGTCATGTATGAACTGAGGAACCAAGGAACATACGATGCTGCCAGGTATTGACGAAGCAAAGGAAGAACTTGCACTTGCAGAAAAATGTAATCCCGGTCCGTGGATAAAACATTCGCTGAATGTGGGCCGGGCTGCCCGCTACATTGCAGAAAAAGTACCCGGTATGGATGCCGGAAAGGCCTGCGTTCTGGGGCTGCTGCATGACATCGGCAGGCGCGTTGGGGTGGTGGACATTCCGACGCACGTGTACGAGGGCTATGCCTACTGCATGCAGAAGGGCTGGGACGAAGCTG
>DEEV01000074.1:0-382 GCA_002350445.1 Treponema sp. UBA2869 | reverse complement strand
GGTTCAATTATGAACCGGAGCATCCTGCAGAAAAAGAAGTGAAGAAATACATGCTCTCCTGCGGCCCTGCGGACGACTATGACCGCTTGATCCAGCTCTGCGATTCGCTGGCCGTGGATTACGGTTTTGTCATTCTGGAAAAAAGATTTGTTGATGTGACGCGCCGCTACGGAATCATGGAGAACTATATAAAAGGATGGGACGCGACCTTCCGCATAAAAGAAGATTTTGAAGCCCGCATGGGCTGCTCCGTGTACGATGTGCTGCCGGACATCGGCCGCACAACGCTGCTGTGCCCAAAGCCGTGGAACATTCCGGCACTGGTACGGAACTGACGTGAGCGCTGTAGAAATTTGATTTATGCTGCATGACCGGCAGGGAA
>DEEV01000121.1:3669-4616 GCA_002350445.1 Treponema sp. UBA2869 | reverse complement strand
TAGCTTGAATCAATTCCGTGCTCCAGCTTATCGAGTCCGACAATTTCTTCTTCGCGGCTGGCACGAAGTCCGTGGAGCTTCTTAATCAATGTGAATGTGATGATCATACAAACTGTTGTCCATGCAACGATTGTAAACTCACCAAGACACTGAACACCAAAGTGCTTGAAACCGCCGCCGTAGAATACACCGTTTTCAACATTGAACAAACCATCAGACAATGTACCCCAGATACCATTTGCAAGGTGAACTGCTACGGCACCAACCGGGTCATCAATGTGAAGCTTCATATCAAGGAACTCAACTACAACTACAACGATGATACCTGAAACGATACCGATGATTGAGGCACCAAGTGCATCAACTGTGGCACATGTAGGAGTGATTGCAACAAGGCCGGCAAGTGAAGCGTTGAGTGTCATAGAAACATCAGGCTTACCGTTCTTTACCCATGTGAAAATCATTGTTGTAACAGCAGCAACTGCAGGAGCGATTGTTGTTGTTGTGAATACAGCAGCAAGACCACCAACACCAAGAAGCTGAGTACAAGCAGCACCGTTGAATCCGTACCAGCCGAACCAGAGGATGAAAGTTCCGAGAGCACCGAGTGTCAAAGAGTGACCTGGAATAGCATGTACCTTTGTTACTTTTCCATTCTTATCGTAATCATACTTTCCAATACGTGGACCAAGGAACATTGCACCAATCAAAGCGGCTGTACCACCAACTGAGTGAATTGCAGCACCACCGGCGAAGTCTACGAATCCGAGACCTGCGAGCCAGCCCTGTGAGTTCCAAACCCAACCAGCTTCAATTGGATAAACAACTGCAGAAATTACTGCAGAATAAATACAGTATGCGCTGAACTTTGTACGTTCTGCCATTGAACCAGAAACGATTGTTGCAGCTGTTGCACAGAATACCAGGTTGAAAACGAATGCTGACCA
>DEEV01000121.1:2115-3475 GCA_002350445.1 Treponema sp. UBA2869 | reverse complement strand
GTAAAACCTGTTTCAACCATTGCGAATCCGCACTGCATAAAGAATACAAGTGCAGCACCGATTAAAAACCACACACTCCAAACTTCACTCATATGTATACCTCCTGAGTAAGGCCGCCCGGTAGGCGGCCGGTGATAAATAGCAAACCGTTAAAAAAAATTGCGAAAGCAATTTTTTAGGTTTACCACATTGATATTTTGTTAAAAAAGTTGGCGACGATGCTTTCAGACATTGTGCACAAATGCCCGGCATCATCGCCGCCTATAAAAAAACGCTGCGTATAACTACAGCTCGTTAGGAGCGCAGTGAACGCAGCGTCTTTGCCTAAATAAAAAAGGCATCGAAGAATTAATTCTTCGACGCCTTTGTCGTTTGATATTTTCTTTATATAACTTTTATAAAATGATGTCAATAGAATTGGAAAAAAATTATTTCAATTCTGTAATAATCGGCTCAATATATTTTTTGTCAGAAATGTCGTAAGAATGCGAAACCATCTCTACTTGCTCGAGATCAGCCGGTGTTGGATTCTTTTTTAATGATAAGATTTTTACGAACATCTTCATTGCAATCTTTGAACCCTTGTTCATTTTTTCGTAATCAAGGCCCCCCGGGCAGTAAACAACTTTTACCTGTGAACGTTCTTCATCAGTAAAGTTGCGCCTCATGGCAATCTCTACATCAGGAGCTTCAATAGGACTTGCACCAACTGCATACACAAGAAGTTTTTTTCCTGCTGCAGCAAGCGATGGAATCTGTTTTTTGAACCATGAAAGTTTTGTGATTCCGCCGGCCATACACCAGCCACCGAATACAATTGCATCATATTCTGATAAATCTTTTTTTGCACCTTCCTTAAACTCAACACACTCACAGCCTGTCGCTTCTGCAATCCATTCTGCATAGCGTTTTGTAAAACCTGTCTGACTGTTATAAATTACTATTGCTTTCATATGTAATATATTACCTTGTTTCCTTTTAGCCCGCAACTAATTCTTCTGGTTAAAAAGGAAGGCCGGTCTGCTTTCACAGGCCGGCCAATTTTTAGAGTAAATGTCGTTTATTATCTTACGCTAACGTACGCTGAACAACAAATCACCGTAGCTTGGGAATGGCCAGAGCTCTTTTGGTGTAATTGTTTCAAGTTCGTCAGCACAAGAACGCAATTCGTTCATTGCGGCAAATACATGCTCGCGATAGAAGAATGCGGTCTTGCTTGAGTCCCCTGCATCAGCAGTTTTCTTTGCTTCAAGAACTTCGCTTTCAAGCTTGTCTGTCTTGCTGTAGATTGAGCTTGTGAGTGCAGAAACTTTCTTAAGCATTGAGCTTTCGTAAGTTGTATCGCAGTCGCCGCATGCAG
>DEEV01000121.1:1187-2035 GCA_002350445.1 Treponema sp. UBA2869 | reverse complement strand
GAGTAGTTTTCGTTGTGAATCTCAAAGCGGCTTGTAAGTTCAACCTTGCTATAAACACCAAACTTTTCGAATACCTTAACGTTCTTTGCATCAAGAATGTGTGGAAGAGCTTCTGGTGTAGATTTGAGGTTGTAAAGTCCGCGCTTTTCAGCTTCGCGAACCCAAGAATCATCATAACCATTTCCGTTGAAAATGATTCTCTTGTGGTCTTTGATTGTCTTCAAAATCAAGTCGTGCAAATCTTTCTTGAAATCTTTTGATTTTTCGAGAAGGTCTGCAAACTGGCTCAACTCTTCTGCAACTACAGTGTTCAAGAATACGTTTGCGCAGGCAATTGATTCGTTAGAACCAAGCATACGGAACTCAAACTTGTTACCTGTAAATGCAAATGGTGAAGTACGGTTACGGTCTGTTGTGTCTTTGTTGAAGTCTGGCAAAACTGTAACACCAATCTGCATCTTTTCTTTTTCGTGTTTTCCGTATGGAACGCCTTTTTCGATACTGTCAAGAATTGCAGAAAGTTCATCACCAAGGAAGATTGAGATGATTGCTGGAGGCGCCTCGTTAGCTCCAAGACGGTGGTCGTTACCAGCAGAAGCAACAGAAATACGGAGCAGATCCTGATATTCATCAACAGCCTTAATGATTGCACAGAGGAAGAGGAGGAACTGTGCATTCTGATCAGGTGTTGCACCAGGGTCAAGCAGGTTCTTTCCAGTGTTAGTGCTGATTGACCAGTTATTATGTTTACCACTTCCGTTTACACCGGCAAATGGTTTTTCGTGCAAAAGACAAACCATACCATGGCGTGCGGCAACTTTGCGCATCATTTCCATTGTAAGCTGGTT
>DEEV01000121.1:0-1163 GCA_002350445.1 Treponema sp. UBA2869 | reverse complement strand
GGAGCAACTTCGTTATGTTCTGTTTTAGCAAGAATACCAAGCTTCCAAAGTTCTTTGTTCAAGTCTTTCATGAATGCCTGAACACGAGGTTTAATCATACCAAAGTAGTGATCTTCAAGTTCCTGACCTTTAGGAGCCTTAGCACCAAAAAGTGTACGGCCAGTATAAATCAAGTCTTCGCGTTTGTCGTAAACAGATTTATCAACAAGGAAGTATTCCTGTTCAGGACCAACAGTTGTTTTTACGCTTGTAACTGCTTCGTTTCCATCAAAAAGCTTCAGAACACGAACAGCCTGTTTTGAAATTGCCTGCATAGAGCGGAGCAATGGAGTCTTTTTATCAAGAGCTTCACCAGTGTAAGAACAGAAAGCAGTTGGAATACAGAGTGTGCCATCTTTGATAAATGCATAAGAAGTTGGGTCCCATGCTGTGTAACCGCGTGCTTCGAATGTAGCGCGGATTCCTCCACTTGGGAAAGAAGAAGCATCAGGTTCACCCTGAACGAGTTCCTTACCGCTGAACTCCATGATTACTTTTCCGTCGCTTGTAGGAGTAATAAAGCTGTCATGTTTTTCGGCAGTAATTCCTGTAAGCGGCTGGAACCAGTGAGTAAAATGAGTAGCGCCTTTTTCGATAGCCCAATCTTTCATTGCGTTAGCAACAATTGTAGCAACAGAAGCGTCAAGTTTTTCTCCGCCTTCAATAGTTTTCATCAGCTGTTTGTAAGTTTCCTTAGGCAAGCGAGCTTTCATAACCGTTTCATTAAAAACGTTTTCGCCAAAAATTGGTGTAACTTCGTCCATCTTTTTTTCCTCCAAAACATTCGCTTTAAAACAAAAATGCCGCAAAGATTTCTGGAGCGTCCTCCAAAAAAAATTGCGGCACCTTTGCCTTTATGGAATAAACTGCAATCGACGATTGTCAGCTTTGTATATGGTTTTAATATTATGCCCACCCGCCTTAGGATGACGCATAGAAAACAAAAAGGCCGCAGAAACACCATTCCTGCGACCTCATTGCCGTTTGTTAATTTTGTTATACCGCTTACAAAAAAAAATGTCAAGATTTTTCGTAAATATTTTACCAATTATTTTAGTAAATTATTTTTTTACACAAAAATCAAGTGGTAAAAAAAGGGAAATCAGTTTTGTGTGCAGCGGAAG
>DEEV01000123.1:27033-28775 GCA_002350445.1 Treponema sp. UBA2869 | reverse complement strand
CTGTTTACATAGCAAGGAACGAATCCGAACTGTGTCTGGAATGCTGGCCAACATTTTCCAGCAATTGCAACGAACTCGCGGTATCCTTTGTGAGCTTCAACCCAGTCAAGGAGAGTAAGTTCATACTGAGCAAGTTTTGCAAGAACTTCAGGCTTTTTGTTTCCTTTTCCAAGTTCTTTTTCCATGTCAGCAACAACTTCTGGAATTCTCTTATCGTTTGCATGTTTGTTGAATGCTTCGAACAAGTCAAGTTCTGAGTTTTCTTCAATTTCAACACCCATGTTGTAAAGCTGTTTAATTGGTGCGTTACAAGCAAGGAAGTTCAATGGACGTGGTCCGAAAGAAATAATCTTAAGGTGATTCAAAGCATAAACTGCCTTTGCAATTGGAACGAAGTCGTGAATCATATCAGCACAATCTTCTGCATCTCCAACTGGATATTCAGGGATATATGCCTTGATATTGCGGAGCTGCAAGTTGTATGAAGCATTGAGCATTCCACAGTAAGCGTCTCCACGTCCGTCCATCAAGCTGTTTCCAGACTCTTCTGCAGCAGCACAGAACATCTTTGGACCATCAAAGTGCTTAGCAAGCAATGTTTCAGAAATTTCTGGACCGAAGTTTCCGAGGTAAACACAAAGAGCGTTACATCCGTTCTTCTTAATGTCTTCCAAAGCCTGGCACATGTGGATTTCGCTTTCTACAATACAGATTGGACATTCATAAATATCGTCTGCTCCGTATTTTTTTGTGTAAGCTTGAACAAGAGCCTTTCTGCGGTTTACAGAAAGTGGCTCTGGGAAACAGTCGCGGCTAACAGCTACGATACCGATTTTAATTTTTGGTTTGTTATTAATCATTTATATACTCCTATAAAATTATTTTGCTTTAGAAATGTCGATGTTAATTCCAGTCAATCCAACAAATGCGCCAGCCTTTGCTTCGCTTGAATCCGGATGAGCAATGAGCCACTTGTTGCGTGCCCAAAGAAGCTTATCTTCGAAATCAATTTCCTTAATAGCAGGCTTTTCTGTATTTGTATCTTTTGGAAGAACTACAATTACACGGAAACCTTCTTTAGAAACTTCGCCATTTTTAACAGCGTTACATGGTGCATAGTGGAGAGTTGTTTCATAAACAAGAACAACAGTTCCTGCAGGAACATAGAAAGCTTCTACAGCATTTGTGTTCAGTTTGCCGTTTTTAACATTCTGAGCAGGTGCAAGAAGAAGGATAATATCATTTGAAGGAATGTTGATTTCTGAGCCGCGATGATATTCAAGGCAGTTGAGCTTTGTGTTNNTAACCAACCTGAATTGGCATTCCACCGTAGGCGTTATCGCTAAATTGTTTAGCAATTGGAAGGCTTTCAAGACCAGCATCGCCCGGTTCGTAAATTACGGCATCGGCCGGTTTTTTAGTTGTTTCATCAAGTTTTTTAAGAAGGTCTGTTACATCATACCCTGTAAGAACCTTACCATACTTTTCAAAACTGTGGCTGAATACAGATTTGATTTTCATTATATACTCCTGTGTATTTTTTAATAGCTGCTTTAATCCAAAAAATTTCAGATTAATTGCATAGGCATAATTATAGCAGTTATTAAAAAAATTACAGTAATAAAAATACCCTATAATTTGCTAAATTCAATTCAAAATTTTATGAATTTTGTTTAAATTTTTTATGAATTTGGTTTATTCAGTTTCCAGTAAAACAGGGCAATGGTCCGAGCCCAAAACGT
>DEEV01000123.1:3216-26995 GCA_002350445.1 Treponema sp. UBA2869 | reverse complement strand
TTTGTTAACACACTGATAGTCCAGACGCCAGCCAATGTTTTTTTCGCGCGCATGAAAACGGTAACTCCACCAGGTATACATTCCCGGTTCAGAGCAGAACTGCCGGAACGAATCAATATAACCGGCGTTTATAAAGCTTTCCATCCAGTCTCGTTCTTCCTGAAGGTAACCGGCGTGTTTTTCGTTTGCTTTTGGATTCGCAATATCAATAGGTTTGTGGCAAACGTTGTAATCGCCGCAAAGTACAATATTAAAGCCCTCGGCAACAAGTTCATCACACTTTTTATGAATTGCCCTGTTAAATGCAAGCTTGTATTCCAGGCGCGGGTGATTTGGTTTTCCAGTTGCCTCGTCTACGCCATCCTGGCTGTTCGGAAAGTAAGCCGAAATTACCGCAACCGTCCCAAATTTTGCAATTGTAACACGGCCTTCATCATCAAACTGCGGGTCGCCCAGGTTTTCAACAGCGTCCGGCTGAGTCTTACAATAAATTGCAGTTCCGGAATATCCCGGGCGCTTTGCGCTGTTAAAAAACGACTTGTATGAAACGCCCGAAATAATATCACAAGGGGAACGTAAATCCGGCGAAAGCTGACCTTCGTTAGCTTTTGTTTCCTGAATACAAACTACATCTGCTCCGCTAGAAAGCAGCCATTCTGCAAAACCTTTTTTTTCAACAGCTCTAATGCCGTTCACATTCCACGAGATAATTTTCATATAAAAAAGATACCATAATCATAAAAAAAATGGCACAAAAAAAAATAAAAAATTTGTGTTTTGCATACTTTGTTCTATAATTTAATTAATAGAGCGAAGTTTATGAGCACAGAACAGCTAAAAACAAAGAAAAAAGTTTTTTCAAAAATTCTCAACAAAATTCCACATGTAAAATATACGGCGTATGTAAAAGATTATCTTTTTCGTTCAAATGTTGTGTCCAGCATTTACGTAAGTATAATTGTAGCTGTGCTTGAAATCTGGATGCTTATTTCGGTTTTTACCGGCCAGATTTTTAGTGACGGGCAGCGTAGTTTTTTGTGGCTTATTCAGCATGAAGCGGCATATATTATTCTGCTTTTAACGGCAATTGCAATGCTCATTTATTCAATTGCTTATTTGCGCGGAAAAACTAAAAATGTTATTTTGGGTTCGATTATCCGCGTGTTTTTTACGATAATTGCAATTTCTTTTGGGCTTTATATTTCATACAAAAGTTATGACCAGCGCGGGCAGGTTTTTGTTTTTCTTACAATGGAACTTTTTAGCCTTGTACTTTTAATTTGGCATCCAATCAATCACTTTATTATTCTTACACTTTCGTTTGGAATTTACCTTTACCTTCAGAGTACAATAAAACCGCTTACATACAGCATTTTTGTAAATTCTTTTACCTGCTGGATTGTTCTTTTAATGACAGGCTTGAATATTCATCATCAGCGGCGAATAGAAGCGCAAAAAGATGATAATCTGGAAAAACTTACGCTTTATCTTAAAAATAAATCACTTGTTGATGAACTTACCGGCCTTGCAAACCTTGATTATTTTCAGCGCGAATCCATAGGTATTTTGAATAACGAAAAAACTGATCTTTCAAAAGTCCGCTTTGTTTTTATGGATATTGAAAACTTTAAGAACTACAACGAAAAATACGGATTCCGACGCGGCAATAAATTTCTTCGTTCAATTGGAAAGGAAATCAACAAAACTTTTGACGGTGATATTGTTGCACGCTTTTCTGATGATCATTTTATTGCGTTTACAAAAGCAGAAAATCTTGAAGAGAAGCTTTTGCATATTAAAGAAATGATTAACACTTCTGAAGGTGAAATCAGCCTTGGCTTAAAATGCGGAGTTTATACGCCAATTGACCGCTGTATTGCGCCAAGTATTGCTTTGGATAAAGCCCGCTATGCCAGCGTTTCGGTAAAAAAGCACTTTATGCACGATATTGCAGAATACAATACAGATATGGATTCTGAATTCCGACGCAAAAAATACATTATAAACAATATAGATTTTGCTTTAAAAACCGGATATATCCATGTTTATTACCAGCCGGTTGTATGGGCACCTACAGGCAAAATTTGCGGGGCAGAAGCACTTGCAAGGTGGGATGACCCGGTTTACGGCATGATTTCGCCGGGAATTTTTATTCCGATTCTGGAAGAATATCATCAGATTCATAAGCTTGATATGTATGTGATGGAAACAGTTTGCAAGAATATAAAATATGCGTACGAAAACAAGCACCCGATTTTGCCGGTTTCAATTAATTTTTCGCGTCTTGATTTTGAGCTTGCTGACCCTGTAAACGAAGTTGCGGCGTGTATCGAAAAATATGGAATTTCTAAAAAAGATGTTCATATAGAAATTACCGAAAGTGCACTTTCCGATACAGACGATAAGCTTAAAAAAGCAATAGATATGTTCCGCGAACAAGGATTTTCTCTCTGGCTTGACGATTTTGGTTCGGGCTATTCCGGCTTAAACGTTCTTAAGGATTTTTCTTTTGATACAATGAAAATTGATATGAAATTTCTTTCGAAATTTTCTGAAAATAAAAAGACTCAGCCAATTCTTTCAAGCATAGTTGATCTGGCACAGAAAATAGGAATGCAGACATTGACAGAAGGTGTTGAAACTCCAGAGGCCTACGATTTTCTGCGTTCAATTGGTTGCCAAAGGCTGCAGGGCTATTTATTTGGAAAACCAATGCCAAAAGAGGATTTTCTGGACAAAATCATTTCCGGAGAATATGAAATACAGGAGGTATGTTAAAAATGCATCCGTGCATTTTTACCCCCTTAAATGTGGTGGTTTCGAGAGCCCTGGTTGTTGAGCCTGTCGAAACCACCTTTATAAATTACACGTAAAGTGGAGCCACCTGATTCAGCACTTTATTATACTCTGCATACGTCTGGTCAAGGCACGCTTACGCTCAAGGCCTTGACTCAGCCGTTTGTCGGGTTTCCAAAAATCGTAAACCCGCCATAAGCTTTGTCCAGATTACTCATACAACGGAGCGACTGCATTAAGAACTTTGTTATACTCCTCATATGCAGCGTTATAAGCTGCAACGTTCTCAGGAATAGGATCTGCACTCTTTGAAGTATCAAGAGTAATGTGTTCAGCACAAAGCTCAGCGATATCACACTTACCATTCATATTCTTAAGACACCACAAAGCCTGAACAGCACCACCGAGAGCAGCTGCTTCGTCCAATGCTGGAACGCGGATTGGAAGATTCATAATATCTGCAGCAATCTGGCGCCAGAGTGGAGATTTAGAACCACCACCAATCAGGCGGATTTCGCGAGGCTTAAAGCCAAGCTTACGGAATGCATCCAAACCACCGCGCATAGCAAATACAGCAGATTCAAGAGAAGCACGAGCGATATTTGCGCGGTTAGTATTAGCAGAAGTAAGACCAGTAATACTTGCACGTCCGTTTGGCAGGTTAGGAGTTCGCTCCCCATTGAAGAATGGCATTACAAGAACACCCTCAGATCCACAAGGAGCCTTAGCAGCTTCAGCATCAAGATCCTTAACATCAAGCTGGAAAAGACCACGAACAAACTCAGTTGCAACAGTACAGTTCATTGTACAAAGAAGTGGGAGCCATCCACCAGTAGATGAACAGAAGCCCGAAAGACCATTTGCAGGGTCATTGATTGGCTTATCAGAATATCCATAAAGAGTACCAGAAGTACCCATAGACATAGTAAGGAATCCGTCAGCAACAGTACCAGTTCCAACAGCACCCATCATGTTGTCTCCACCACCAGCAGAAACAGGAATGCCAGCAGGAATACCGTAAGCGGCAGCAGCTTCAGCGCTAACCTTTCCGGCAGGAGCGCTTGGCTCAATCAGCTTAGGCAACAAGCCAAGCAATTTAGGATCAATAATGTCACAAATCTTCTTAGACCAGCAGCGGTTTGCAGAATCAAACAAAGCAGTACCAGAGGCATCACCGTACTCCATAACGTACTCGCCTGTGAGCTTCCAGTTTAAATAGTCGTGTGGAAGCATAATATATTTGAGAGCGGCAAAAGCCTCAGGCTTGTTGTCTTTGAGCCAGAGAATTTTTGGAGCTGTAAAACCAGGAAGCATAAGGTTTCCAAGAAGCTTTACAACCTTTTTGTCGCCGCCTGCTTTCTTAGTGATATAAGCACACTGTTCAGTAGTTGCAGTATCGCACCAGAGCTTAATGTTATACAAAGCCTTTCCGTCCTTATCGAGCGGAACAAAACCATGCTGCTGACCAGAAACACCAATAGCTTCGATAGTCTTCTTGTTCTCAGCAGAAAGCTTTCCAAAACAAACCTCAAGTCCCTTGTCGAACCATTCAGCCTTCTGCTCACGAGTTCCGTCTGCCTCCGAAATCAACTCCATCGGACAGCTAGCCTTTTCGATAATCTCTTTTTTCTCGTAGTCGTAAATTACAACCTTCATACTCTGTGTACCAAGGTCAATTCCTGCAACAGTTTTCATTTCTAACCTCTTTTTAGTTTTTTGACGGTTCCCCTCGCTTCGCTCGGGTCGGCTGTTACACCCTTCGCTGGCGCTCACCGTCCTCGCTCTGGTGGTTTCGCCCTTCGACTCCGCTCAGGGACCGAAACCACCGCCGCTGCGGTCGGCTGCTTCGCAGGGGTTCCATAGCCTAACCTGTTTTTTCAAATTTTATTCCATCACAAAAAATAGTCAATAAGAAGAAAATCTTATGATTAGATTTGGAACAAAAGAATGAGGCAAAATTTTTCTGTCTTAATACAGAAATTGAAATTTTGCTTATACAATCTTATAGGGAATTTTCCCTAGAGTTTTTTGGTTTACTACTTGAATATTCCCGTTTTTATCTTTATTATTTCTATATGTTAAAACAAGATGAGTTTATTACAGATTTTTTAGACGCTTCAACAATTTCGGCACTGGAAACTTTTTTGGAAAGTGAGCAGACCGCTGATACTTCGGCAGATAAAATCGCAACTGCGTTCGGTGCAAAAAATGATTTTTCAAAAACAAATACCAATGATTCAGAAAAGCTTGTAACAAGTTTCAAAAATAACCTTACACTTTTAGTTCAGAAAACCTGGGTAGAAAAATCTGATATAGCATTAAAAGACAAGTTGCTTTATCAGCTTAATGAATTTCTAAACGGTACAACCTGGAAAGACAATTACGGTCTTTTCCTTGAATTGATTAATCAGGCAGTTTTCCTTATGTTTGGTCAGAAACCTGACACACCTGATTTTGCACAGTATACTCTTCGCATTGACCCTGAATTTGGTATTTTCTGGTGGTACATTTCAAACCTTCCTCCCAAAACTGAATGGTCAGAAGAAAAATGCCGGTTAGCTATGATGCTTGGAATGTATTTCCTTGCAAATTACTAAAAATGATTTAAGCAGACCGGGGCTAAAAAGTTCCGGTCTTTTTTTTTAAGCGGTGATTGAGCCTGTCGAAATTACCGCTTGTCATAAACAGGTGGTTTCAATCTTTTGAGAGCCTCAGGGACCGCAACCACCATTTATCACGAGGAGTTTTTTATGAATTTAAAAACTACAACCGATTCCCTTCGTGCTGCAAGTCAGAAACTTGCGCTGCAGAATGCCAGTGAAAAAAATGCCGCATTGTGTGCAGTTGCAGATGCGCTGGACAAAAATCGTAATTCGATTATTGCGGCAAATGATGAAGATGTAAAAGCTGCTCGTGCAGCCGGAATTTCTGAATCAATTATTGATCGCCTTATGCTGGACAATAAACGAATTGATGGAATTATTGCGAGCCTTCGCGAGGTGATTGGCCAGACAGACCCCGTTGGCGAAGAGGTTGCAGGCTGGAAAACTCCTAATGGGATGACGATTCGCCAGGTGCGCGTTCCGCTTGGTGTTGTAGCAATTATTTATGAAAATCGACCGAACGTTACGGTTGATGCGTTTAGTCTTGCTTATAAAAGTGGAAACGCAATTTTGTTGCGCGGTTCTTCTTCTTCGTATAAGTCAAATGTTGAAATTGTGCGCGTAATTCGTGAAGCACTTGCCGGTGTAAAAGGCGGTGTTCCGGAAGCAATAGAACTGGTTGAAGTTCGTGACCATGATCACAGCGATGTTGATGCAATTTTGAATGCAGTTGGAATGATTGACGTTTGTCTTCCGCGCGGAGGAAAAAGGCTGATTCAGAATGTTGTGCAGAATGCGCGCGTTCCGGTTATTGAAACTGGAAGCGGAGTATGTCATCTTTATATTGATGAATTTGCTGATTTAGAAATGGCTTGCCGTGTTGCAGAAAATGCAAAGATTCAGCGTCCTTCGGTTTGCAATGCAATTGAATGTATTGTAGTTCACAAAGCTGTTGCAGAAAAGTTCCTTCCAAAGCTGGAAAAAACTTTTGCAGGCCGCGTAAAAATGCATGCAGATGAAAGAGCATATGAAATCTTGCAAAATGCGGTGGTTGAGCCTGTCGAAACCACCATTGTTCCAGCCACCGACGCCGATTTTGGTAATGAATATCTGGACTACGAATGCTGCATAAAAGTTGTGGATTCAATAGAAGAAGCAATCAGCTATATAAATTCGCACAATACAAAGCACAGCGAAAGCATTATTTCTGAGAGTCGCGCAAACACAAGGCTTTTCCAGAATATGATTGATGCAAGCTGCGTTTATGTAAATGCCAGCACTCGTTTTACAGACGGCGGCGAGTTTGGCTTTGGCGCAGAACTTGGAATTTCTACTCAGAAGCTGCATGCCCGCGGCCCAATGGGAATTAAAGTGCTGACGACAACAAAATATTTGGTAGACGGAGAAGGACAAGTTAGATAGTCAATTTTACGAAGTAAAATTGATGTGCAGCCTGCGAGAATTAGCATTGTAAAGGTAGTTCAAAGGGCTGCACAGGAGAAGGACAAGTTAGATAACGGGGCGTTGCGGGGTGTCCCCGCTAGAGGGGGTAGCGAGCAACAATGTGCGAGCGAGGGGGAGACTTCCCCCTATAAGAGAGGAAAAAATGAGTAAAATAAACGAAAGCTTAAAAAAAGCACGCAAAATAGTAATAAAAATCGGTTCAAACACACTTGCAAAGGCAGACGGGACTCAAAACACAGAGTTTATGGCAAGTTTTGCGGAACAGTGTGCCGAGCTTATTAAACAGGGAAAACAAATCATTCTTGTTTCTTCAGGTGCGCAGGTTGCCGGAGTTTCTACAACAAAGGAATGGGCGCGCAAAAAGGATGTTCATTACCGCCAGGCTCTTTGCTCTATTGGGCAGGTTGAATTAATGCATCAGTGGCGAAAAGCGTTCCAGAAGCAGGATATTCACATTGGGCAGCTTTTACTTACAAAGGAAGACTTTAAAAACGAACACCGCAGTCTTAATATCCGTAACACACTTTTTACACTTGTAGACGAAGGTGTTGTTCCAATCATCAACGAAAACGACAGTGTAAGCTTCGACGAAATTAAAATAGGCGACAATGACAATTTGAGCGCGCTTACTGCAATTCTCTGGTCGGCTGATCTGCTTATTTTGTTCAGCGATATTGACGGTGTTTATTCTGATAATCCTAAAACGAATCCGGATGCAAAACTGATTGAATCGGTTGAAAATATTGCGGAATTGCGTAAATCAATCAAAATTGGCGAAACAAACGCTTTTGGAACAGGCGGAATGGAAACTAAAATTCAGGCTGCAGAAAAGGTAACTGAATACGGGATTGAAATGCTTCTTGCAAACGGCGGAAAAGAAAACGCTTTGATATCACTTTTGCAAGAGAACGCTGTAGGAACTGTGTTTTCTGTATAAAATCACAAAAATTGCAAAAAAGGAGCTGACTAATAAGTTCAATGCATACGGTCATTGAGTCTGTCGAAACACGACCACCGCTAATCATACTTATTAGACGGCTCCTAATCATAAAGGGTTTTCTTTTAGTTAAGAGCTAAATCTCCGTCTTTAATCCAGCCAAGTTTACGGAACATAAGTCCAAATGCCCAGCACAAAACGGCAGGAAGCACAAAGCAAACCATAACAAGACCAAACCATTCTAAAGCGCCTGGAGTAATTGCAACAGCTCCGTGTTCAACAGCTGCTTTACTTGGATTAAACCATCCTGTAATTACACCAATCTGTCCAACAAGTCCGCAGGTTCCCATTCCGGAAGAAACTGCCGCACCGTTCATTTCCATTTTGAAAATGCAGGTTGCAATTGGACCGGTAATCATAGATGTAAGAATTGGCGGAATCCATACTTTAGGATTTTTGATGATGTTTGGCATCTGAAGCATAGAAGTTCCAAGACCCTGGCTTAAAATGCCGCCCCAGCGGTTTTCGCGGAAGCTGAGCACTGCAAAACCGACCATCTGAGCGCAACAGCCAGCTACGGCCGCTCCGCCTGCAAGACCAACAAGTCCAAAGGCTGCACAAATTGCGGCTGACGAAATTGGAAGGGTAAGGGCAATTCCAACAATGGCAGAAACAAGAATACCCATGCAGAATGGGTGAAGCTTTGTTGTCCAGATAAGGAAGCGTCCTACAGAACTTGCGGCTGCTCCGATATAACCTGCAGTTAAAACTGTAAGCAATGCGCCTGCCAGAATTGTAACGGCCGGTGTAACAATAATATCAACCTTTGTTTTTTTACTTACAAGACAACCAGCTTCTGCTGCAAGAATTGCAATAAACAAAACAGCAAGCGGACCGCCGGCACCACCAGTTACGTTTGCGGCACTTCCAACGGCAGCAAGCGAAAAAAGTACAAGAGCAGGAACGCCCATTGCAAAACCAATACCAATTGCCATTGCCGCACCAACTACATGCGCATCACATGCAAAAGTACCGGCATCAACTAAAAACTTAAAAAAAGGATTAGCACTTATTGTTAAAAGCTGCTGTCCAAGAGTCTTAACAATAGTTCCAATTAACAGGGAAGCAAAAAGTCCCTGAGCCATACCACTCATTGCGTCAATAAGATAACGCTTAGCGTACTTGTTCATTTTGAACCTCTTGAGAAAATAAAAATGTATTATTTGTAAGATGGGGATACGCGGCGCACCGTGGTGTCACCGGTAAAGAAGGACGCTATGGACTCTATCTATATTGCATCTTAAATGTAGTCAAAGAATATAATATATGGTTGAAAAATTCAAGTTTTGCAAATTCTTGTAATGAATTTTTAGTTTAAAATGATTATACTCTAAATATGATTGATTTTATTTTACAAAATATGATGTGGTTCTGGCTTGCCTTGCTGATTGTTTTTGTGGCAGTCGAAGCAATGACACAGGCTCTTACTACTATTTGGGCTGCAATTAGTGCACTGCTGATGATTTTTCTTTCAAAAACCAATATGCCGGTAAAATGGCAGCTGATGATTTTTTTGATTGTGACTATTGCGCTTATTCTGTTTACGCGGCCGTTTGCAATCAAAAAATTCAATATGGGCAAAAGTAAAACAAATGTGGATGCACTGGAAGGTCAGGAAGTTCTTGTTACTAAAGCTGTTACACAGTTTTCTAAAGGCGAAGCAAAAGCAAAAAATGGCGTAATCTGGAATGTAACAAGTTCTGATGGAAAAGATATTGCAAAAAATACAGTTTGTATTATAAAAAAAGTAAACGGAAACACACTGGAAGTTTCTGAAAAATAAAATGAGACGCCCGTCGGACGGCTTTACACAGGAGAATATTATGTTTTATGTATTAATTGGTGTTGCTTTTATTGTATTGTGTATGATTCTGGCAAATGTAAGGATTGTTTCTCAGTCGGAAGCAAAGGTAATTGAACGTCTTGGAGCTTATGCTTCGACCTGGGGCGTTGGAATTCATGTAAAGATTCCGTTTATTGACCGCATTGCAAATTCAATGAGTCTTAAGGAAAAGGTTTTTGATTTTCCTCCACAGCCTGTAATTACAAAAGATAACGTAACAATGATGATTGATACTGTAGTTTACTTTCAGATTACAGATCCAAAACTTTATACATATGGAGTTGAACGTCCAATTAACGCGCTCGAAAATCTTACTGCAACAACTTTGCGTAATATTATTGGTGAACTTGAACTTGACCAGACACTTACAAGCCGCGACGTAATCAATTCAAAAATGCGTTCTATTCTTGATGAAGCAACAGACCCTTGGGGAATTAAAGTAAATCGCGTAGAAGTAAAAAATATTGAACCTCCACAGGCAATCCGCGAGGCTATGGAAAAACAGATGCGTGCTGAACGTGAACGCCGTGAACAGATTTTGATTGCCGAAGGTCACAAGCAGTCTGCAATTCTGGAAGCAGAAGGTAAAAAGCAGTCTATGATTCTTGAAGCAGAAGCTGCAAAAGAGGCTGCAATTCAGAAAGCAAAAGGTGAAGCCGAAGCAATCCGCGAAGTTCAGAAGGCTACAGCCGACGGTATTTCTATGATTCGCGAAGCAAAGGCTGATGCGGCTGTAATTAAAATGCGCAGTCTTGAAGCATTAGAAAAGGCTGCAAATGGACAGTCAACAAAAATTATTATTCCGTCAGACATTCAGAATCTGGCTGGCGTTGTAACAAGCGTAAAAGAGCTTTTAAAATAAGCAGATAATGACAAAGAATTCTTCATGGGAAACTCTTCATCAAACTGCTCTTAAAGCCCCATTGCAAAGCGGCGTGTATCTTTGGCGCAATGCCGAAGATACCGTCATTTATGTAGGAAAAGCAAAAAATCTAAAAAGCAGGCTGTCCTCTTATTTTTCGGGACAGCAAAGCATAAAAACACGGCTTCTTATTTCAAATGCTGTTTCAATAGAATATATTACCACCCGCAACGAATACGAAGCTCTTCTTTTAGAAAATAATCTTATAAAAAAATACAGTCCGCGCTATAACATCAGCTTAAAGGACGATAAATCTTATCCGGTTTTGCGCGTTACAAAAGAAGAATTTCCAAAAATATTTAAAACCCGCCGTGTGCTTCAGGACGGTTCAAAATATTTTGGACCTTTCCCAGACGTAAATGCTCTTGATACTTTTATCGAAATGATTTTTAAGCTGTATCCTGTGCGCCATTGCAGGACTTTACGCAAACGCGATACGCCGTGTCTTTACTATCACATGAAGCAGTGCAAGGCTCCGTGCTGCGGCAAAATTTCAAGCAAAGAATACAATGATTATATTTTAGAAATTTGTGGATTTCTGGAAGGGAAAGCCGACGACGCTGTTACCAAAATGACAGCAGAAATGAAGGCGGCCGCAAAGGAACTTGATTTTGAGAAGGCTGCCCGTTTGCGTGACGGAATTAAAGCCCTTATGGTTTTGCAAAATCAGAATATTGTAGAAAGCTTTGATTCTGATGATAGAGATTATATTGCATACGCGAGTGAAGGCGAACTGGTAAGTTTTACGGTTTTGAAAGTTCGCGGAGGAAAACTGCTTGGGCGCGAAAATTATCGTGCAGAATCGCTTAATGACGACGAAGATTTAATTGGCGAATTTATGGCGGTTTATTATGAAGATAAAGTAACAATTCCGCCGTTTATTTATATTCCGCCCACGGAAGAATTTGAACATATTTCCAGATGGGTTACGGAAGAAAAAGGTGCTGCAACTAAAGTTGTTGTTGTAACTTCACAAGATTTACCACGTGATGTTGCTGCAATTCAGATGGCAAAGCACAATGCCCACGAAGATATTGTGCGCCGACTGCGAGACCGCGGCGACACACCGGCCCTTGAAGAGCTTAAACAAAAACTTGGCCTTGATACACTTCCGGTCCGCATAGAAGGTTTTGATATTGCGCATATCGGAGGAAAATTTCCGGTTGCTTCGCTTATCAGTTTTTACAATGGAAACCCGGACAAAAAGAATTACCGTTATTTCCGTCTTAAAACTACAGACGGCATAATAGACGATTTTGCGTCGATGAAGGAAGCTGTTTCGCGCCGTTATACAAGGCTTTTAAACGAACAGACAGAACTGCCTGATTTAATTTTGATTGATGGTGGCATTGGGCAGGTAAATGCGGTTGAAGAAATTTTGAATTCGCTGGGACTTGATATTCCGGTTGCGGGTCTTGCAAAGCGTGATGAAGAAATTTATTTGCCTGGAAACAGCACGCCAATCTGTCTGCCAAAAAGGTCGGATGCCCTGCGCCTGTTGCAGCGAGTCCGCGACGAAACACACCGGTTTGCAACGAGCCGTAATCAGCGGCTGCGAACAAAAGAAAACACAAAATCAATTTTTTTGGAATTGCCTGGCGTTGGCGAAAAGCGTGCCTTACAATTGCAGCGTTCCTTTACAACTCTCGAAAATCTGGCGGCGGCAGAAGAAAGTTCAATTGCACAGTGCCTTCATATAAAAGCGCCGGAAGCGGCAGAAATTTTACTTAAAGCGCAGGATTTAAACGCTCAGCGCAACGAAAAAAAAGCCGTTCAAAGGCATTCGCTTGGCGTGGCTGGTACAACAAAAGAAAAAGCGGCCGAAGCGCAGATGATTGCAGAACTGGCAGGTGCCGCTTTAGGACCGGGGCCAGTTAAAGAGCTTACAACGGAATCACTGGCAAAAGCCGCACTGCTTGCTTCTAAAAAAGATGATTTAATGGCGGCAGAATCACAGCCGGAATACAAACACGGTGATAAAAAGTAAAAACTGAAGTTTTTTTATTTTATGCCGATATTGAAATAGGGATTTTTTATGTTAAATTTTGGTATAAAATTGAATAAAAAAGTATTAATGATTGCACTTTTTGCGGCCATTTTAGAAACAGGTTTTGCAAAAGAAATCATTTTGGGTGGAAAAGAAGGCTGGCCGGTTTTTCAGTCTGAAAAAAACATTACAAAGGGCAAAGGTCGTTACGGACGCGAATGTGTTCAGCTGGAAACAAACTCTTTTGTAACGGATAAAGACACAGATCTTCTTGTAAATTTTGAAAATGAATCAAATCCGATTGCTTCCGGAAATTATTCTATCGTAGAAAATAATCTTAAATTATCAAATCAGACATCAGNNATCAAAAACTGGCTGGTTTAAGCCGCAATATGGGCGGGCTAAGAATCAGGGGAAATGAAGGAACTTTTTTTGGAACAGAAGGTTTAAAAGGTTCTTTTTCTATTGAATTCTGGCTTTGTCCATCAATTTCTGAAAACGGCGAAGTTATATTAAACTGGGAATCTTCAAAGGAAATTAACGGAAATCTGATTTTTCAGCATTTGAATGCAATTTTTAATAAAGGTCATCTGGAATGGACAATTTCAAATCTTTTTGATTTTTTTAATTCAGATAAAGAAGATGCTGACATTATAATGAAGGGTTCTACAAATATTATTCCGGATACGTGGTCATATCATGCTCTTTCTTATGATTGTGAAACAGGTTTGCTGGAATATGTTGTAAACGGAATTACAGAAGATATCCGCTATGTAACTTCTACCGGTACAGAAGACGGCGAAATAAGTCTTGTATTTTTAGGAACACCTTCCGAGCTTCAGTTTTGTACGGAATATACAGGAAAAATTGACGGAATAAGAATTCTTAAGCGCGCGTACAGCCAGCCGGATTTTCAGTCGGCAGACAATGCGGGCAAACTTTCGCCGGTGCAGTATCTTCCAAGCGGCGGACGTTTTGTAACAAAACCAATTATGGTTTCTAATGGTTCAACACTTAATTCAATTTCGGCAGAAATGTCTGTTCCTTCAAAAACGGCAGTCTGCTATTATGTTCGCTCCGGTGACAATTTTTATGGCTGGACAGATTCTTACCCTGAATGGAAACCTGTTGAAGCTGATGAACAGCTTACAGGCATTACGGGACTTTACTTTCAGCTTGCAGTAGAATTATTCCCGGATGGCGACGGTGCAGTAACTCCTTCAATCACTCAAATTACAATGAATTATACAGAGCTTGCAGACCCACTTCCTCCTTTTGTAGTTAAGGCGGCAGCCGGCAACGGAAGTGTAACTGTAAGCTGGAATTATTCCGTAGATGACAACGCTGGCGGTTATTATCTTTACTACGGAACGCGTTCGGGCGAATATTTAGGAAGAATTGCGCTCGAAGGCGAATCACCGATAAACGTAGGAAATATTACATCATTTACAGTAACCGGCCTTGAAAACGGCACAATTTATTATTTTGCCGTGGCAGCCTGGTCTGTTTATGACAATAGAGTTATAGGAAACCTTTCTAAAGAAGTGTTTGCAAGGCCTTTGGCAAGGTTGAAAAAGTAGGGAGAGATATGGATAAACAACTTATTCTTACACGAGCAAAAGGTGCCGTAATGTCGCATGATTATGCAACGGCAGTCCGACTTTATAAAGAGCTTTTAAGAAGTGAAGCTGGAAATAAAGAATATTTAAACGCAATTGGAAGCATTTTTGTAAAAAACGGCGAAGACGAAAAGGCAATTCCTTATTATGAACAGATTATTACTTATGATCCAAAGAACATAAATGCAATGACAAGCCTTGGTGCAATTTTCAGGCGCCTTAAAAGGTACGAAGATTCAGTCCGAATTCTTTCTAAAGCACAGGATGTCAATTGTGAAGATGTAAGCGTAAATTATAACCTTGGTTTTACTTACAAGGAAATGGGAAATTACGAAGACGCAGTTGATGCATTTGAATCTGTAATTGTTTCTAACCCGGACGATGTTCTTGCCTACAATCATCTTGGTTCAATTTTTCTGGCACAAAAAGATTATGCAAAATCAATAAATTCTTTTAAGCGCGGACTTCAGGTAGACCCGAATCATCCGATTTTGAATTACAATCTTGCAAAAGCTTATTCCGAAGCCGGCAATACAAACGACGCAATAAAATGCTTTCAGGGCGCACTGCGTACAAGGCCGGGCTGGGTAGACGCAATCCGCGATTATTCAAAATTCCTGGTTGAATGTCAGAAATCTACAGAAGCTCAGAATCTGGTTCATCAGGCAATAAAACTGCATCCGGGCGATCCAGAGCTGCTTTATATTCTTGGAAACATTCACATGAATCTTTATGATTTTGATGAAGCAGCTGAATCTTTGGAAAAAGCTCACGAAATTAATACAACAGATATAAAAATTCTTTCAAAACTTACAGAAGCGCTGGAGAAAGGTGAAAATACTCAAAAAGCGGTAGAAACAGCTTTGCAGGCTCTGGAAATTGATCCTTCAAACAAAAAAATCCGCAAGCAGTATGCACATGCGCTGCTTTCAAATAACGATTTTTCTTCGGCACTGGAAACCGTTAAGAAATTGTACGAAGAAACCGGCGATTATGATTCTCAGGTTTTGGATTTGTACGGTCAGTATTATATTTGCAATAACGATTCGGACAGCGCAAATCAGTATTTTGATAAAATTAAGAAGAACGATCCCGATTACGATGATTATATTCTTGAATCGGCAAACCGTTACATGCAGCTCGAAAATTTTGATAAAGCTGAAGAGGCGGCAAAATTATACCTTGAAAAGAAAGGCGAAAATGCGGCTGCTTATCACCTTTTGGGTAAAATTTATACAAAACAGGGCAACAGCGAAAAAGCCGCAGAAGCTATTGATAAGTTTAACAAAATTGTGCATCCAAACAGACTGCCTAAAAAACTTGACGGCGCTGTTGATTTGCCTCCGATTCACGAACCGGTTTATCAGGAAGAAGCAAAACTTTCTGCCGAGGAAAAAGAAATTCTTGGAAAAACTGATGAAGAAAGCAGCGTAAAACCTTTTGAAACTCTGGATGAAAGTCTTGCTTTAAATGAGCTTAGTCAGGAAGATCCTTTGATGGATTTAAGCGGTTCAATTTTTGGTGAAGACGAAGAAGAACCTGTTGAAAACGAAATCGAAGAGGACGAAGAAACTGAAGATGCCGAAGAAATGGCAGGAGAGCCTGTTCCGGGTTCTGGAACTGCGGGAGCTGGTGATGGTGCCGGTGACGCGGAAGATTCGGATTTGCCGGGCGACGCAGATGGCGATGAGAATTCAGAAGGTTTGGAAGATTCTGGAGCCGATGCGGATGCAGATTCACTGGGCGTAGAAGGTTCGGATGAAAATCAGATTACAGATAATGACAGTCTTGCAGATGAGCTTTCGGACGAGGAGGAAGGGGATTTTAATTTTGATGCACTTGGTGACGATTACGAGCCAATGAAAGATGACCTTGCTTCTAACGATGAAGATTTCTTTAATAATTTTTCGGAGGAACTTGAAGATTCGCAGGAAAGCCAGCCAGCAGCTCAGAAAATAGAAAGTGCATCGCAGACTGTTCAGAATGAAAAACCTTTTGTAAATACGCAGCCAATTAATATTACAATTGTGCAGCCGGATGGTCAGCAAAGGACAGAAAAAACTGAAATAAAAGTTGGACCAAAGCCTGAGCAGGAACCTGTTGAAGTTGAAATTCCTGCGCCGGAACAAGAGGTTGAACCGGAAACAGAGGCTACGACTGAGCCTGAAATGGAACCTTTGCTTGAAAATGAACCAGAGATTGCGCCAGAACCGGGAATTGCTGCGGAGGAAGAAACTGAAGTTGAAACTGAGCCCGAATTTGCGCCGGAAACAGAAGAAAATGGCGTTTTGGAAGATGAATCAGATAGTGCGCCTGAAGCCGAAATTTCTGTTAAACCGGAAGTTATCGAAGACAAAGTTCGCTTTTTAAGCGTTGAAGAAATTGCCGATTTGCTTCCATCCCGCGAAGAACCGGAGCCAAAGTCTGTAGAACCGGAACCATATTTTATGACTGTAGAAGAGCTTACAATTTTGCTCCCAGATTCTGCAGACAAAATGACAGTATTGGAAAAACCGGCGGAACCTGAAATTCTTTTGCTTAATGTTGAAGAAATCATCGATTTGCTTCCTGCAGTAGAAATAATCGAAAAGGTTAAGGAAAATATTGCTGAACAGAAAATTATAGAAGGCGCAGAAGCAATCCTTAAAAAGATTGAAGAAAGCCTTAAAAATTCTGAGCTTGAATCAGAATATACAGAACAAATTGAGCTTTTTAAGTCGCTCAAAATTCTTTCGGCATTTATGCCTGAATCTCAAAAAAATACGTTCTACTCATGCAAAATGAACATGATGATAGACTATTTGATTCAGAAAATGTCCGGAAAGCCAGGTCTGCTTGCAACTGTTACTGCGTTGCTTGAATCGGGAGTGCTTGGCGATGAATACGAAAACCAGCTTAAGGCAAAGTGCGACTACGATCTTGGAAACGAGCTCTTAGCAAAGGTTTTGCGCGATGTAAAACGCCTTGCTCAGTCACTTGAAGACAAGGAAACCGTGCATTCAATTGGTTTAAGTGCAGACATAATTCTTGAACAGATTGAGCTTAAAAATCTCAAGAATAATATTTTCCAATAAGCGTGTTTTCAATTCCGCACGGCTCCGACCTTTTTTACAGGGCAGCTGCATTTAATGTGTTTGTCCTGTATTAAATTCTTATTATTCTTGAATTTGTAAGCACTTCGTTTCCGTTTTCGGTAATTAATACATCGTTTTCAAGGCGGCAGCCGCCGATTTTTACATCGTAAAGGCCGGGCTCGCAGGTAAGAATCATTCCGGGCTTAAATTTAAGTTCCGGGTCTGTTTTTGTGCTTACACGCGGAAATTCGTGAATTTCAAGACCAATCCCGTGTCCGAGCGTGTGCGGCATTTTGCGTTTTTCGCGTGCAAATACAGAATCTGCTTTTTTTGCCGCTTCAACAATTGTGTGCTCCGGAGTGTAAAGTTTAAGACATTCATCATAAGCTTTTTGAACAAGATTCAGCTGAGCTTCCTGCGCTTCGGTTAGTTTGCCTTTTGCAATTGTAACTGTTGTATCGCTTGTGTAGCCTTTGTATACAACGCCAAAATCCAAAATAGAAAGACCTGTGTCCGGCCAGTTTTGAGCCGTGTAGCCCGGAAATGCGTGAATTGCAAAACTCCTGGACGGCCCCGCGGCAAGAGTGTCAAAGCCAGTACGTTCACATCCATTTTCGCGCAGCATTCGTTCAATAAGAAGTGCAACATCAGTTTCTGTCTTTATTTTTTCGTTTTTAATCTGTGCTTCAATTTCATTAATAATAAGGTCGCCAACGCGGGCAGCTTCCTTTGTACATTCAATTTCGTATTCGTCTTTAATCAGCCTTGAATCAGTAACAAATTTATGCACGCCGTCTTCCTTGCAGCGGCAATCATAATTGCTAAGAGCATCTAAAAAGCGAAGGTATTGAGGATAAGTAAGATATGGAGGCAGTTCAACCTTGTTATTCTGTGCGTGATTAGAGCATGCGTTAAGAATTGCCTTGATTGCATCAATATCTTTGTTTTTGTAGCGGGTGTATGGAACAAGTTTATCAAAAATACCAATTTGCTTTGCAAGGTTTTCATCCCAGGCAATAAGTACGGAATACCCGTCGCTGAATACAATGAGAATTGCGTCGTTTGCGTGTGCGGCATAATAAGCTACTGCCGGGTCACGGTGTTCTTCGCTGTCAATAAAAACGCATGCGCCAATATTATTTTGTTTAAGATATCGGGTAAGTTTTTCTTTTCGTGCGGTGTAAAAAGCGTTAATTTCGTTTTCTGAATATTTTTTCATTTTAGTTTCCTATTTTTTGATTTTATTTTTTATGGCAATTATAATTTCATCTTTTGTGATTATAAGTTCAAGAATTCCTATAAATCCAAAAATGATTGCAGAAATTACAATCGGAAGTCCTTGTGAAATAATTCTTCCGTAAGGTTCAAAAGTGCGTAAAAGAACCGGGCGAAGAAGCCAGCAAGGAACAGCCGCAATAACCGAAAGAATCACAAGTTTTATGATATAAATTACGGTCTTTACAATTACAGGTTTTATTTCGATGGAAGGCATTTTCTTCATAAAAATAAAAAGGAAGACAGTGTTTACCACGCTCGCAAGGCTCAGTGCAAGCGCTATACCATCTCCGCTCATAAAGAATGCAAGTACAATGGCAAGCACAATATTTGCGCCAAAGCTTATAATGCCCGCAAGGGTTGGAAGTTTTGTGTTTCCCTGTGCGTAAAAAGCCGGCGAAATAATGCGGTTTACAGCAATAAAGAAAAGTCCTGCAATGTGCCAGCGGAATTCGCCAAGAGTGAGCAGAACCGATTCTTCTGTAAATCTTTTGCTTTTGTATAGAAGAGAAATAATTTCTTTGCCGTTTACAAGCGAATAGAACGTAACAGGGATGGTAATTGCTGTGATTATCTTAATTGCAAGAACGATCATGTTGTTAAATTTATCCCATTCGGCGCGGTTTGCAAGACCGGACATATCAGGCAGAATTACAGTTCCAATTGTTACAGCAAAAATTCCTAGAATCAATTCCTGAAGTCTAAGGCTGTACTGAAGACTAGCTGCAACACCTTCTGCCGCGTGATTTGCAATTGACGTACAAACAAGATCGTTCATCTGGTAAGCCGCCATTCCAACAATGGTTGGCACAATCAATGCGATGACTTTTTTTGTTCCAGGGTTTGAAAAAGTTTTTTTAAGCGAAGTAAAGCAGATTTTCCAGCCGGTTTTGCGGATAAACGGAAGCTGAAACAAAGCCTGAACACAGCCGCCTGCAATAACGCCAATAGACATTGCTCGTGCAGGATTTTCTGTAAAAGGTGAAAGCGCGTAAGTTCCGAGAATCACAATGCCGTTAAAAAGTACAGGAGTAAAGCCGGAAGGTGCAAAAATGTGGCAGCCGTTCAGCACGCCCTGAAAAAAAGCGGCAACTGAAATCACACACAAGTAAGGGAACATAATTCTTGTAAGAACGGTGATTTCTTCTTTCTTTAAAAGCCACTGCGAAAACTGAATTGCAAAATCGGCAGAATTCGCGTCGACCGGTTTTTTACAGAAAATTGGAGTAATAAGGGGAGTTGCAATAATTCCCAGAACAACAATGCAGGCAGTTAAAAAGCTGACAAGCGTAAAAGTTGCGGCAAGAAATTCCTGTGTAGATTTTTTATTTTCTTCAGAAGGTTCCTTTTCCAGATAATTTTTAAAAGTTGGAATAAAAGCTACCGAAATTGCATTTTCAGCAAAAAGCCTTCTTAAAAGATTTGGAATCATAAAGGCAGTTGTAAACGCGTCGGCATACATTGTAGTTCCCAGAAACGAAGCCTTTGTCATTTCACGGATAAGGCCCATAATTCGGGATGCAAAAGTCATAAACGAAAGTACAATGCCGGATTTTAACAGAGATTTCTTTTTTTCAGCCATATTCAAAAGAATATACAGATTGAGCTTTTTTATCAATTGATGTGTGTTTTATATGAGTATTTTAAAAAATATGCCGATAATTAGATTATGGAAATAGAAGAATTTTCAAAAGAATTACAGCAGGCTCTTCAGGCAAAACAGGAATGGTTTAACGGAAAGATTTTGCCGGAAATTTTGAATCAGTACAGACTTATGCACTCTTGTGTGCGGAATTTGTACGAACTGCTTACAAAAAAATCACTTATTGAACCGGACCCATATCGTCTTGATAAACGAATTTCTGAAATTGTTGTTCCGGACAGTTCTCCTTTTAACGAAACGGAAATTCCAACAGTTTTTGGAGAACGTTTTTCTGATTATGAAATAATGCTTGATTTTATTTGTACGTATTACCGTTTTTCATCAGAAAATATGAGCATTCAGAATATTAAAAAACTTCTGGATTTTAATGCCGTTTTTAACTGGAACGATCTTTCTATAAATAATGCAAAAACAAATACACGTGTGCTTGCAACTCTCTTAAATACGGCTCGCGCCGGTTCTCCGGCAGTTGTGCTTAGCATGGTAAGCGATTCAATTTCAAAATCAGCGGAAGCTGTAAAAATCATAGACAAAGGCTTGAGCGAGCTTGGAAATTTCCAGCGTGAATTCTATAAAGGCGAGCTGCGAAAAGATTTGTTCGAACATCCGGAATTCAACAAGCAAAAGGCATTTTCTTCGTCGGAAAACGAACTGGCAGAAATAAAAAGGCTTTACGCAAAAGTTCTTGGAAAAAAACCGTTTTATAATGAGCTTGTTTCTGAAATTATTGCAGAAGATCAGGGCGCAGACAAAGACCAGCGTCAGCAGGCCGTTTTTGCAAAACTTAGAATTGAAGAAACTGTAGAACGCAAAGCAAAAAAAGAAGAAATAAACACAAAGGAATTTCTGCTTGCAGGTGTTCTTGTTTTAGGTGCAATGGCTCCAACTTTAAAAGCTCTTGAGCTTAAAATTAAGGAAAATTTTGATCTTGTTTTTGCAAAAAAACAGGGACTTTTTGCAAAGCTTTCTGAAGCAATTAAAAAGGCATTCCATATTCCGCCAAAGGAAAAAATCTGCCAGATTTCTGTAAAAGATGCAAAAACCGGTGTAGAAAAAACTGAAAAAATTAAGGTAAACGAATTTTTGGGTGATATTGCAAAAAAGGAACGAATTTATACGCTTATTGCAAGCAAGTCGCCGGAATATTCACGAATAGAAAGTTCTTCAGAAGAGACAATTTTAAGCTTTTTGAACAAGCAGATTTCTGAAGTTCAGGCTTTGTTTACAGTAATCAATTCGCTGGATTCATATTTTAAGAATGCAGTTGAAGCGGTAAAGCGTCCTAAGGTAAAGGGTATGCAGATTGAGCTTGCGGCATTTAGAAATTCTATTGTCGGGGCAAACAAAAAACGCGGTGAATATACTTCCATAAAAGAAGAAGCCGAACAGCTGAAAAAACTCGGAATAAAAAATGACTAAAAATTATAGAAATGTTTTTATTTGCATTTTTGCGGCATTTTTTGCGCTAAATTTTTCGTGCTTTGCGCAGGAAAATTCGGAAAATCATGATGATTCAGATGATATAGAATTTCTTGAAAATGAAAATTCTTATGAACTGGACGAAGCTCTTCAGGAAAATTTTTACATTCTGGAGACATCGCGCAATCACGAGCTTAATCCGCATCTTACAAGCTACACTTCCGATTCCCAGATTATAAGCGGACTTTACGAAGGCGTTTTTTCTTACAATCCTGTAAATCTTGAACCACAGGCGGCAATTGCCGTTGACTATAAAATTTCGCGAGATAAAAAACGCTGGAAAATCATTTTGCGCGAAAATGCCCGTTTTAGTAATGGAGATCAGATTACAGCCGAATCTGTAAAATATTCGTGGCTTGTCTTGCTTGCAGAAGAAAATGCGCCGTTTGCTTCGCTTTTTGATATTGTGAAAGGTGCAAAAGAATACAGGACAGGTAACGGCCGCGCCGATGATGTTGGAATTTACGTGGAATCGCCGACTGTGCTTTCTGTTGTTTTGAACAGGCCGGCTAATTATTTTGCAAGAATTCTTTGTTGTCCGGCATTTTCTGTAATTCACAGAAATCCTGATGTTTCGAGCGGTGCGTACTATCTAGAAGACCGCAGCGAAAATACTTATGTTTTGAAAAAAAATCCTTATTATTGGGATGCCGAAAATACAAAATTAAAGACAATCACTTTTGTTCAGTCTGAAATGCGGGGAAACTCACAGAACAATTATTCTGTTTCTCCAGTTTTGACCACAGCGGACGAAAATGCACATGCATTTAATCAGGGGCTTGCGGATTGGGTTTCTGCAGAAGTTAATACAGAAAAGCTTTTGAATAAAAGAGCCATAATGATTAACGCTCAGTTTGGAACTTCATATTTTTTCTTTAAGAATTCACGCAAAAAACCTGATTTTTACGGAACAAAAAAAATCAGTCCCTGGGATTATCAGGAATTCCGGGCGGCAGTTTTAGAAGCTTTTCCTTGGGAAGTAATCAGGACAGGTTCTTTTGCGCCTTGCACAACGTTTGTTTACCCTTTAAGCGGTTATCCGACGGTTGAAGGTTATGATTATACAGACGAAAACGAAGCAAAGCGGCTTATGCAGGCAGCGCGTCAGAAATATGGTTATTCGCAGGACGAAATTATTCCGCTTGTTTTTGAAATTCCTGAAGGCGCTTTAAACGAAAATCATAAAACTGCTATAAAGGAAGCAATGGAAAAGCTTGGCGTAGATTTTAAGGTAAAGTCTCTGCCGTCTTTTCAGTATTTGTCTAATGTTGCACATTCTGATTCTGACGTTTTTTATTATTCATGGATTGGAGATTTTGCGGATCCGCTTGCGTTCCTTGTGCTTTTTGAAGGTGATTCTACGCTAAATGATTCTGGCTGGCAAAATGATGATTTTGATGCGCTTTTGGAACAGGCTGCAGGTGCTGGCGATCAGGAAAGATTTGAACTTCTTGCAAAGGCGGAAACAATTCTTTTAGACAGCGCAATGGTGCTTCCGCTTTTCAGACCGTTTACTTTAAATGTTGTGAATACCGAAGAAACCGGCGGCTGGATAAGTAATGCAATAGATTTGCATCCGCTCAAATATTTATTTAAGCGAATGCCAAAAACAAAAATCCCGAATATTGTAAAACTCGAAGACTAGAGTGCTGCGCCGGCGTAAATGCTTTTAATTTGATGGCAGGCAGCTGCTGTAAATTTTGTTTTCAATCTGGAAGTTTTTATTAAGGCTGTTAATGCTTATTAAAAAGCTCATTGTTTCTTTTAATGAATTTATATCATTTTTAGAAATATTAACGGAAAAGTCATATTTGTTTGTTACAGCTGAAATTTGATCTGTATTAATATTAAGCACAAAGCAAAGCTTTAAAAGTGCTTTCTGGTCCAGAGAGGCAAGCTGCTCTGAAGCAATTTTATACTGATTAAGAATTTCTTTTATAATGTCTGCATTGCCTGCCGCAAGATAGCTTTCGCGTACAATAAAGGAATTTACACCGCTTGTGTTCAATTCTTTTCCGGTTGAAATTATTTTTGCTTTGTCTGAATCTACGAGGCGC
>DEEV01000123.1:2459-3174 GCA_002350445.1 Treponema sp. UBA2869 | reverse complement strand
TCCAACCCGCAATGCATATTCAAAGTCTGCAGCGCTGATATTAACAAACTCAATGTCGTCAAAGGTAAGGCCGTTTTTATCAAGAATGTTCTTTACAATTTCGTGCCCGGTAGAGCCAAAAACAGTTGCGATTCTTTTGTTTTTTATGTCTTTTAAAGATTTAATGCTGGTGTCGTTTGGTTTTGCAAGTACAGCATAAGCCTCGGCTCCGCGCGAAGCAATTCCTACAAGATACATTTTATTTGTATTCATAAGGGAAAGGATTGCAGAAACGTCTCCCAAAAGTCCAATGTCGGAAAGGTCTGCGGAAAGAGAATCGTTAATAACAGGATCAGATTCAAAATCCTGCCATTCTACAGTTACGTTTTTTTCTGCAAGTGCATTTTCTATAAGGTTTGAATAGCGTGCTACATACATCGGAATAAAACCGGCAGAAGGCTGGATGGCAATGCGTACAGTTCTTTTTGGCAATTCTTCTTTGCAGGAAAACAATAAAAAAGATGCTGCAAAGATGGCAAAAACTTTAATTGACTTAGAAAAATTCATAGCGGATATTATACAATAATTTTTTGATTGTGGGAATTTTTTTGACGTCAAATAAAATATGTAGTACCATTTTTGGGATGGAATCAAAGAAAAATTCAAAAATTCTGTTTCTCATTTTGGCAATTCTTTTGCTTGTTATATTTATGCTTTTTTCTATTTCTGTTTTTCA
>DEEV01000123.1:0-2323 GCA_002350445.1 Treponema sp. UBA2869 | reverse complement strand
AAGCTCAGTCAAGGTATTTTGATAATATTGATTTGTCTGATGAAGTTGCCGTAAAAAAAGCAATAATGTCTACAAAAGGTATTGGTTCTTTTAAACAGATTGCAGTTGCAGATAAGGACGGAACCTGTATAAATTACAAGGGAAAGGTGCTTTCAAATGTTTATAATAAGGCATATTTTTTTGATACAATAAAAACAGGTATTCCGCAGATTTCGAACCGGATAGATGTAGATGAAAATCTGGAACCAATTTTGACTTTGACATATCCTATTAAGCGTGGAAGAACTGTGGAAGCAGTTATAATAGGAACAATTTCTTACAAAGTTCTTTCCGATATTTTTTCAATTCCTGTTTTTGATGGAGAAAGTTATCTTTACATTGTAAGTAAAGACGGAAACATTATTTTATGTAATAAAGACAAAACGCGTTCTTTATATAACATTGATATTTATTCATATTTGTTAAATGGTATTTATGCTGAAGAAGCTGTCAAATTGAACAAGATGCAGTATGATCTTAAGCATAACAAATCTGATTATTTAATGTTTAGCGGTAAAAACGGCACAAAAGTATTTACCTACATTCCGCTGAACAATAATGACTGGTACATTATTTCGGTTTTGCCGTTTTCTTATATTGTTCACAAACAGAAAGAAGTTTCTGCAATAGTATTTATTTTCCTTGGAATTATTATTTTTACTGTATTTGCATTTATCTTTTTAATTTTTAAGACTTTCAGAAAGGTAATTTCGGTACAAAAAGACAACGAAAGGCTTATTTTTGCAAATAATCAGAATCAGGCTGTTATTTTTGAATTTGACGGGCAAAAGGGAATTTTGAGTTTTTCGGGTGAAACAAAATTCCTGTTAGGAACAGATAAAAATCAATACACAATAGAAGAAGTACGAGAACAGTTTTATAAGCGCATTCACAAGGATGATTACAGTGTAACACAGCAGTTTAAGGATGCGGCAAATGACAAGTTGCAGGGATTTTCTACAGAATTCCGTTACAGGTGTTTTACGAACGATGAATTTATCTGGCTTAGAATGACGGGAAGCTCAATTACAAGCAGCGATGGAAAATCAAAGAAATTTATTGGAACAATAAACAATGTAAATGCGCAGGTTCTTCACGAACAGGAGCTTAAATCTATTGCGGAGCGCGACAAACTTACAGGTCTTTTAAATAAGGCGGCAATGGAACAGAATGTAAGGGAAATTTTTGCGCATGATACGACAGGCTTAAAATATGCACTATTTGTAATTGATCTGGATAACTTTAAAAAGGTGAATGACATGCTTGGACATCTTGTTGGTGATATGGCAATTATAGATGCAGGCAAAAAACTTTCGTTAATTTTTTCTGAAAAGGACTATATCGGTCGCTTTGGTGGAGACGAATTCTGCATTCTTTTGTGCCTGAGCGAAAGCATTGGTAAGGAAACAATAAAGCGCATTATTATGGAAAAAGCAAACAGTCTTAATGCGTTTTTAAGAGAAGATTATTTTGATGAAAAAACAATCATAAGTGTAAGTGCAAGTGTGGGAATTTCCATTTACCCGGAAGACGGAACAACTTACGAAGAATTGTTTAAGCATGCCGACGAAGCGCTTTACGAAATTAAACAGCGCGGTAAAAACGGCTATAAATTCTATAAAGGAAACAACATAAAGCTCTAAAAACAACTGAGTTGAAAATCACATTGATTTTTTTTATACTGAATGTGGTGGTTTGCCCTTCGATTCCGTTCTGGGGCTGAAAGTAAAACCACCATATTTTTTTTGCATATATTTATTTAGGAGATATCAATGGTAATTCTTACATTGAACTGCGGATCTTCATCTGCAAAGTATCAGGTTTATGACTGGGACAACAAAGAAGTAATGGCTAACGGTGTTGTTGAACGCATCGGAATTGAAGGAAGCTGCATTACTCACAAGGCTAAGGGAAAGAAAACAGAAATCGAAAGCCCTTGTCCAACTCACAAAGAAGCAATCGAACTTATCATTAAAGAAATCACTGACCCAGAAGTTGGTGTAATCAAATCTATGGACGAAATTGGAGCTGTTGGTCACCGCGTTCTTCATGGTGGCGAAAAGTTCACAAAGTCTGTTCTTATTACTCCGGAAGTTTTGGATGGTTTCCGCGAGGTAGTAGACCTTGGACCTCTCCACATGCCTGCTAACATCATGGGAATTGAAGCTGCACAGAAGGTAATGCCAAACGTTCCTCACTCAGCTATTATGGATACAGCATGGCACCAGACAATGCCGGAAGAAACTTTCCAGTACGCAATTCCACGCGAATGGTACGAGAAGTA
>DEEV01000021.1:341-3907 GCA_002350445.1 Treponema sp. UBA2869 | reverse complement strand
TTATTTTAATTTTGCTGATGTAGTTTTTATAGAAACTGAACCTCGTTTTGCAAAGTCAGCTTATGGAATGTCTAAAGACGGAAACTGGAATAACATTACTTTTGACGGCGGCGAACTTGACTTTTTGTGGCCGGTAAATGCCTATGCAAGCACCGGCTATATTTTTAAGAACGACAACTGGTTTAAAAACGGAATGTCGTTTAATTTTAATGTGTCAAAGACAGGTTACCAGAACGGCCGTTCAATGACCGGTAACAGCATAATTTATAACGATACATTCCAGACCGACGTAAACGTTCATCTTGATTTAACAACAAAAAACTTCCGCTACGAAATGAATGTGGCAGAAGTTGATCACACAAAATTCCTTTATCTTCATTCTTTTGATTTTATTCCTTTCAAGTGGCTTAAGTGCGGCGTTGTGGAAGGAACTCAGATTAATGCGCCATTTGAACTGCGCTATCTGAATCCTCTTATGATTATGCATTCATTTGGTTCGTGGACAGAATATTGCAACGACTGGGAAGAAGCCGCTTATGGCGAAGCTCATGTTTGTGCCTATATGGGAATAAAAGTAGAAGTTGTTCCGTGTAAAAATCTTAGATTCTATTTGCTTTACTCACAGAACGAAATTACTATGCCGAACGAGCAGGGCGAAAACGGAAGTACAATGCCTAACAGTATGGGCGGTCAGCTTGGCTTTGAGCTTAACATTCCGGAAAGTACTGGCGGCTGGTTTACAACAGGCTTTGAAGCAATTTATACAACTCCATGGCTTTATTTAAAACAGGGCTCAGACTGGTCATTATACAGAACCAGAACAGACATGCAGTCAGGTACAAAAATCAATTCCTGGCTTGGAACTCCATATGGACCGGATGCGCTGGGCTTTCAGTTAAAGTTTGGTTACGACAAACCTCAAAAATGGAATGCTGAATTTGACTATCTTTTCCTGGCACACGGAACAAATTCGTTTGGACTTTTCAGTCAGAAAAAAAAGATTACTGTAGATGTTAATGGACATAAATATGATGTTCTTGTTGACAATTATTATCCGTCTGTAATGTACAAAACCGGTTCTCTTACACAGGAAGCTGCCGAAGAACTTGCCGCAAAGGCTGCACCTTCGGGAACAGTTCAGTTTACAAATCAGTTTACATTTAAGGGCAAATATTATTTGAACAAGCATTTTACGTTCAACAGCGCTTTAATTTATACATTTATTTTGAATAATAAAAATGTTTCAGGCGATACAGCTCACGGTGTGGAATTTTCGCTTGGTGCAGAATACAAGATTTACTAGTTTTTAGGCGGACATTTAAAAAAGGAGTACAAAATGATTAATAAAAAACTTTGCCTGACAGCCGCAATTCTTTTTACAGTTTTTTTTGCAGGCTTTTCTCAGAGTACAAACAACACAGTTCCTGTAGATGACCATGTTTACGAAATTCTTGACTGGGCACAGGCTAAAGGTCTTTGCGAATATCTTCCGGGCCAGCGTCCTTATACAAAGCATCAGATTAAAACGTATTTAAACCAGATGCTCGATTCAGGCGCACTTTCTGAAGCAGAAACTCAGACTGTGGAAGCATACCTTGAAGAAATGCGTTTTGAAAACGACAAAAATGATAATCTTTTGCATTTCCGTTTTTCTAATGAAGCAAACGAAGCTGCAAAAATTCCTGTACGCTTTAAGTACGATTTTACGCTTGAAACAGCTGTAAGCGGCGGACTTTATTCACATTCTGCTTACAATATGGCAGGTTTTGATATTGTTCCAAAATGGAGCTTTGCCGGCGATATAAGTGATTATTTTTCATGGGGCATTCTTGCGTTTATGGACGTAAGCCTTATGAAGTTGCATGATAACGGAAGTGAATATTTGATTGGTTTTAACTGGTATTCAAATCCAGACAAAACTTCTAAAAATGCCGATGGTCATTACACAGACGGACGGTATATTAAATCCCTTTCAAATATGTCTTATCTTCCTTATTCATATAACAGACGCTGGCAGGGGCAGTTTTACTATCTTACAAATCTTAGTGCAGATGGACTTGAAGGCTGGCCGGAAAAACCAGGTTTTGGCTTTGGAATTGAAATGGAAGCCCGAACCTCTCTTTGGGATGATACAATTATAATTGGAGCCGGACGAAACCGCCGTTCTTATGCCGAAATGGACAAAGGTTCAAGCCTTGTTTTAAATTCACGCGCAATGCCGTTTTTTGGCGTAGATACACAGTTTAACTTGTTACCGTTCCTTAAATATTCTGCAACTTTTGGAATGCTTGAATATCCTAATGCTTCTTACCGCTATACTTCTACAACTTTGCCGACTTCTACAACAGAAGGCGACGACGGAAAATTCTGGCAGAACGCTTTTGCAATCAATATGCTCGAAATTGACACAAAATATGTTCACTGGGATTTTGGTTCTACAGTTGTGTTCCCAAAACGCTTTGAACCGGCATATTTTTTTCCGCTCATAAACTATGTTGAATATCAGAATCATACAGGCGACTACGATAATCTTGCACTTTTTACAGACCTTAAACTGCGCAAGGCTGATTTAGGAAGCATCTGGGTTTCTTATTATGCAGATGAACTTTACAATTTTACAAAAAATCCTGTTGTAAATACACGCTTTATGTATGCCTGGCAGGCAGGAATTCAGTGGGTTGTTCCAAAGCTTCCTTTTGCAACCCTTACATTCCGTTATTCAAAGGTTGAACCTTACTGCTACACACATCATTCTATTAATTATGTTCCGCAGTATGCAGGTTATGTCTGCGAAAATTATACAAATAACGGAGAATCACTTGGTTTTTACCTTCCTCCAAACGCAGATGAATTTATGCTTCGTTTTGATATTACACCAACAAAAGACTGGGAACTTTCGGCTGCTTATCAGTTAATTCGCCACGGTGCAGATTTTGGAAGCCATCAGGTTCCAGGAAGTTCTCTTTATTCAGAAATGGATCCGCACGGACGTTCAGATTTAAGAAAATACTTCCTTTGCGATGGTGCTTATCAGTGGCTGCATATTTTGAGCGCAAATGCGGCATATAACTTTAAGCTTGGTCAGATAAAGATGAAGGCTTATGGAACAGCCGGCATTCTTGTAAGTTACTTTACAGATATAAATGATTCTGATTACGACGCAAGCGGCAAGGGTGAAAAGGGCAGCGGCTTTAGCAACAGCACTCACATTGCAAATACCGATGAATATCCTACAACCTTTGGAGCTGTACTTTCGCTTGGATTGAAAATTTGGTTTTAAATGATATAATACATAAAATGGAGAAAAAAATGGCAAAGACCGTATACCTTGGAATTACAGGAGACATTATCCATCCTGGAATCATCAATATTATTAACGAAGGTGCAAAGCACGGAGAACTGATTATTGGTCTTCTTACTGACAGTGCAATTGTAAGTCACAAACGCCTTCCGTATCTTACTTATGATCAGAGAAAACAGGTTGTAGAAAATATTAAGGGAGTTTCTAAGGTTGTTCCTCAGGAAGACTGGAGTTATGTTCCAAACCTTAAAAAATACAAGCCGGA
>DEEV01000021.1:0-287 GCA_002350445.1 Treponema sp. UBA2869 | reverse complement strand
CTTTCAAAAATCCGCGACGAAGTTTTTGAGGTAATGAAGGAATGGGGTGGAGAAGTTATAGAAATTCCTTACACTCAGGGAATTAATTCAACAGCACTTGCCGATAACGCTTCTTCTATTGGAACTACACCGGATGTACGCCGTGCAACTTTGCGCCGTCTTATTGCTGCAAAGAAAATTGTACGCATTATGGAAGCTCATTCTGGTTTGAGCGGACTTATTGTAGAAAATACTTCTGTTATGAAAGATGACGGACTTCATACTTTTGACGGAATGTGGTCTTCTTC
>DEEV01000044.1:25856-29767 GCA_002350445.1 Treponema sp. UBA2869 | reverse complement strand
GCTCGCGAGATTTATCGAGCGGTCACAAATAGAAAATCCGTTAGCTTACGACCGACACAGCCTGTAACGGATTCTTTGTTCAAGCGTTTTATATGTAGCCTGCTTTTTTTAAGCAGGCTTAACTTTAGAAACGGAGTAATAAAAAATGAAAATTGTAAAATCTTTTGGAATTATTGCTGCAGCGTTGATTTTTGCATCTTGTGCTTCAAAACCTGTAAAAGGCGAGGGATTTACTTTTGCAGCTTCAAAGGCAGAAATTGTAGATTACAAAGGACAGTCTTTCGGGGCAGATATTCCTTCCTGGGTAATTGATGCGACAAACGGAAAATCAAAAGAAACAGTTGCAAAAGCTCTTGGTCTTAAAAACAAAATGATCTGGATTTTGCAGCGTGACGGACAGAATCTTGATATGCTTCAGATTTGGACAGATCAGGTTGACGGTCGTACAGAAATTGCAAGCGGAATTGAGCAGAATGTTGGCGATATTGTAAAAGCCTCCATGACAAATGAATCTTCTACTGATGTAAATAGAAAAGTTTCTGAATATTCTACACGTCTTTCAAACATCACTTTGAACGGGCTTTCTAAAGAAACTGATTACTGGACAAAAACCAGAAGCCTTAAAACTGGTGTAAAAAAAGCTTTGAACGATTCAGATTACAACTACAAGTACACATATCTTGTTGTTTTTTCGATGGACGAAAATGTTTATGAACGTCAGTTGAATGCAGCTCTTGATGATCTGGATAATTATGATGATCAGGCAGAGACTCTTCGTAAAAGAATTACAGAGCAGCTGATGAATCAGATTGAAATTGAAGTAGAAAAATAAAAACTAAAAAAAACGGAGTAAAATTATGAAAAAAAATCTTGGTATTTTATTTGCAGGAGTTCTTGTTGCAGCAGTTCTTTCATCATGTGCAACAAAGGTTGAACGTGTGGATGCGGACACAGTAATTGATTTGGATGGTTACTGGAACGAAACAGATGTAAAAATTGTTTGTGAAGATTTGATTTCTGAATGTATAAAATCACCACGCATTGCAAACTATAAAAAAGAGCATGGACGCGAGCCTGTTGTAATAATTGGAAAAATCAGTAATAAGAGTGATGAACATATTGATACTTCAATTGTTGCAAAGAAATTCTCTCACGCTATTATTAACAGTGGTGTTATGGAATTTGTTTCAGACAAAGAAGAACGTCTGGAGCTTCGTGCAGAACGTCTTGATCAGGCTGATAATGCAAGTGAAGAAACTGCAAAATCAATTGGAAACGAAACCGGAGCTGATTATATGCTTCTTGGCTCTGTAAAAACTATTGTTCAGACAGCAGACAATAAATCTGTTCGTGCATATTTTGTAAATGTTGAACTTCACGATATTGAAACGAACAAGATTATCTGGAGCGGTGAAAACAGCGAAATTAAAAAGGTAATTAAAAGACCTAAATCAAAACTTTAGTCCGTATAGTCCGGTCAAAAATTTATGAAAAAACTTCCGGCAATTCTTTTTGCTGTTTCTGTTATGGTTATGTTAACCTCCTGTGCTTCTTCAGGAGGTCTTTCCAAAAAGCAGAAAAAAATAAAAGATGTTGAATATCTGAATTCTCTTAATCAAGGTGATTTTGATTCCTGTCTGAAATATATGGAATCACTGTATCCTGAAAATTCAAAGAAAAAAAAGAATAAGAATGCAAATCTTCAGAATAAAATCCGCGATGATTTTGATATTGGAATGTTGAATCATTATATGGGCGATTATGAAAAGTCGCTGCAGGTAATGAATTCAACTGATTCTTTAATGCATCAGGCTTTTACAAAAAGTATTACACAGGGAATTGCGGCGGCCACAATTAACGACAATATGGCTGAATATGGTGGAACACCCTACGAATACATGTATCTGAATATTTTTAATGCGCTTAATTATTATAATCTTGGAGATTATGATGAAGCAGCTGTAGAAATTCGTAAGTTGAACAACAAACAGAAAGAATTCATTGTAAAATACGGTTCACTTTTAAAAAACTTGTCAGATTCTTATTCTGCTGAAAATTCTGATGAACGTTCAAAACTTGAAAATGCCTATAAAACGCTTAATCTGAACAGAAATCAGTTTGCAGGTCAGACTCCAAAAAAGCCGACGGAAGAAGATATTTTCCGCGATTCTCCGCTTGCCCGTTATATAAGCCTCTTGTTTTATATGATGGAAGGAGATGACGGAAACGCCTCGCTGGATGCGAGAACCTTAAATGTTTTAAACAAAAGCATTGATGTTTCTGATGACCTTAAAATTTCGCGTGGAAACGGACGTTTAAATGTTCTTGCTTTTTCGGGATTTATTGGAAGACGCGGTGAACAGCGCATTCGAATTGGTCCGTTTTTGGGAATCTACTATCACAGAAAAACACGAAATGGTTCTGAAGCTCTTGTAATTCCACCTTTTGATCTGGAATTTGCATATCCGGTTTTCCCGGCACCTCAAAGTTATGAATCGCAGGTGTTTACAGTACCTGCTTCGCTTTTTGACCCATTAATTAAACTTAAGCCGGGTAATGTTCAGATTATACCAAATGCAGTTGATTCAGTTACTTCTGTTCAGCTTGTAATGGATGATGATTGTGGAGATTTTTCCGGCAAAACGTATAATTTTTCACTTCTTGAAGATTTAAATTATGCTGTTCAGCAGGATGTAAATTTAAAGGCAAAAACGGCCTATACAAGAAGTGTAATTCGTTCTCTTATTAGAAAATTTACAACTGTTACGGGAAGTTCAGTTGCGCTTACTTCTGCAAGAATTGCTCTTGATGAAAACAACGGAGATATTTTTCAATATCTGGCGTATACTGCGGCTTATGTTGCACTTGCGGCCACTGTTGATGCTCTTGATTCTCTTGAAACTGCTGATATAAGGCAGGCATATGTGCTTCCGGCAAAGGCTAATGCATGTGGAATTACGCTTCCCGAAGGAAATTATTCATTTACTGTAAAATATTTTGCAGACCAGACTCTTGTACATCAGCAGCATTTTTCAAATGTTTCTGTAAAAGACGGAAAACCGACAATTGTGGAGTCTTTATGTACAAAATAATCCGTCCTGTATTTTTGGTTATTTTGTTTTCTTTCTCAGTTCTTTTTTCCGGATGCGCATCTGCTTCCAAAGTTTCTGAAAAAACAAAAAACTCTGACGCTCCGCTTTGGCTTACAGCCGCCTTTAAGATGTATCCGTCTGAAAATTATTTTTATGCGGTAGGGCAGGGAACTGACAGAAATATTGCAGAACTTGAAGCTGTTCGCGGTGTGGCAGGTTCCTATGGGCAGAATATAACTTCGTTTTCTGAAGCTTCAAGGCGAATGACCGTTGCAATGGAAAATGGTAGCGTTGCTTCTGCGTCTGAGAACATGGGCTTTTGCTCTGATGTTGTAAATAATGTGAATCATGAAGATTTGATTGGCATCGAAACAAAAGAATTCTGGTTTGATAAAAAAAATGGAATATGGTATGCGCTTGCCGTTATAGACAAAAAGGCAACTGCAGATTTGTATGCGTCTATGATTTTGAAAAATTATGGCGAAATTAAAAATCTGCTGAATTGCGGCGCAGACGCGCTTAGTCTTGAAAATTACGCAAAACTGGATTTTGCGGAAGAAATTGCCCTTGTTACAGAAAAATATTTTGAGAGGCTCTATATTTTAGACTGGAAAAAAGCTGAATCTGTTCAGAATATAGATTTTAGTTCAAAGACAGTCCATGTTATGAAACTTGAGGTTGCAAGGCAGATTCCCATTTTTATAAATATAGAGAATGATGTTGACGGTCAGTTTACTGCTGCAATAGGAAATGCACTTACAAAATACGGCTTTTATTCCAGTAAAGATAACGGCGGGCGTTATTCAATAGAAGGAAATG
>DEEV01000044.1:20954-25756 GCA_002350445.1 Treponema sp. UBA2869 | reverse complement strand
ATTCTAAAATTCGAGCCGTTAATGCCGTAAAAAAAATGATTGCTTCAGAGTTCCCGAAGGCTTTTAATAATTACCTTGGAAACTCTGAATAATTTTTTTTTCAATCAGATAATCATAATGTGTTTGTCCTAGCCGTTCTGTTTTTCTGAAGAAATTTTTCTTGCCAGATAAATGAATGGTGTGTCCATAAGACTTGTCACAATATAGATTACATAGCATGCACCTGTAATTGCAATCAATTCTGTTAATCCGTAAATTCCCCAGAATGCTCCAAAGTTAAAAATAACTATGTTAATGAGCTGAGAAATCAATGTAGAAAAATTGTTGCGGAACCAGAGCATTTTTGTGTGGCTGCCGGTTTTGTTTTCTGTAAGCTTCCACCATGCATGGTAAAGATTTACGTCAATGGCTTCTGAAACTATGTAAGCAATAAGGCTTGAAAGCAGCATGCGTGGTGTGTTAGAGAAAAGTCCATGAACAAAATCACTTGCCCAGTCGTTTTCTGACGGAATGTAGTGAACCCACATAAAACTCAAAAGAATAAAGGTAAGACTTGTAAAAATTCCGGCAAGTACACCTTTGTTTGCTTCTTTTTTGCCGTAAAGCTCGCTTAAAATATCTGTTGCAAGAAAAGTAGCTGCAAAAAGCGTGTTTCCAAGAGTTTGTTCCATGCCGAATGCACGTACAACAATTGTAACTTCAATGTTGGCAAAAACTGTTGCTATTCCGATCCAGGCAAAAAGACCGCCTTTACCGAAAACCTTAAGGAAAACAAGAGTTCCCCCAAACGACACTAAAAGTGTGATGATGAGTAAAAGTTCATTCATTTTAAATGACCTCAAAAAAAGAATTGACCTGGTTTTTATTAAAGACAGGAAGGACTGCGAACTGTCTGTCGGCATTTTTAAGAATTACAGAATTGCGTTGTTTAAAATGCCTTAAGCGAAGTCAGAATAGCGTATTTAAATAATTTGTGCAAACGGTTTTATGCTGTATAATTGTAAGTATGAATAAAAATGAGAAGAATAATTCTGTTTCGCGTAAAAATCTGCAGAAAAAAAAGCTTGTAAAACCTCCTGTTATAAACTGGACCAAAGTTGTAATACGAATTGTTACAATTCTTTTAGTTGCGGCAATTTTATTCTGTGGCTCATGGTTTGGCGTAAAAAAAATTACTCAGGTAAAAACAGAATATCATCATGCGCTGGTAGAACGGCAGCTGGCATATTGTCAGGAATTTGTAACGTTAAAAAACAGGTACAGTGATATTGTGACTCTAAAAAAATCTGCGGGTTTTGCAAAAGCTTACAGCATTGTAAAGTATTCAGGAATTGTTCGCTGTGGAATTGCAGATTTTACGGATATTTCCTATTCAATTTCAACGGATGGAAAGCGTGTTGAACTTACGGTCCCGGCGGCAGAAGTGCTTGGTAATGAACTTACTTCTCAGGAAGTTTTTGATGAAAAGCGAAGCATTTTTGTTCCGATTACAACTCAGGAAATTTTTGACGAAATTGCAAAATCTCAACAGGAAGCGCTTGAAGATTTGATTGCAGAAGGAATTCTTGAAGAAGCGCATTCGTATGCTGTAAAAATTATAACTCAGTTTATGCTTTCGTGCGGCTTTGAGGAAGTGATTATTAATTAAAACAGAAATGCGTTCTTTGTATCCCAAAGCAATGCTTGAACGCGGCAGAGGGGGGGGCGTTTGCTACGCTCACTACCGGGTTTTCAGAAGAAAACTTGCGGCGTAAGGGGTGGAGACTTACCCCTCCTTATTATTCTTATCCTTGACAGTTTTTGCATTTTTGTCATAATATATGAACAGAGGTTAGTAATGGAATACAATATTGAAAAACAGCATCAGAAGGGAAAACTTCATGCTATTGAAAGAATCAATGCTTTGTGCGATAAAGATTCGTTTGTTGAGATTTATTCCGGCGTTCGCCACAACTGTACCAGCTTTGGAATGGAAAAGAAAGATATTCCTTATGATGGTGTAATTACAGGATTTGGAAAAATTAACGGCCGTAAGGTTGCAGTATATGCTCAGGATTTTACTGTTCAGGGTGGTTCTCTTGGACTTATGCATGGTGAAAAAATTGCAGAACTTATAGATAAAGCAATTCAGGCTCGCTGTCCGGTTATTGGAATTAACGATTCGGGTGGAGCCCGCATTCAGGAAGGTGTTGACGCTCTTTGTGGTTACGGAGATTTGTTCTATCAGAACGTTCGCGCTTCTGGTTCGGTTCCTCAGATTTCTATTATTGCTGGACCTTGTGCCGGTGGTGCAGTTTACAGTCCTGGAATTACAGACTTTATTTTTGCTGTTGATAAGATTTCTCAGCTTTTTATTACTGGTCCTAAAGTTGTAAAATCTGTAATGTTCCTTGATATTTCTGCTGAGGATTTGGGCGGTGCCGCAATTCATTCTCAGAAGTCTGGTGTTGCTCAGTTCCGCTGCGAAACTGAACAGAACTGCTACGAGCAGGTTCGCAAGCTTTTGGACTACATTCCTCACTATTATGGTGATGAAATTGTTCAGGCTGCAAAAATCAAATTTGATGAAAAGAAAAAGGCAAAGCACATTCAGGAGATTTTGCCGGAAAATCCACGTCAGGGCTACGATATCCGACAGGTTATTGACTGCGTAACTGATGATGATTCTTTCTTTGAAACTTCTGCAGAATTTGCAAAGAACTGTGTAACTGGTTTTGCAAAGGTTGACGGCCGCTCTGTTGGTATTGTTGCTAACAATCCTAGCGGAATGGGTGGTGTTCTTGACTGTGATGCTTCTGATAAGATCGCACGTCACGTTCGTTACTGCGATGCTTACAATATTCCTCTTTTGACTTTTGTTGATGTTCCAGGCTTTATTCCAGGACCTCAGGAAGAGCAGAAGGGTATTATCCGCCACGGTGCTAAGGTAATTTACGCTTACTCTGAGTCTACTGTACCAAAGGTAACTGTAATTACACGCAAGGCTTACGGTGGAGCATACATTGCTATGTGTTCTAAACACCTTGGAGCTGACTTTGTTTACGCTTGGCCTGCATCAGAAATCGCTGTTATGGGTGCTGAAGGTGCTATCGGTATTTTGTATGCAAAGGAACTTGCTGATCCAAACAAGGCTCAGGAAGTTGCTCAGAAGTCTGAAGAATACAAGAACGAAATTATGACTCCAAAAATTGCTGCTAAACGCGGATATATTTCTGAAGTTATTAAGCCGGAAGAGACTCGTAAGTATATTGTAAAGAGTTTTGACTTCCTTGCTGAAAAAGCTAACATGGATAAACCGTTGAAAAAACACGGAAACATTCCATTGTAATTTGAATCAAAAACAGGATGTTTTAAGCCTTCATGGCTTAAAACTTGCCGTGAAAAAAAGTTGGACTGTGGGGCGTAGACGAAAAATGTGGGGTACCACCGACGGGGTGAGACCTTATTTTTCGCCGTTGCTGGGATCTGCAGTCCGATTTTTTTTTATTCCGGCCATTTTATAAAGGCGGCTTGTACCGTAAATGTTTTACCTTCCGAGGTTTCGCGTCTGTTTGAGCCGTAAATTGTGTCGCAGCAGGTACAATCAGAACTTTGGACAATATTTTCCTCTTTTATTCCGCATTTAAGGAGCATTGCAATATTTGCCTTTTGAAGTGAAAGTCTGTAAAGTTTTCCGCCACCATTATTCCAGTCGATTGAAATACCTCGTCCGCCGCATAAACATTTGCCGCCATCTTCAAGTTCTGTAACACAGTCAGGTGTAAAATTTTGTGCAAAATATTCTGCACGTTCTTCGTTTACAATATAGCAGCATTCGTGAATGTGCGGCCCCAGAATTATGCAGAAATTTTCCGGCTCTGAACCGTAGTTTTTGTTAGCAACTTTTATTGCTTCTGCGGCGATTCCTGTTCCTTTCCAGCCGGAATGTACAATTCCAAAAACTTGTGTTTTCGGTTCATATAAAAAAATTGGCATGCAGTCTGCTACTGTTACAACGGGCATAAGTATTTTGTTTCGGGTTATAATTCCGTCTCCAATTTTATTCAGGGTGTCGCTTTGTTCTTTTACATCGTAAACAATTTTTGTGTGATTTAATTCTACTGGCGTTACAAGTTTAGTTCCTGCCGCATGCAAAAGAAATGAGTCTCTGTTTGTGTTTTGTTCTGTCCATCTGAACCGCATTGAACCCGCTTTTTTTAGGCTCATTGCACAAACTGGAGCTTTGTCCTTGGGTAGAGACTCCCCGTTATGTTTAAATGAAAAATATTGTATTGTTTTTGAAGTGTTTAAATTAATTGATTTAGACTTATCATTCATTTGCTGTTGCCTGATCAATTGGTTCAAGTTCGGAAATATAATAAACGCTTCTTCTTAAAACATCACGTGCAAATGCCAGACCTTCACGCCAGTCTCGGTTGTTGCGGCCTTTTATTGTTGTAAAGTTTTGCAGTGTTTCGTGAATGCCGTCTTTTGTTTCATCAAAAAATCCGTGCATTACACGTTCAACCATTTTGGCACCTTTACAGAAATCCTTTATGCATTCATGAATTTCACTTTCAGTTGCAGCCATCATAGAGTCAATCTGATTCTGTACCTGAAACGAACGTATTTTATTCATTATAAAATCTTCAAACTTTTGTCCGTATTCACCGGATGGAGAAAGCCTTGCATTCAGCTCGTTCATTCTTGCGCATGCCTGAACAATGCAGTTTAAGCCCTCGGAATATTCAATTCTGTTTTCGCTCTTTATAAAAATTCCTTCCATCATTACTTCATTCAGACGTTCAGAAATTTTATCAAAA
>DEEV01000044.1:14150-20939 GCA_002350445.1 Treponema sp. UBA2869 | reverse complement strand
CATGACATGTAACCGCCTGTCAGCTCGCACGAAAAAGGAACTCTTGACCATAAATCTGCCCAAGGCTTGTACTTCATTTCTGGGAAAACACTCAGCTTAAAATCATTTAAAAGGCTTGTGCTTAAAATGCTTTTTTTACGTTCGCGAAGCCATTCGTTCCATCTTATTTCTATGATTTTGCGCCACTGACTTCTAAAACTCGGGAACCATGCTTCTACTCCGTCTGTATTGCCTGGAAGCCAGTCGTAGTCTCCGTTCAGAATTTTTCCAAGCTTTACAACCGGTACCGAAGAAATAAACTGCTGTACGGTAGAAAAATGTGTGTTTGAAAGCGAAATAAATTCTTTTACAGCGCGTTCAATGTCTTTTTCCTGTGCATTTTTTGTAATTTCCTTTCGTTTAGAAAAAAGAAATATTGCATCAAGAACTTCGGTTTGAACCGGATGAATATTTGTAAAAACGGCAGCAACATAATTAAAATCCTGAACAGCATTACGGTAAGGACACGTATATGAACCTGTCAGGTTTGTGAATTGTGCAAGAAAATGAATGTAAGGAATTCGTATAAGATTTTTAAGCCAGTTTACACTCTGAACAGCATTGTATAATTCAGCTTTATCAGAACCATTTATTTCGTTCAGAATTGAATCAAGAGTTTTAAGAAGTTTGTTTTTTGTTTCAATAGTTGGATCTTCCTGAAAATCAAGTATAAACGGGTCTGCAGTGTTATTGATTTTGTCAGAAAGTTCTGGTGTAACAAAAGAACTTAAATAAACATAGAAATCACCAGGATTTTCGTCTATAAAAGAAAAATACGGCTTAAAGAAATCAGCAACATCTTTTAGTGCGCGCAAAAGTTCATAGAAAACCTGATCCATTACAAAGTCGCGGTGAAAAATGAGCCCCGGATGATTTCTGGAAAGTTTTCTTGCCATTGCGGCGATAATGTCTTCGTTGTAAAGCTTTTCGGAATCTTTTTTCTGGAAAACGGAGCGCAGCCATAGTATGAATTTATAGAAAACCGACTCTTCTCTGTAACGCAGCCGCAGAGTGTAGTTTTTTTCTGGCGCTGGTTCATCAGATTCAACAAATTGTACGGCAGGGGCAGAGTCTTTACTTAAGTTACTAAGCATAATTAGCCTGTCTTCTGTAGAAAGTCCTGCTACGAGTTTGTCAAATGTACTTCTTTTAGACTCATTACCCATACTCATTCATTATCTGATGATATTTAAGATTTTGCAAATCATATTTTTTTTCTTGTTTTTTTTGTGCCTTGCCGTTATTTTTAATACATAATATAAAAAATTAAAAGTTTTTAATGACTTGTAAATTAAGTGAGGTTTGAAAAGATTATGCCTGATTTAAAAAAATTAAAGAGTTTCGGTTCAAAAACTCTTTGTACGCTTGTTATTCTTGCTGTTGCTGCAATTGCGGCTTTTTCAAGTTTTTATGTTGTTGACGAAACAGAAAGTGTCGTTGTAACCAGGTTTGGTAAATACAATCAGACTGTAAATGCAGGACTTCACTTTAAGCTTCCGTTTGGAATAGACAAAACTTATACGGTTCCTGTAAAAGTTGTTCAGACAGAACAGTTTGGTTTTAAAACAGTAAAAGCCGGACGTAATAATGAATATAAAAACAATATTTCTGCAGAAAGTACAATGCTTACCGGCGATCTTAATATTGTAGATGTTGAATGGATTATTCAGTACCGAATTGTTGATCCTAAACAGTGGCTTTTTGGTGTTTACGAAAAGAAGCAGACAATTCGTGACATTTCTCGTTCTGCAATTAATACCCTTGTAGGCGACCGTGCAATTCTTGATGTTATGGGTAGTGAGCGTTCGGCAATTGAAAATCAGGCACTGGAAATGATGAATGAAAATTTCAATCAGCTTGGGCTTGGTATAAATGTCTTTGCTGTAAAGCTGCAGAATATTGTGCCTCCAAGTGGTGTTCAGGCAGCCTTTGAAGATGCAAATAAGGCAATTCAGGATATGAATCGTTTTATTAATGAAGGAAAAGAAGCTTATAATGCAGAAATTCCTCGTGCGCAGGGCGAAGCTGATCAGATAATTCATATTGCAGAAGGTTATGCAGCAGAGCGTGTTAATATGGCAAAAGGTGATGTTGCCCGTTTTAATGCAGTTTACGAAGAATACCGCCGTTCACCAAAGGTTACAAAAGAACGAATTTACCTTGAAACTATGGACGAAATTTTTGGTGGAAAAACAAAGCCAGAACTTATTGATGGTAAGCTTGAAAATCTTGTTCCGGTAAAACAGTTTAAGAATAATTAGGGAGAAAATATGTCAAAGTCATCAAAGAAATCATTTTCAAAAATTTTTGCACTTGCAGTTTTTGCAGTTTTATTCTTTTCAATGGGACCTTTTTATATAGTAGAAGAAGGTTCTCAGGTTGTTGTTACTCGTTTTGGCGAAATTGTAGATTCTCATACAGATGCCGGTCTTTATTTTAAGATTCCGTTTATCGATAAAATCACTACTTATTCTAAGCTTGTGCTTTCTCTTGATGGAGACGAACAGCGAATTCCAACAAAAGAAAATCAGTTTATTATTGTAGATACAACTTCGCGCTGGCGCATAGCAGATCCTGTAAAATTTTATCAGAGCCTTACAATCATGGACAATGCTTATAATCGTCTTAGTGATATTATTGATTCTTCAACGAGAACTGTTATTACTCAAAACCGTCTTAGTGAAATAGTTCGCAGCTCTAATGTTATAAATGATTTGAAATCTGAAAATCAGCAGACGGATGAAGATACTAAAGAGATTGAAGCTCTTATTAACACAAATGTAGAAAATGAACTTATTTTAAAAGGTCGTGGTGTTTTATGTAAGGAAATGCTTGCAGAAGCATGTAAACTTGTTCCTGAATATGGAATTGAACTTATTGATATTCTTCCGCGACAGATAAAATATTCGGATGAACTTACAGAATCAGTTTATAACCGAATGATAAAAGACCGAAATCAGTTTGCCCAGGCTTACCGTTCTCGTGGAGAAGGTAAAAAAGCTGAATGGCTTGGTAAGCTTGACAGCGATAAGCGAACAATTTCTTCGGAGGCATACCGCCGCTCAGAGGAAATAAAAGGTACGGCAGATGCTCAGGCAGCGGCAATTTACGCTGCGGCTTATAATAAAGACCCTGAATTTTATGCTTTCTGGAAAAGTATGGAATCTTACAAACAGAACTTAAAGGATTATCCTGCAACTTATAGTACAAATATGGATTACTTTAAGTATTTATATTCTGCGAACGGACGAAAGTAATATGGCAAAAATGAATCTTGCTTCAATTGAAGGTGGCAGAATAAGGCTAAATTCCGGACTGAATGAAATTGCATTTGGAAAAACTCATTTTTCGTCGGTAGAAAACTATAAGGGCTTTTATTTTGATGGAAATGAGTTTCATGAATGGGCATTTTCAGATATAAAGTCTGGAACAGAAGCTGGTGCTGATTTTGTTTATTTTGAGGGAGAAAATCCTCTTTCAGATAAGGCAGAAACACTTTATTCAGTTTTTGAAAGTGAAAACAAAACGGTAATTGAAACTTCTGTAAAAAAAGTCTGTCTTGCTACTGAGATTGCGGTTAAAAATAAGATTCCTCTTTCTGCAACAGGTTCAGGTGCAATAATTATTGAGAGTGAATCAAAAGATAACAGGATTCTTTTTTTGCCTCCTGAACTTTTTGAAAATGCGGCTTCTACACTTGAAAGTAAACTTTTTTCTGAACTTTATTTAAATTGGGTAAATGAATCTTTGCGCGACAGATATGCGCTAAGTTTTATGCGTGCAGCATTTGTATACAAAATGCTTACGGGGTGTGCACCTTTTCCTGAAACAAACAAAAATACCCGTTTTGAAGAGCTTCGGGATAAAAATTTTATTCCTGTGCAGTATTATGCAAGAAACTTGACGTCGTCTTTTGCGGCAAATATAAACAATGCACTGGGGCTTAGGGCTTTATCCGAAGATGATGAAAAATTTGCCGTTCGGAAGGACGATTATATTTTCCCGATTTCGGCACTTGATTCAGAAGATTTCGAAGTTGTGACTGCTTCTGAAAGTGAAAAAGTTTTGGGCACAACTGCCGATTCATTCAAAAAGAATCAGCGGCTTGCGTTAAATACCCGCAGACTGTTCCGCCGTAATTCCACGTTGTTCGCGGTCTGCGTTTGCGCGGTAATTTTTGCTTTTATGTTTGGAAAATCTATCCAGAAATCGCGGCGCGGTGAATTTACTTCAAAGGGTCTTAATTCGATTCAGACAGTGCAGTGCTTTTTTAAGGCTGTAAACAAAAAGGATCTTCCTTTTTTGCAGAATATAATAAACGGTCGTGTTCCTCAGAAATATGCAGATTCAGTTTCTCAGATTTTTGTGACAAGTAAAAACCGCGAAATTTATTACCGTGATAACGGCATTGCTTCTATGGAAAACTGGCTGTATTACGTTACCAGCGCCCAAAAAGATCCGCTTTCGGGGCTTTACGGTATTACGAATGTACGCATAGATGGTGTCCCTTACGAGCTTAATGTAAAGGCAAATAAAATAGATGATAATCCTCTTCCTGTTGAAAAGGAAGGTGATGTAACTGTTGAGAATGGAATGCAGTCTGTGCATAAAGTTCAGTATTATCTTGTTCATTCTGAGGGCGAAGAAAACAATCTTCTGGTTGATGATATAGAAGAGACTTTTGTTCTTGTCTTTAAAAAAGGCTGTTGGGTTGTTACAGATATTATAAACCGGAAAGTTAATGCAGATATAAATCAGGATTCTTTTAAGAACGAATATTTTGCCCTTCTTGAAAAAAATGGCGGCGATGTTATTTCTGCGGTAAACGAGCTTCGTACAAAATACAGCTGGCTGCCTTCTGAACAGGCTTTAATTATTGAAAAGTCAGAATAAAGAACTCGAGGCAGGAGCCTTTTTTAAGGCAATTGCATTGTAAACTGCATTTTCATTATACTGAGCGAATGTCAAATATAAGAAAGCTTTTTGATGGAATTGAAAAGAAATATATAGCAAAAACTTTTTTTACACCGCTTGTAATGGTTGTAGAAGTTATACTCGAGGTGTTCATTCCGTTTTTGTTTTCAAAAATCATAGATAACGGCGTAGCAGACAGAAATATTCCGTACATTGTAAAAACAGGTCTTTTAATGGTTTTTATTTCGCTGGCTTCTCTGTGCAGTGGCTGTTTTGGCTCGTATTTTGCGGCCGGAGCTTCTCAGGGGCTTTCTCATCATCTTAGAAACAGATTGTTTGCAAAGGTTCAGTCCTTTTCTTTTTCAAATATAGACAAATTTAGCACAGCTTCACTGGTTACAAGGCTCACAACAGATGTAACAATGTGCCAGAATACATTTCAGATGATTATTAAATCATGTGCCCGTTCTCCGATTATGCTTATTGCCGGCACTGTGATGGCTTTTAATATTAACAAAAGTTTGTCTTTTCTGTTTTTTATTTCCATTCCAATACTTCTGGTCGCCGTTCTCGGTTTGTCTTCACTAGCGTATCCCCGCTTTTCAGATTTGATGAAAAAATACGATACGCTTAATGCGTCGGTTCAGGAAAATTTGATTGGAATAAGAATTGTAAAAGCTTTTGTCCGCGAAAAATTTGAAGAAGAAAAATTTACAAAGGCGTGTGATGCTGTTCGTAAGGCGCAGGTTCATGCAGAAAAAGTGATTATATTTTTAATGCCGGTGATGCAGCTTGTAATGTATCTTTCCATTGCGGCAGTTGTATGGTTTGGCGGTCATAAAGTGATTTTTGGAACAATGCTGCCCGGTCAGCTTGTAAGTTTCTTTACTTATGTAATGCAAATTCTTATGTCTCTTATGATGCTCGGTATGGTTTTTGTTTCTACAGTAATGGTTCGGGCTTCAATAAAGCGAATTTGCGAAGTTCTTGACGAAGAGCCTTCTATTGTTTCGCCGGAAAATGCCGTTAAGCAGGTAAAGAATGGAAGCATTGAATTTTGTAATGTAAATTTCAGCTATACTGCCGAAAAAGCAAACTGTGTCCTTGAAAATATTAATCTTAAAATTCAAAGCGGTCAGACTGTGGGAATAATCGGTGGAACAGGTTCGTCAAAAACAACTCTGGTTTCACTTGTTCCGCGCCTTTATGATTGTCTTGAAGGTTGTGTGAAGGTTGGCGGTGAAGATGTCCGTAATTACGACCTTGAAGTGCTTCGTGATTCAGTTTCAATGGTTCTTCAAAAAAATGTTTTATTTACAGGTACAATCAGAGAAAATCTGCTTTGGGGAAACGAAAATGCAACTGATGAACAGATTGTTCAGGCATGTAAGGCTGCTGATGCAGATTCATTTATACGCTCCTTTTCGCTAGGCTATGATACAGTGCTGGGACAGGGCGGTGTAAATGTTTCCGGTGGACAGAAGCAAAGGCTTTGTATTGCCCGGGCTCTCTTAAAAAATCCAAAAATTCTTATTCTTGACGATAGTACTTCGGCTGTAGATACTGCAACAGAAGCTCGTATAAGAACAGCTCTAAAACAGCTTGTGCACGAAACAACAAAAATCATAATTGCACAGAGAATATCTTCTGTAAAAGATGCAGACATCATTTTTGTAATGGAAGATGGAAAAATAAACGGCTGCGGAACACATTCGTGGCTGCTGGAAAATAATGAAATATACCGCGAGGTTTTTGAATCTCAGCAGCAGGGTAGCGGCGATGCCGATTTATCCTAATAAAAGGAAGTTTTTATGCCACCAGTAAAACCAAAAGGAT
>DEEV01000044.1:10148-14111 GCA_002350445.1 Treponema sp. UBA2869 | reverse complement strand
AAACAGTTCAGCGTCTTTTGCAATATATGGGAAAGTTCAAGTCTTTGTGGATTCTTGTCTTTTTGCTTGTATTATGTTCGTCAATTTCTACAGTTGCCGGAACCTATTTTATAAGACCTGCCATAAATGATTATATCACACCGCTTTCAAAAAAAGTGCTGGAAGGAGCGGGAATCAATGAAATCTCAGACGGGCTTTGGGCTCTGGCTCATATTCTCTTTTTATTAATTGGAATTTTTCTTGTTGGCGTAACTGCTTCGCTTATAAACAACAGAATTATGGTCTATATTTCTACAACGATGCTTTATAATATCCGCTGTGATTTATTTTCGCATTTGGAAAAGCTCCCTGTAAAATTTTATGACAAATATACTCACGGCGAACTTATGTCGCACTTTACTAACGATACGGATGCGCTTCGCGAAATGATGAGTATAACGGTTCCGCAGCTTTTTTCTTCCGTAATTTCTGTAGTCTCTGTTTTTTTTATGATGCTTTTTTTAAGCCCGCTTTTGACGCTTATAATGATTGTTTCGATGTTTTTTATGATAAAACTAGCGCGTCAGGTTGGTAAAAAAAGTGCGGAATCGTTTAAGGAAAATCAAAAAAACATTGGAATTGTTAACGGCTATATCGAAGAAATGATTGAAGGCCAGCGAGTCATAAAAATTTTCAATCACGAAAAAACTGTAATTCAGAATTTCAGCGATCTAAATGGAAATTTACGCAAGGCTGGAACAAGTGCGAATGTATTCGGAAATATTTTAGGACCTATGATGAATAATCTTTCGCACATTCAGTACGCGCTTGTTGCAATGACAGGCGCAATAAGAATTATTCTTGGCTATATGGATTTGGGAACGCTTGCTCTTTTTATGCAGTATACGCGTTCTTTCAGTATGCCAATCAGTATGATGAGCATGCAGGCAAACAGCGTGCTTAATGCTCTTGCCGGTGCGGAACGTATTTTTGCTGTAATTGATGAACCAGTCGAAATTGATGAAGGAGAATATTCTCTTGTAAATGCATACGAAACAAAAGACACTTTAGGAAAGCAAAAACTTGTTCAGTCATTTGCTTTTACAGGAGAGTGGGCATGGAAAAATCCTGCCGATAATTCGCTTACGCCGCTTAAAGGCGAAGTTGTTTTTGATCATGTAACTTTTGGATATAAAAATGATAAAACAATTTTGCATGATATTTGTATTCACGCAAAACCTGGAACAAAAATTGCCTTGGTTGGTTCTACAGGTTCCGGTAAAACTACGACGGTAAATCTTTTGTCGCGATTTTTTGATGTACCAGACGGCTGCGGGCAAATTACATATGATGGCATTTCTCTGAATAAAATCACAAAAGAATCTTTAAGGCGTTCTCTTGGAATGGTTCAACAGAATACCCATTTATTTACAGGAACAATCCGGGAAAACATACGCTTTGGAAATCTTGGTGCTTCAGATTTACAGGTATACGAAGCGGCAAAACTTGCAAATGCCGATTCTTTTATAAATCATCTTCCTCAGGGCTACGATACAATAATTTCAGGTGATGGAGCATCTTTAAGCCAGGGTCAAAGACAACTGCTTGCAATTGCCCGGGCGGCTATAGCGGATCCTCCGGTTCTTATTCTGGATGAAGCAACTTCTTCTATTGATACACGTACTGAAAAACTTATAGAAAAAGGAATGGATTCTCTTATGAAAGGAAGAACTTCTTTTGTAATTGCGCACCGTCTTTCTACAGTTCGCAATGCAGATGAAATTCTTGTTCTTGAAAAAGGCAAAATCATTGAGCGGGGAACTCATGCACAGCTTATTGCCGCAAAAGGCCGTTATTACTTTTTATATACCGGAAACAAAATTGCTTCTGAAGATTAAAAAAATATAACAAAAGATGCGTAAATAATTATTCGCATTCTTCGTCGTGTAAAATATCTTCAATAACGAGCATAAGCTGTTTTATCGATTCAAAATGTTTTTTTATTGTGATTCTGTAAAAAATCTGTGTTCCGTGTTTTACCGGCTCAATTAAACCGCTGTCTTTTAAAACCTTAAGATGATGTGAAATTGCAGGACGGGAAAGTATTGATTTTCCTGACAATTGAGAAACGTTTATTCCTTCTGTACCTGAATCTGCCAGATCGAGAAGAATTTTCTGCCTTATAGGGTCTCCAAGGGCAATAAAAAGCGCAGAACAACTTTTAAATTTTTCTTCAGCGTCCAAAAGTTTTTCTTTTTGAATCATTTCTATTACACCTCGCAAAAAAATCTTTAAGGGCAAGAAAACCTAAAAGGTTTATATTCTTCCCTTGACGTATTAAAAACAGATTGTTATATTTAGTTCATCAGTTTAATTACTTGAACCAATATAAATCATAAAAGATTGTTTTGCAAGTCTTTTGAACTGTAAAACTTTATAAATATTTTTTTAATAAATGGAGAAAGACAAAAATGATTAAAAAAATGCTCAGGAATTCCTGGCTTGTAATTACTGCTTGTATTTTGCTTACGTTGTTTTTTGGCTGGCAGCTTCGTACAATCAAAATTGAAAATACAAGCCGTACTTTTATGCCAAAGGATGATCCGTCTTATCAGCTTATGCTCGATACTGAGAAAAGTTTTGGAAGTATGCTTATGCTCGGTATTTCGCTCGAAACAAAAGGTTCAACAATCCTTACTCCTGAATACATTGATGTTGTAAGACGCATTACAGAGCGCATTGAAAGTGTTGATTACGTTGAAAATATTGATTCCATCGCGAATATCGATTTTATCCGCGGTGAAACAAATGCCGATGGAGAAGGTACACTTAAGGCTTCCAGTCTTCTTGGAGAAGATGATGAGTATACCGGAAGCAAGGAAGATATGCGTTTAATCCGTCAGAGAATTATCGACTGGCAGGAAATGTACAATCGTGTAATTGTTGATGATGATTTTAATACAACTCAGATGATGATTACTATTCAGGCTTCAACAGAAGACGGACAGGAGCTTCCTTCTGAAATTCAGACTTCAATCCTGGCTAAAATTCAGGATATTTGTACAGAAGAACTTGCTGGTTCTGATCTTGAAATCCGCTATTTTGGTGATCCTGTAATGTCGCACGATGCAAGAGACTTTCTTATGGATGACCTTCTTCATTTAATTCCGTTTGTTGCGCTTATTGTACTTCTATCGCTTTATTTTTCATTCCACACGATCAGCGGAACATTGTTCCCTCTTGTAACTGTTCTTGTAAGTACAATCTGGTCTGTAGGTCTTTTGTGTCTTTTGGGATACACATTTACAATTATCGGAAGTATGATTCCGGTTTGTCTTATTGCGTGTGGTTCTGCGTATGGTATTCACGTAATGACACATTATTACATTGGAATAGATAGGATTGAAGGAGAAATTACAAAGGAAAAACATATGGGTGCAATTGAGTTTGCCCTTAAAGATGTTTGGGTTGCTGTTCTTCTTGCCGCAATCACAACAATTGCCGGTTTTATTTCTAACGTATCAAGCCCTCTACGTCCTTTGCGCTCTTTCTCAATTTTCTCGGCAGCCGGTGTGGCTTTTTCTTTAATTCTTTCTATTACTCTTATTCCTGCAATGCTTTACGTTACACCAATCAGCATTGTTGGAAAGCATTGGAAAAATAAAGATCATCTTTCTACAAAACTTCGTATGAAACTTGAACATGAACTTGCACGTCGTGGCGGAAAATCTCCGGAAGAGGCCAGTGGTCAGTCTTTGTACAATATTTACCGCTTTTTTGCAGGAACAAAAACTCGTCTTGTAATTTTCGTGATTGTAATTCTTGCAGCTTCTTCATTTGGAATTTATAAACTTATTGTTGATACCGCAATGGTAAATTACTTTCCGGAAACAAGTAAGTTCCGTCAGGATCTGGCTTATGTAGATGAAAATCTTTCTGGAACAAACAGCATTTATATTGTTGTAAAAGGAAACGAAAAGTCTG
>DEEV01000044.1:461-10129 GCA_002350445.1 Treponema sp. UBA2869 | reverse complement strand
GTCTGCCGAAGAAATTTCTGATTCTTCAGATTCTGCCGCAGATTTTGGTGATTTTGATTTTTCCGGCGCAGATGATTCTGCCGCAAGTGATTTTGATTTTTCTTCATCTGAAGCTTCATCAGATTTTGATTTTGGTGACTTTAATTTTGATTCAGCTGATTCTTCGTCTGTAGTGGAATCTATGCCTGCCGTTAAGCAGTACTATTCACTTACAGACCCGGTTGTTCTTAAGGCTGTAGATGACATGCAGAATTACCTTTCAATTAATCATCCGGAAATTGGAAAAATTGTTTCGTTTACAACATTTATTAAGAGAATGAATCAGGTTATGCATGTACCTGTAGAAGGAGCTACCGGCGGAATAGAATCTGAGCATATTAAAACATTGGATTCTACTGCATCTATTCAGCAGATGCTTGATATTATTAATACAGCGTATGCTCAGGCAGGCGGCGAAAAAGCTAAGCCTTCTGAAATTGTACGCGAAATTGAGCGTGAACTTAATTACAATGGACTTGCTTATTACGAAATTCCGTATGATGTAGAAAAATATCCTGTAGACCGACAGGAAGCACTTTCTGATCTTGTTACTCAGTATTTGTATCTTCTTTCCAGCAATGCAATTACGCGTTTTGCTGATGATATGACAAATCCTAAAGCAATCAGAATTCAGATGCAGCTTAAAACTCACAGCACTGTAGATACAGGAAAGCTTATAGACGATATTAATGCTTATGCTGCAAAATACTTCCCTAAGAACTATACAGTTTCTGCAACTGGTAGTGCGGCTTTGGAATATACAATGAGTAATCTTGTAATAAACAGCCAGATGGTGTCTATTGTATTCTCGCTTATTATGGTATTCCTGATTATTGCACTGTCTTTCAAAAGTGGCTGGGCAGGACTTATTGGAGCAATTCCGCTGGGGCTTGTAATTATGCTGAACTTTATGGTAATGGGATTTACAGGAATTAAGCTTGATTTGTGTACAAGTATTGTTTCATCAATCGCAATTGGTGTAGGTATTGATTATACAATTCACTTTATGGAAACCTATCAGCATGAGCGTGCTTTCTGTGAAAATTCTGAAGAGGTCGCTAAAAAGACATTTAATTCCAGCGGAAAAGGTATTATTACAAATGCAATTGCCGTAGGATTTGGATTCCTTGTTCTTGTGTTCAGTAAGTTTATCATTCTGCGTTACATTGGAATTCTTGTTGCAGTGGTTATGTTCACAAGTTCTACAGCCGCAATGACAATTATTCCTGGTGTCTTGAATGCATTTGATCCAAAATTTATGTGGCCAAAAGAAAAACGCGAAGCTTATAAAGCAAAAATTGCTCAGGAAAAAGTAAAAAAATAATAATCACATATTGGTTCGTAACTTTGAACCAATGTAGTGGTTATCAAAATATAGAATGGGGGTAACTCAAATGAAATTAATTAAAACTTTGGCAGCACTTGCTGTAATGACTTTGTGCACTTCTGCATTTGCAATTGACGGTACAGAAATTATGAAAAATGTTTTTGATCGACAGAAACCGGATTTTTCAAAAGCTGCAGTTCAGGTAACTTTAACAAAAAATGGCGCAGTAGAAGAAGTTCGTAATGTAGGTGAGTACGGACGCTGTAAAGATAATCTTTCAGATGTTGTAATGATTTTCTTGTCTCCTGCATCAGTAAAAGATACACGCTTTTTGCAGAAAGAAAATGATGGAAAAGATGATGACAAGTGGATTTATCTTCCTTCATTAAAATCAACTCGCCGTGTTGCCGCTTCTGATGGTTCAAAAGCTTTTGTTGGAACAGATTTTAGCTATGATGATATGAGTTCTCGTGAAGTTGACGAAGACGTTCATGAACTTTTGAAGCAGAGTGAAGATAAAGGTAACTTTAAGGATTTGTATGTTGTAAAATCAACTCCAAAAGATCCAAAATCAAGCCAGTATTCTTATAGAATTTCATGGGTTACAAAGGATTCATGGATTCCAACATATATTGAACTTTACGACAAAAAAGGCAAATTGATTAAAGTAAACGAAATTAAGGCAATTAAGAAAATGCCTGGAACAAATGGTCGTGTTTATAACATTCCATTGGAAAACGTTATGACAAATGTTCAGACAAATCACGCAACTGTAATGAAAATGGTAAATATCGAAGTTGATAAACCTCTTCCAGATGGATATTTTACACCAAACTTCTTGAATACAGGTCGTTTGTAATACTATTTTATAAGTAACCTTGAAGGCAGGCTGAATGGTCTGCCTTTTTTATTTGTCAGGACGCAAAGCGGAAGGTTTTTCTTATAACGATAATTATAATGCGTTTGTCATGAGGCACCTTTGTGCAGGAATAATGCCTGAAATAATGCGCTAATGACAAATAAATTGAAAAACATTATAATTTTGAGCAATATTCAGGGGTTATTAAAACCCCTGAAAACGACGAAGTCAGGGCTTTAAGCGACAGCGTGCCTTGACTCGGCGTATCTAACGAGGAATTTACAGAATGAAAGCAATTGAATTGGAAAAGGCTTACGAGCCTAAATCTTTTGAAGACAGAATCTACGAGCAGTGGGAGAAAAACGGCTACTTTAAGCCTGCAAGTGATGAAAAATCTCCTGTTCATGCACAGTACAAGTGCCAGTGCGAAGACTGCAACAAAAAAACAAATACATATTCTGTCGTCATTCCTCCTCCAAATGTAACCGGCGTCCTACATATGGGACACGGCCTTAACAATACGCTTCAGGATATAGTTGTACGTTATCACCGCATGAAGGGCGACAATACTCTCTGGCTCACTGGAACAGACCATGCCGGAATCGCTACACAGAACGTAGTTGAACGCCAGCTTAAAAAAGAAGGCCTTACACGCAACGACCTTGGTCGCGAAAAGTTTCTTGAACGTACATGGCAGGTTAAAGAAGACCATCACAATACAATCGTAAAACAGCAGAGAAAGCTGGGGAACTCAACTGACTGGGATCGCGAGCGCTTTACTTATGACGAAGGACTTTCTGCCGCAGTTCGCGATGTTTTCGTAACTCTTTATGAACGCGGACTTATGTACCGTGGTAAGCGCCTTGTAAACTGGTGTCCACGCTGTGGTACTGCTCTTGCTGATGATGAAGTTGACCACGAAGATACTCAGGGTGCAATGTATCACCTTTATTATGAATATGCTGATGGAAGCGGAAAGATTGAAGTTGCAACAACCCGTCCGGAAACTTTCTTTGGTGATACTGCCGTTGCCGTAAACCCAACTGATGAACGCTATACAGCCCTTGTTGGGAAGAAATTGAAGCTTCCGCTCACAGGAAAAGAGATTCCTATCATTGCTGATGAATATGTTGATAAGGAATTTGGAACCGGTATGGTAAAGATTACACCGGCTCATGACCCTAACGACTGGGAAGTTGGTAAACGCCACAACCTCGAAGTAATCAATCTTTTGACCCCTGATGGTCGCCTCAATGAAAATGTTCCTGAAAAATACCGCGGACTTAAGCCGGAACAGGCACGTGCTCTTGTAATAGAAGATTTAACTGCTGCCGGCCTTTTCAAAGGTGAAGAAAAAATGGTTCACTCGGTTGGTCACTGCTACCGCTGTAAAACAGTCGTTGAGCCATATTTAAGCGACCAGTGGTTTGTAAAAATGAAGCCAATGGCAGACAAGGCTCTTGCCGCATGGAAAAAAGGTGAAATTCAGTTCTTCCCGCAGAAATGGGAAAACACATATTCACACTGGCTTGAAAATATCCGTGACTGGTGTGTAAGCCGCCAGATCTGGTGGGGACATAGAATTCCTGCATGGTACTGCCAGAAGTGCGGCGAAGTAATCGTAAGCCGCGAAGATCCCTGCAAGTGCCCTAAGTGCGGTGCTCCGGCAAGTGAACTCAAACAGGATGAAGACGTTCTTGATACATGGTTTTCTTCATGGCTCTGGCCTTTCTCAACATTGGGCTGGCCTCAGGAAACAGAGGATCTTAAAAAATTCTATCCTACAACTGCCCTTGTAACAGCATACGATATCATCTTCTTCTGGGTTAGCCGTATGATTATGGCTGGTCTTGAATTTACAGGAAAAGCTCCATTCCATGATATCTATATTCACGGTCTTGTACGCGATAAGCAGGGACGCAAAATGTCTAAGTCTCTTGGCAACGGTATGGACCCTCTTGAAATCATCGATATGTACGGTGCCGATGCCCTTAAGTTCACACTCGGATTTATGTGCGCTCAGGGACAGGATATTCTTATTGATAAAGATTCTTTCAAACTTGGTTCACGTTTCTGTAATAAAGTATGGAACGCAAGCCGCTACCTTCTTGGAAATCTTGAAGGTCGCAACCTTGTTCCTGTTACAGACGCAGACCTTACAGAACTGGACAAGTGGATTTACAGCCGCTTAAACTACGCTGCAAAAACTGCACGCGAAGCTCTGGATACATACCGCTACAACGACGCGGCCTCTGCCCTCATGGAATACTTCTGGAACGAGTTCTGCGACTGGTACGTTGAAGCTACAAAAATCAACTTTAAGAATGGTGATGATAAGGAAAAAGACCGACAGGCATCAGTTTTGATGAACATCCTCGAAGAAAACCTGCGCCTTCTCCATCCGTATCTTCCATTCGTTACAGAAGAGATTTATGGAAAGCTTCCTCTTTCTGAGATTGCTGCTAACCGCAAGTCAGCAGGGGTTTCGACAGGCTCAACCACCGGTGTAGTTTCAAACAGCGAATACGCTGGAATGCTTATCAACGCACCTTACCCGGAATATACAAAAGACCGCGAAAATACAGAAATTGAAGCACGCTTTGAAGTTCTTAAGGAACTCATCGGTAAAACTCGTGCTCTTCGCGTAGACTGTGGAATTGATCCGGCTGCAAAAATCAATATTGCAATTTTGATTGAAAAGGGTAGCGCTGCCGAAGTTTGCCGCGAAAAAGTAGAAATGATTCAGCTGCTTGCCGGTGTTGCAAAGGTAGACTTTGTTGAAGCAAAACCTGCAAGCTCAATCGGTACTGTAGGAAAAGGCTTTGAGTCGTTTATCCTGGTTGACGAAAACATTAACAAGGAACAGCTTGTTGCCCGCTTCCAGAAGACAATTGAAAAAGAGCAGGGCTTTGCACGTATAAGCGAAAATAAGCTTAATGGAAATTTTGCTAAGCATGCTCCGGAAAATCTTATTCAGGAAGAACGCGATCGTCTTGCAGAAAGCCAGCGTAAGATAAAAACTCTCGAGTGCTACCTCAAAGAGTTGCAGTAGTGAACAGACGGTGGTTTCGACGGCTCCGGTGGTTGAGCCTGTTGAAACCACCTTTTTATGTATAAGGTGCTTATGAAAAAGAACTGTTTATTTATATTAATAATTCTTCATTCTCTTTTCGTAACCGGCTGTTTTAACTATAAAAAAAGTCCCTTTTACGACAGTGAATGGATTATGCAGAATTATGATTCAAATATGCAGCTTTACTATCATCATCTTATTCTTTCTAAAGAGCATAAAGCTGTGCTTCGCGTTTCTTATGCAGATTCAACAAATATAATTGTCTGGAATGGAACTTATAAAATCAATTCAAAAAAAATTGTATTTAATTTTACGGAATGTGTCCGCTACGAAAACGGAAAGCCTGTTGGTACCTACGATGCAACTAAGCTTATAAAATATTACACTGGTGAATATCTGTATTCTGTTGCAGAACTTGAAAATGATGATAATTTAAAGCAATATCATCTTGCTCTTATTCGTCCGGTAAATTATTTTTACGGGCAGGCAAAGGATCTTTTTGGAAATCCTCTGGAAGAATTTATTAAGACAAAATAGGAAATAACTATGGCTAAGCGCAAGTATCAGATGAAAATTGAACGTTCGCAAAAAATGGAAGCTCAGCAGATGCATCAGCTTGCAGATATGCGGCTTGCCCCGTACATGCAGCTTGCAACCGGTCTTATAGGTAAGGCTCGCCATGCAGGTGGAAATATGTTCCGGCATCAGATGGATACACTTGCAATTCTTATTGATTACGGATATATAGATTCTGTATTGCTCAAAGCTTCTGTTGTTCATGATACTGTAGAAGATATTCCTGATTTTGATAAAAATCTTATAAAAAATGCAGATGAAGAGGGTAGTGAAGTTCTTGAAATTGTAATGGAAGTTACACGCCGCGAAAATGAAGATAAAAAGCAGTTCCTTCGCCGTATTCTGGATTATGGAAGCCAGAAAGCGAAGGTTTTAAAATGTGCAGACCGCATTTCCAATATGATTTCCCTTGGTTATGTTACAGACCCGGAATTTATAGAGCGCTATTGTGATGAAACTGAATACTTCCTTTTACCAATGGCACTTGAAGTTGATTTTAATATGTATCAGGAACTTATAAGCCTGATAATGACTCGTCGCCGCTACCTCGAAGCCGGCGGATATTTTGATACAAGAAAGAAGAAATCTTCCGGTTCTTAAAAAGGATAATATTTTGGATTACTATTTTATAAATCGTTTATACGGGGAACTGAAAATTCTGGAGGAAGAGAAGGTTATTGATTCTGAAACCTCTGGAAAAATCAGGCAGTTCTATGAAAATAAAAAAACAGAAGCTGCTGAAGTCTATAAAAAAACTGAACTTGAGGCTGCCAGAAAACGACGTGAAAAACTTCCTTTCGTGCTTTCACTTATTTCTTCAATTTTAATTTTTATTGGAATTGTTTCGCTCATTGCGTACAACTGGAATGCAATTGGACGACTTCCAAAAACAATCGCTGCTCTTTTTATAGCATTTGTTCCGCCTTTTTTGTATTTAATTCTTAATTCACTTTTTCAGCGAAAACAAACACACTTTCCTTTGTGGTTAAAAGATTTTTTTGCAATTTTGTGGACTTTATTGTTCGGTTCGGCGTATGCATTTATTACTCAAATTTACAGAATTCCAGCCAACGATACCGCCTTTTTAGCAGTATGGATGTTTTCTTCCATATTTATTGCATTTGCAATGAAAAGTTCTGCTGTTTATTATTTTTCACTTTTCTTTACAAGTCTTTACAGTATTTACGGACAGTGCGCCGCAAATGAAACGGCAGTTTTCTTTTATCCGGCAGTTATTCTTTTGTATTTATTTGCGCGTAAAAAAACGCTGGAAAAAAATGTGCTTTTTGGCTGCGCCGTTGTTCTTCTTGGTTTTGTTCTTGAAAAAAATATTCCGGGATTGTGGATTTTGTGTTATTCAGGAGTTGCGGCCTTTCTGTTTATAATTTCTTCTAAGGTTTCTGAGGCGTATAAAAAAATCTGGAAAGCAATTTCGTGGATTTTTATTACGGGTTTTGTCTGCCTTCTTTGCTTTACAAAATTCTGGACTGGTATTGGCTGGAATAATTTCCGTAATGCGGACTGCTATAATGAATTTGTGTCGATTTTTGATTATGTTGTAACTGCAGCTCTTTATTTTGTGCCTGTTGTGTATTTTGTTTCTTCTATTATAAAAAAATCAAAAAGCGGAAGTGCAGCTAAAACTAATTATGTTGTACTTGCCTTTTTATTGCTTATTGGAATTTGTTTTGCGTCAGCTTCTGTAAATCAGGGAGTTTATGTTTTTGTTCCGAGAGTGCTTCTTTATTTTGTGTTTGCAGTTTTTGTACTCTCTATGATTTTTGCAAAAAATTTCTATCCCATTTTAGGATGTATTCCTGTTTTAATTATTTTTTGCATAACACAAATTCAGTTTCAGCATCTTCAAAGCTTAAACGTTCTTATGACAGCTTGCGTCATTTTTTCATATAAAAAACTCTATCAAAAATATTCGGCTATTCCGTTTCTGCTGATTGGATTCCTGCTCCTTTTTGAAAATTATTATTATGGTTTTTCTGACTCGCTTTTTTCTATGAAAATCAACATAGACAGCCCGTTTTATCTTTTAGATAAAATGCTTTTTATTATTCCCGTAGGATTAATTTTATATGCTTTTATTATGCATGGCTGCTGTGTTCTTTTTATGAAGCTTCTTAAGAAGCCTGTAAATTCATTCGACCTTATTTCAAAAAAGCCACCGCTTATGGAATTTGTTTTTACGACTCTTTGTATGGGTGTGCTTTTGTGGAATTCCGTACATATTCATTCTGGAATGGCTCAGCTTGATTTTATTTTTATCCTTTTTGGAATTGCCGGTCTTGTTTTGCGCTATGTTTTAAAGAATATAGTTTATTATTCATTTGTGGTAATTTCCGTTCTAAACTTCCCGGTGATAATTCATCAGAATTTCTCTGAACTTCTGGTTTATGCATATATTTTTCTTATTATTTCGGCTTTGTTTGTTTACTTTAAGACCGAAGATAAAATTTTAGAGGAACTTTCCCAAGCTTTGTTGACTGTGGCGGCGGTAGCTATGACAATTCCGCTTTTCTATAAGGAAATCTTTTCTGGCTGTGTTCAGCTTCCTTCTAAAAATCAATATATTTCTTTGATGTATTTTGCGTTTATTTTTGTTTTTGCATTTGTAATTCCTGTTTTAAAGCTTATAAAAGCACGTAAATTCCATTTCCTTACTATTTCTGCCTCAGCGCTTAATCTGATTGTTGCGCTTATTATTCAAAGAACTATCGGAATTTCTGATTCTCTATACACAGTTTTTGAAACAACCGCTATTATTTTTATGGTTATGTTCAGTGTTTCAGGCATTTTTGATTCATACAGAAACTTTTCCCCGTTAAAAGTCAATCTTTATACAATTTATTTTTGTTTCATTCTTGTTGTAAAACTGTTCCAGTTGAGTAACGGACTTATTGAGCGTGGTATTATTTGCATTGCCGCAGGTTTTCTTATTTTAATAATGAATAAAATAATGACAGGAAAAGCTGCTGAGCAAAAGAATCAGGTGTGATAAAAAATTGCGGATCTTTTTGGGAGAATTTGAAATGAATTTTATTCAGTTTATAAAAAAACATCGCAATGTCCTTTTATTTTTTACAGCTGTGTTTTTTCAGGCCGTTGTTTTTGTTTTTCTTTTGCTGCAGACGGGTTTTATAAAAAAATCTTCGGTTGAAAATAATCGTATTTATACATTTGAATGTGATTTTTCGGATCCTTTCGACTTTATGAAAGGACATTATTTAAGTCTGAATATTAAGCAGGCACAGGTAAAAACTTCTGAATTAGATGAAGAAACCTTTGCTCAGTTAGATTTGAATAAAACCCGGCGTATTGTTTACCTTGTTGTTGAACCTGATCAAAACGGCATCTGGAATGTAAAGGGAATCAGAAAAGAAAAGCCTTCGGGATCATGTAATTTTATTAAGGCAAAAATTGAACGAACTTCTTATGGTGATTCTCAGGATAAAACAGTATATCTTGATTTTTTATTTAATGATTATTACATGCAGGAAAATCTTGCGTTGTATGTAGATTCCCTCGACAACTTAGATGAAAAAAAGCCGGTTTTAAAGCTTTATTCAGACAAAAATGGAAATTGCATTCAGCAGGGACTTTATGTTTTGAACGACGATAATGAATATATCCGAATAGAAGATTTTGCAGTTGCTATGAAAAAAGCCGAACTTGCACAGTGATCAAAACTAAGTTTTGGTCTTCAAGTTTTTGCAGGTAAAAACTTGAAACAAAGGTGCTCAGAAATTTCTACTATAGACTATTTCATAAAAATTCATTATTTT
>DEEV01000044.1:0-291 GCA_002350445.1 Treponema sp. UBA2869 | reverse complement strand
GTATGATACAGCACAGGGTGGATTCTGTGGAAAGATTGGTGAAGGAAAGCACACTGTTTCTGCTACTGATGACTCAATCATCGTAGACGGAAAAGAAATCAAAATTTATGCTGAAAAAGATGCAGCTAACTGTCCATGGGCAGCTAACAAAGTAGACGTTGTACTTGAATGTACAGGTTTCTATACATCTAAAGAAAAGGCTTCTGCACACATTACTGCAGGTGCCCGCAAGGTAGTAATTTCTGCTCCTGCTGGAAACGACCTCCCAACAATCGTTTACAATGTAAACCA
>DEEV01000019.1:7777-8038 GCA_002350445.1 Treponema sp. UBA2869 | reverse complement strand
TCTCTTTTAGCATAAGTCCAGCGGCTTTTTACTTTTCCATCCGGATAAAACTCATATTCATACCAGGTTTCTATGTGTCCGAATTCTTTATGGTGGACTAAGTAACCGTATTCATCATAATCATACCATTCTTCTTTTCCATCAGAATTTTTATAATAAATCTCGTTTCCTTTTTTGTCATATTCATACCAATATTCATAACCATCATAATTCTTGTGATGAATTAAATTTCCCTTTTTGTCATATTCATACCAGGCTTCA
>DEEV01000019.1:765-7630 GCA_002350445.1 Treponema sp. UBA2869 | reverse complement strand
ACCATCAGAAGCCTTATAATAAATTCTGTTTCCTTTTGAATCATATTCACTCCAGTTTTCATAACCGCCGGAACTTTTATAATGAATTTCGTGTCCTTTTGAATCGTACTCATGCCAGTCTTCATAACCATCAGAAGCCTTATAATAAATTATGTTCCCTTTTGAATCGTATTCACTCCAGTTTTCATAACCTTTTGAATTTTTTAAATGGATTTGTTGTCCGTTGTCATCAAATTCAGTCCACCATTCATACCCGTCGGATACTTTTGTATGAATTTCTTTTTCATCCTCAATTGCAGTTGTTTCCACCAGAACCGAAATTGTTTCGCCGTTTACAGTAAATTCCTTATAACCTTTCTGTTCCAAATTCCATGGATTTGAGCATGAAACAGGAAGTGATTTTTTCCCACACGATACGAAGAAAAGTGAAAGAATTAAAAGTATAATTATTGTGATGTATTTTTTCATTTTATTTCCTTACAAAAGCATTTATTCCAGATATCCGCCAAAAACCCAGGCTGATGTTTCTTCGGCCGGGAAAGATTCTTTTAAGAGCTCGCCATCTACAGATCTGTCGTTATTTACCGGCTCAACTTTTACCCAGTTTGCAGTAATGCCGTCAATAGTCTGTTTTTCACCAACTTCTTCGACCTTAAGAAGAGTGCCCGGCTGCAGCGAACAAATTGTCCATGAAGATAAAAGCGGCGAAACACGCATTTTTAAGCGGCAGACTGGATTCACATACTGCCCCTTTTTGAACGTCTGGCTTTTTCCTTCAGGTTCACCATTTACGCTGTCACCATCCCAAAAAACATAAGGCAAACCTGGATTTTGCCCATAATAAGTATGCCTGTTGTATTCAACATTGCCCATTTCATCAGTCTGATATTCGTAAGTAACAGCGCCGGAATCTGTATAATAATGATAAGCCATACCTTCATAACCGGCATCTACGCTCAGATATCCATAAACAAAAGATTCTCTAATTTTTGCAGTATCATAAAGCAGTTCTGCGGTACAAATTTTTGTCGAAATATAACCACCGCCGTATCCACCGCTAAAATGGTTTTCCTTTATACACAACACAGGTTTTTTCATATTTAAGGGATATTCAAGTTCGAGCGAATTTGCATTTGTTTCATAGTCGTCAACATAATAACACTGACCGGCAGGATCTTTAATATAAATTGCATTCATCTTATAGCCGTCTCGTAAATATGCCCCTTCATAAGTCCAGACACTGTTAAGCGCTTCTTCAACTTTTTCGTAAGTTCCCTGATATTCACTGTTTACGTGTGGCAATGCCCGCTGGTAGTACAAATTGTACGAGCCGCCCTCGCCGTCAGAAACTGACGAGGTGCAATTGATGTTTGTAAGGTCAATTCCGCGAATATAACCTCTGACTGGCTCAAGCTCCCCTAAAGTTATAAATTCATAAATGGGAAAAAGTACGCCGTTCTTTATTCCATAACGGGCTGTTTTAAAAAGCTTAACCTTAGTCCCAGCTGGAAGGATTGCCATATACCCAAGACTGCTGTTCAAAACAGGCGGATGATAATACATACATTCGCGGATTGTAATGGCATTATTTTCAGGATAAAAATTCTTCTGGCAAAGGTTTTCGAGCGCGCAATTATAAGAAGGAATATTATTCCATTCGCTGGCGTCTTTTAGATAAACAGTGTCTTTTTCGCCAGGAAAAAACGGCGCAAAATATGCAGGCTTTTTGCTGTTTTTTAGGTAAGTTTTTATAAACGAAAATGCATCGCCTAAATCCTGCTCTTTTTTGCTTAAATATCCGCCAAAAACCCAGCCGCTCACCGCCGGAACATCATCATGAGCATCGAATAAGTTTACTTTAACCCAGTTTGCCGTGATGCCGTCAATTGTAGCTTTTTCTCCGATTTTATCTACAAGCACATACTCGCCGTAATAAAGCACATAAATTTTCGCTGAAGAAAGATTAGGCTCTGAGCGCACCCTAAGCCCGTCCGGCGAAGTTACATACATAATATCTTCCGCGGCCGCCGCAAAGCACAGAACAACCAGCGTGGCTAAAATTAAAAGCAGTTTTTTCATCATTTCTTTTCCTCAAACTTTTGAATCAGATCGATGTTGTATTTGTCTGTCTCGGTAAGAAGCTCGTCGGAATAGGCGGGATTTGGTTCGTACCATTCATAACAATTCCAGAGACTCTGCAAATCTTCGCTCTTAAAAGTGCGTCCGCGACGTGCGTAGACAGCGTTTCGCATAAGACGGAGCTGATTTTTGTTCAAGCCTGCCAAATCCTCTTCCTGAAGTTTTGAGTCGAGCTTTGAAAATTTTAGGCCGCTGTAATCAAAATAATCGTCAAGGATTTTAACACCAGGAAAGTCGATATCATAAAACGTATCTAAAGGCTCATATTTATGATTTTCCTTATTCCAGCCGTAAAAAGTGTAAAAATATTGATTTCCAGATTCTGTTTTATCGGACTTCCAGTCAGGGCCGCCGGCAACCTCAATATAGTTGTTGGGGAAATCATATAAGTAAAAGCCGCGGATTCCGCACATTGTTCCGAAAAAAAACTTAACATCTTTAAAAATTGCAACCATTATCTCAAATTTTTCAGGGCTTTCTTTTTCTCTTCTGTACATGTCTTCCCTGATTTCTTTTACAGGGAGTTCTCGGATTGAGATGCCAGGCCCCATTCCGCAGAGCCAAAAATAAAGGATGTCTGGTTTTTCATCAAAATTGAAGTCGGCGATATAACCGTCATATTCGATTCCGCCTGCTATAATCTGTCGCTCTTTACCAAGTTGACTGATAAATTCCGGATGGTCAGAATAGCCTTTTTGGGCGTTATTTGCCAAGGTATTTAAATGCACATCCCCAAAATAAGATTTTCCGTCTGAACAATAAGCCCAGTTCCATGCATCCATGCTTCCATCCATGATATCCCTGTCTTCTTCAAAAACAATGTAAAAATCATCGGAAACTTTGTAGATGCCTGAAACTTCACTGTCGTGGCGTGCTTTCAGCTGTCTTCTCATGAATTCTTCTGGCGTTTCTTCTGATTCCTGATCGTTTTTTGAATCAGATTCTTCTGTTGGTTTGTCGATAACGACAGAATCTGAGGAAGAAAAGCCTTCGCTCTTTGCGGATTTTTCTTTGCAGCCAGAAAGTGCGAGAACCTGTCCTGCTAAAAATATTGTAAAAAGTGTAATCAGTTTTTTCATAAAATCTTACTCCTTTTTGGCGCATCCGCCTTGGGTTTCGAGAGGCTCAACCACCACGGCGGTCACGCTTTCGGCCGTTCCGCGTCTTTTATTATTCAAATTACCGGCACTGTTATAGCAAAAAGCATAATCATCTGGAACAATGCACGAATTGGATTTGCAATGCTGATGCAAATTTTGAAAAACTTTGGCGTACCGGCATTATATACAACTGCACGCTGCCATTTTGGCTGACCAACGAGCATAAGAAGAATCGCGAATGATATTGCAAATTCTCCAAGTGCATAATCAAACATTTTACGATTCAGGGTGTCAATCAATTGACAAACCGGCATAAATAGCGAGAAAATTCCAAGCGTGTTCGCAATATACATTCCAGCCATCCAGTTTTTTGAAAAGCTAGAACTTTCTTCCGTACAAAATTTCTTTTTGCAAAGTACAATTCCAAGAATAGAGTTTATGCAAAGATACAAAGTCGCAGTAAGCATATAATAATTGAACCACTCGCCCCAAACACCGTCAAAACAGGAAATGAACCACAAAACAAATGCCGGAAAAACAATCAAATCAAAAATCAAATATGCCCGGTATAAAAATCTCTTTAAAGATAGTTTTTTCTGATTATTCATAATAATTTATTTCCCGTCAAATTCAGAAGGTATTTCACTTTTAAGGGTGTAAGTACTCTTTATTCTTTCAACTTCTTCTAAAACTTGATTTTTATTCAGCTTGTAAGTATAAGACTGCTCAAAGTCAACGGATGTATCCTCGCCTTCAAAAGTATAGGATGTTTCTGGAACGATTGCAGTAACACAGGTGTCGTCCCATTTATCGCCCTTGTAAACGTCTTTTATTGTCAACTCGATGTTTTGTGTTTTTTTCCTCAGATAAAAAGACTGGAATTCTACTACATCCTCAAGGTTAAAAACATATTCCTGATTATTATCCAGATCTTTTACAGAAAACGTTTTAACCCGGGAATTCTTTTTGTAAAGTCCCGGCTTCTGAGGGCAGACATAGCCGTTAAGAATTACAAACTTACTAAACGGCTCTTTGGTGGAAAGCGTAATCTTTTCTCCAATGCCATAGCCTTTTACGCCTTCAACCCATGGTTTTCCCTCAAAATTCCATGCAAAAGGGGAATAATGATCTCCTGAAGCATAAGCAAACTTGCCAAGATTTTCGGCCTTGTAAACGACAGCACCTTCTTTCGTATTTTCTTTCAATTCACTTGTTGCCTTATAAACAGAACCAAAATGCTGGTTATAAAACAGTCCGCGATTTTTCTCGAATTCAGAAGTTTTAAATTCATCGAACCAGAAAATCACATCATAAATTCCCAGAATCATCGGATTAAAATATGTAAAATAAAACCAGCCGTCTTTGCTCAACATTACATTTTCTCTGGAAAGATTATCATAAATATCTTCCTCAGTGCAGACATCCAGAATGATCTCCGGCGTTACAATTTCTTGAGAAGCCCAATTCAAATAGAAAATAAAATAATCATCTTTCGAAAGATCTTCTGCAAAAAATTCCGAACTGCTAAATGCAAAAATCAACGAAAAAATTAAAATCAGTTTTTTCATAAAGCCTCTACATATTGGCAATTTTTTTATTCTAACATAATCTGGAATTTGCATAAAGGATAACCAACATAAACAAAGCGGTTGAAGCGAATAAAGTACCTAATCACCGCAGAATAAACGTCATATAATTTGAGTATTCGTTGCATAGTACGATTCTGTTCGCTAATCAAAAGTAATTATCAGATGTGAACCTGCTGTTTTTTCCGTAACACGCTGAATAATCATTTTCTTGTCTTCTTCGCTGATTTTCTGACCGGCAGGCACAAGCCATTCCTGCATCGAAGCTTTCAAACAATGAAACTCGCCCGCGCCCAGCTCGCCCAAAATCCTTGCAACGCGGCCGTCAATTTCAACATCAATAAAAGTATTTGTTCCCGTGATTTTTACCATAAACCATCCTCTCCTAATTTTTAGTTTTCCAGTTGTTTTTTACGGAATGAGCGTTATTTTTTAATCTGGGCGCAAAAAAGCCCGCCTCTTAGCTGACAACTTCTTTATTTCTGAAATCAAAATTATTTTTTTCATAAATTACCTGTATCCCCAAGTGAACTGTTGTTCTATACAGTCTTCCGGGCTCCATCCATAATATAAACTATAGTATACATAACCTTCAAAAACCCAGCCCCGTATGTCTTTATACACAATTTCAAGCCATCGCCCCGTTTTGCCGTCGATTGTCTCCTGTTCTTCGGTCACGTTTATAACTTCCACATCTGTACCCAGATACGCTTCTTCGGGGAGTTCTGTATCCTTATAAAACAGATAAATCTTGTTCGTTCCTTTTGTGCCCGGCTTGTCCCTTACAAAAAGTCGTTCCGCTATTATAAAATCTCCACTATGCCTTGCATTTCTGATTGTCCACTGCTTCCCGGAACTGAAAATGCTGCCCTCTACAGACCAATAGCCTTTATCGTAAAAATTTGCCACTTCAGAATCATCTCTCTCAGCGTACATATATCCCTTTTGACCTTCAACCTCGACATAATATGCGTAGTACGGATAATATGGATAATTTGGATCGTGCTCAGCAACATAGACATTACTGATTTTAAGTATTTCCATGATATGAATTTCTTTACCAGAACAATCATCAATAAGAGGCGTTATGCCAAATTCCTGTTCTAAGGTACGTTTTGTGTTATACAGATATGTATAATACTTCCAGAGAGCTTTATTTGTTTCTGGAATATCCGCATGCTCAGACATAGTTACAGTTTGCACATGTCTGCGACGAACTATTCTTAGCCCGTCATCCTCACTGGTTTCTTCGGCGATTATTGTTCCGTTGCCGTTATTATAGTTTTGAGCAAACGACACGGCTGCCGCAAAAATCATTGTAAAAATCAAAATCAGTTTTTTCATCATCGCTCCTCGTATTTCTTGATGAGATTGATATTTGCCTTTTCTATCTCGTTAAAATCTTTTTCTGTGAAGTTTGGATTTATTTTGTACCAGAGTTCATTAGATTCATGTCCAAAATATTCTGCGTATTTTGGATTTTTGAATTTATAGCCGTGAATGGCATAAAAGGCATTTCTCAAAAGCGCAAGTTGTGATTTTGTCATATAAAAAAGCAATGCTTCGGGAATTATTTCTTTTGATAAATTAATACAGGAACTTTCATCCGTGTAGGCTATAATCATTGGATTTTCATCCCAACAGGGAATAAACACGAGTTCAAATTCTTCTAGAACACCGAAATACTTGAACTCAATCCAGAAACATTCTCCATCAAGAGCCGAAAATTGCTTCAATTCTGTTTTCCATGAAAACTCGCCTTTTGTATCACGAGAAAACTGCAATGTATAATCCTGTTTTGTATAACCGCGACCATCATTGACAGAAAGACACATTTTTGAAGGATAAAGTTTTGAGTCAGCAAGCCCTTGATAAATAAATGTATAATCAATTGGTATTCCGTCTGGATTTTTTGCCATTTGAATTATATAAAGACTGCCAAACATATGATATGACTGTAGATTTTCGTAAGACACAGTAATCGTTTTTTCGCCTTTGAGTTCAAAAGAAAACTTTATCTCGATTTTATCTTCATACTTA
>DEEV01000019.1:381-617 GCA_002350445.1 Treponema sp. UBA2869 | reverse complement strand
GTTTCGGTAAACTTCAAATGGGATTTCTTTTCCGTCGGATTTTATGCAAAAATCGAGCGGGATTACGATGTCGTTACACAAACGCTGGAATCCCAGAACTTTGCAATCGATTACAGCCGAAACATTTTCCTTTTCTTTGCCAGAAATCACATAATCAATTGAAACAAGTTTTTCCGTGCATACGATTTTCTGACTTTTTATGAAAACGTCTGCCTCAGAAAAGCGTGGAAAACTCA
>DEEV01000019.1:0-289 GCA_002350445.1 Treponema sp. UBA2869 | reverse complement strand
TTTTTTCATTTTTTATTCCTCTTTACCACTTTACTGCCAGGATAAAAAATCAGTGTGCCTGAATAATCAATAAAAGTCTTTATGCGTGTCTTATTTGAACTGTCTATGATGATTTCTCCGGTAGGGAGCATCAGCACGCTGTTATAGAATTCCAAGATCTCCCCTCGGTCATCTGTTTTTTTCTTGATAAACTCAAATTCGATTATCCAGTCATTTCTTTTTCTGCCTTTTTCTTTTTTTAATTTTATAAGTTTATAATGAGAATATTTATATTGGGATGACGAATAAA
>DEEV01000131.1:1232-3219 GCA_002350445.1 Treponema sp. UBA2869 | reverse complement strand
CAGTATTTTAAGATTTATCAGATTGAAGATGGAAAGATTGTTTCTTCAGAAGTAATCGACAATGGCGGAAACGGACATCACGCACTTCCTCCGTACCTAAAAAGTATTGGAGTAGAAACTTTGATTCTTGGAAACCGCGGTCAGGGTGCCGTTGATGCAATTGCCGCTGCCGGTTTAAAAGAACTTCCAGGAATCACAGGCAGTGCCGATGAAGCCGCTGAACTTTTTGCAAAGGGTGGACTCAAGCCTAACTTTGCGGCTAAGTGCGATCATCACAGTGTGTAAGCCCGCCGGTCAGAGCGGGCGGTGTTCTATAGCAAAGCGTTAAAAAAAATTGCGATGCAGCAATTTTTTAGCTTTACCTACTAAAAGTATTGATTACATTTTATCACGAAACAAGAGTTATTTCAGTGTTCTAAGTGGAAATCTCTGATATAATGAAAAAATATGGAAACAGAAAGATTAATTCTTCGTCGATGGAATGAAGACGATGCAGAAGATTTGTATAAATACGCTAGTGACCCGGATGTTGGTCCGATTGCGGGATGGCCGGCTCACAAGAATATTGAAGAAAGCCTTGAGGTCATTAAAAATGTTCTTAACGGCAAGGAATGCTATGCAATCTGTCTGAAAGAAGAGGGAAAAGCTATTGGAGCCATTGAATTAAGGCTTAATGGTCACACAGATATGACTGACCGTGATGATGAGTGTGAAATGGGCTATTGGCTTGGAAAACCGTTCTGGGGTCGTGGCATCATGCCGGAAGCAGTCCGTGAAATGCTTCGTCACGCTTTTGAAGATTGTGGAATGCAGAAAGTCTGGATTGGCTATTATGAAGGAAACGAAAAATCTAAGCGTGTTCAGGAAAAATGCGGATTTAAGTTTCAGTGGAAATCAGAAGATGTAGACGTTCCTCTTATGCATGAAAAACGCAATGGATATGTAAGTGTAATGACAAGGGAAGATTGGAAATAAAAAATTAAATCTTATTAAGGAGTCTCTATAACCAAATATGAAAGACGGAAATCATCCAAATCCGAATACGATTCATCCGATTGCGGGTTATGATAAAGAAATTTATGTAAAGCCGACTCTAAAAAATCCAAATATTATAGTTGGTGATTTTACTTATATTGCAGATTCTGATTTTGAAAGTCATGTGACTCATTTTTATGAATGGAACGGTGATAAACTGATTATCGGAAAATTCTGTCAGATTGCGGCGGGTGTGGAATTCGTGATGAACGGTGCGAATCATCAGATGAATGCTGTGAGTACATTTCCATTTTACACGCTCGAAGGCTGGGAAATGAATCCGCCGGCTGCTTCAGATTTGCCGCTTAAAGGCGATACTGTAATTGGAAATGATGTCTGGATTGGGCAGAACGCAACAATCATGCCGGGAGTTCACATTGGAGATGGTGCGATAATCGGGGCAAATGCTACGGTTGCAAGAGATGTAGAGCCATATTCAATTGTCGCAGGAAATCCGGCACGTCTTATTCGAAAGCGTTTTGATGACGAACTGATTGAATTGCTTGAAAAATTTGCATGGTGGGATAAATCAATAGAAGAAATCAACGAGCTGATACCGATTCTGACAAGCAGCGATTTGAAAATGGTAAAAAGAAAATTGAAAGGGGAGTGAACATGGCATCAACAAAGGAATATCTTGATTTTGTATTAGAACAGCTTTCTATTCTGGACGACATCACTTACAAAGCAATGATGGGGGAATTTATCATCTACTATCGTGGAAAGATTGTCGGCGGTGTTTACGATAACCGTTTTCTTGTGAAGAATGTAAAATCTGCCCGAGAGAAAATGCCGGAAGCAGCGCTGGAACTTCCATATGAAGGCGCAAAGGAAATGCTATTGGTGGATGATGTTGAAAACAAAGAGTTCTTACGCGAGCTTTTTGATGCGATGTATGAAGATCTTCCTGAACCGAAGTCGAAGAAAAGATAAGAAAAAGTTATGATAAAAG
>DEEV01000131.1:0-1165 GCA_002350445.1 Treponema sp. UBA2869 | reverse complement strand
TGCTATTCGACAGTCGCGTTTTGAACTGTGGCGGTTAAATCTGCAATGCAGGTGTCGGAATATTTTGTGCCTTTGTATACGCTCAGGATTTCAAGCTTTACAAAAAGTTTGAAGCCTTTGTTCTTGTATTTTTCGGGAAGGAAAAATTCAAAATCCTTGCGGTCCGTATTCAGAAAAGTCGTTTTCTCGTCGATTTCATCGGAAAAAGTGACGACTTCTTCAGCGACGCATTCAGGATTCCATAACAGATAGCGTGTCCTGATATTACGGGTGTATGTTTTGTAATATTTCACACATTCATACCAACCATAAGCGGCGGCGTAGATGCTGATTTTTGCGTCTTTTACGCGGTTGTTCTTTTTGTAAAGGTCGGCGTTTTTCTGATACCCGTTGTGCATTGTGAGCGAGAGTTTCAGTTTTTCGCCGTAATACCACTGGGAGAGCACGCCGTCGTAATTTTTCTCATCAACAGGAATCATCACCCATTCGCCGATGCCGTCTCCGTCAACGCCTTCTACCCATGCAGTGTCTGTTTCTGCCGTGCTCGTTATGTCTTCAGTTTTCCGAACCCTCGGACTATTGTAATGTTCATATGAAACTGCGCGCGAAGCGACTTTCATATCGTTGATTTTGTTGATTTCATAAAAATCATCGACCTTGCCTTCTTCAACAAGGGCGGAGCTTCTGCCTTCTCTCCAAACGAAATGGTCGTCCCGCATGTTGCTGTCGATATTCACATAAACGTCTGATTGCAAAACCGGCAAAATCCTCTTTGCAATGTCTGAAAGCTCAAAATCATAGTCGTAGTCATAATCCTGCGAGGTGTTGTTTTCTGCTGTGAGCGGCAACAATGCAAATGCAAATAGAATTAAAATCAAACGCTTCATAAGATATTTTATCAAAACCACTTTTGTTCGACAAGGATTTGGAAAATCTTGGAAAGAAATACATCTTTTAGTCAAGCTCTAAAAAACTCGTTCACAACGAATTTTTAGAATATATCTCATATTGACAATCATCTATGTATCATTTTATAGTTTATCATATAGATAAGTGTCAATATGAGGATAACTATGAAAGAATCGCAAATCGCTGTTATATGCAAAGCTCTTGGAGATGAAAACCCCGTTCAGATTATAAAGATTCTGACTGGCGGCGAATTGTG
>DEEV01000054.1:4939-5139 GCA_002350445.1 Treponema sp. UBA2869 | reverse complement strand
GTGCGACCGCTAACGCGGAGTTTATAGGAGGAAAAATTGAATAAACGAATAAAGCGTATTTTATCTGCAATTTTTGCAGTTTTTTTATCAGCAGTTGTGTTTGCAGAAGGTTTTTCTTTTGGAGTTGAAGGTGCCTTTGCGCTTAATAAAATGAACCTTACCTTGGGCAACGGTTCCGAGTCAGATTTTGATTTTGTTCC
>DEEV01000054.1:0-4858 GCA_002350445.1 Treponema sp. UBA2869 | reverse complement strand
AATAAGAACGGATTTTCTTATGTTCAGGGCGGAAACACTTGTAAATTAAGTTTTATGACACTGGATATTCCGGTTTTGTTAAAACTTACTTTTGCCGGAATAAACAACATTCCCGGCCGGTTTTCTGTTTTTGCAGGTCCAAATTTCAGTTTTAGGCTTGGCGATTACGAAGCTTCCAGCGGCGGATTCACCTCTTCGCAGGGAAAACTTTTTACACCGGGATATTTTGCTGCTGGACTGGAAGCAGGCGCAGAATACGCTTTTACAAAAGCCGACGGCTTCAGACTAGGCTTTTCGGTTCTGATGGATTTTTCAGATTTTTCTGAATCATCCGGCGTAGCTGCGAGAAGGCTTTGTTTTATGCCTTATGTAAGTTACTGGTTTTGATGAAAACTCATTCATCAAATTATAATAATTTGTGAGCTACGGGCGCTAAGTTTTGCTGCTGTAAATCATCCCTGATGCAGAATTCTGCCTGCGGGGAGGGCGCCCGGAAAAGTTTTTTATAACGCTGACACAGATTTTTTAAGAGAGGTTATTAAATGGATAAATCGGCAAAAATAAGATTACAGAAGTTCCGCAAGTTTACACTAATTTTTTCAATGCTTTTGTTTCCTGTTACAATTTATTATTTATCACCGTATTTGATTTTTATGGCAGCGTTTCAGCATATAATAAACGGAAGTTTTATTTTGTTTACGCTTATGTTTCTATTCGGTATGTTTTTTGGAAGACTCTGGTGCGGTTATCTTTGTCCGGCTGGAGGAATGTCAGAATGTTTCGAAAGTTTTCAGCCAAAAGAGCCAAAGCAGGGCTGGCGCAATTACTTAAAATATGCAATCTGGCTTGTCTGGGTTTCGGGCATTGTTGTCTGCCACATTTTTGGCAAAGGCGACTATACAATTCAGCCGTTTTTTATGACAGATCACGGCATTTCGGTTTCGAACATTTACAGCTACATTGTTTATTACGGAATAGTCTTTTTATTTTTAATTCCGGCCGTTATATTTGGAAAGAGGGCAAACTGCCACTATATTTGCTGGATGGCGCCGTTTATGATTTTTGGCGTAAAAGTTGGGCAGGCTCTTCACCTTCCGCAGGTAAAAATTAAGGCAAAAAGCGAAGGCTGTACGGGCTGTCAGCGCTGTCACAAAGTATGTCCAATGAGCATAGATGTTCCGTCCTTTGTAAAAACGGGCACAGTAAAAACTGCCGAATGTATTTTGTGCGGTTCGTGCGTAGCAGTCTGCAACAGCAATGTTTTGAATTATAAATTTACAAATAAATAGGGCGTCCCCCGCGTTTTCAACGCGGGTCGGTTGTTCCGCAATTCCCTGACGGTCAGCCGCTTTTCAAGCGGCCCGCTTCGCGGTTGCTCCATAACCTGACGCATTATTATATAAGAGGTGTTTTATGACAAAAGAAGAAATCTTAGAAAAAAGCAGAAATGAACTTGGCGAAAAAGATGTATTTGATCTTGAAGTGCAAAAAAAGGCAGCATCAGTTGCATATTTTTCTTCATTCGGGCTATGTCTGTTTGTTTCATTATTAAACTGGATTTTTACAAAGCATATCAGTGTTCAGTGCTGGATTATTTTTTTTGGAATGCTTTCAATTGCGTTCTTTGTAAAATTTTTTAAGATGAAAAAACTTCATGAGCTATTTGTTGCTCTCGTTTATTTTCTCATTTTTACAGCGCTTGTTGTTCTGCTTTGCCTGCAACTTACAGGAAAGCTTCCGGGAGCAGCCGAATGAACGAAAGTCTTGTACTGAAAAATAATCTAAAAGAAATACGCACTGAAAAAAAACTTTCACAGAGCAGTCTTGCCGAGATGGTCGGAGTTTCGCGCAATACAATTAGTTCAATCGAAACCGGACAGTACTGCCCGACGGCAAAACTTGCCCTTATTCTTTGTGTTGCGCTGGATAAAAAGTTTGAAGAAATCTTCTATTTTTAAGATTTTATTCAGTATATTCAGCAACAATGCTTTGAACCGGAACCAGATAAGTTTCACCAAAAAGATTCAAATGGTTTAAAAGCTGGTAAAGATTATAAAGGTCACGGCGGTTTTCATAACCTGGCTGCAATGGCCGCGCTTCTTTGTACGCTTTGTAAAATTCCGGCGGAAAACCTCCAAAAAGTTCTGTCATTGCTAAATCTGCTTCGGCATGTCCTACGTAACAGGCCGGATCAATAAGTACTGCCTCTCCGTTTGGACCACACATCACGTTTCCTGCCCAAAGGTCACCGTGTAAAAGACTTGGCTTTTCCGGTTCAATAAGAAAATCTTCCAGATGGTCTAAAAGCTTTGTAATTTGGCTGCGTAGTTTAGAATCAAAATAAAAATCAGCTGCCTTAAACTGCGGAACAAGCCTGTAGTCTCTGAAAAAAGAAATCCAGCTGTCACATGGCGTGTTCGTTTGGGGGCGTGCGCCAATAAAATTATCCTGAAAAAATCCAAATTTTGGCTGCTCAGAAGTGTTTTTCGTTTTGTCAAAAAATACTTTTGTGTCGGCATTGTGCATTGCCGCAAGTTTTTGAGCAAAATCAGTCCAGTAATCGTTTCTTTTCTTTCCGCTTTCAATGTATTTTAATAGAAGAAAACTGTAACCTACGTCTTCTCCATTATCAGTTCCTGCGCATAAAATTTCTGGAGTTCCTATTGCTTTTGTTTTAGCAATTGCAGAAAGACCTGCCGCTTCTGCTGTAAAAAATGCCGCATTTTGTTTAGAATTGGCTTTCATAAAAACTTTTGTGCCGTTATTTAAAGTAAGCGCATATGCTTTATTTATGTCTCCTCCGGAAAGCCTGTCGGTTTGAGCGATTGCAACCGAATTTCCAAAAAGCGAAACGAGCGCCTGAGCAAGAGAAGTAAAATATGGGGGTAGTAAAATATTCATGCGTTCATGATAAATTGAAATCGACCCGCTGTCGAGTAGTCCTCTGGTGTATTATGAATTAATAATTTAGAAAAATCTGTCGAAAAGATAACGAGGGTATAAGAGAAAATAAGAATGACTGAAGAAATATCTAAATTTATTGCGTGGAATCCGAAATTTGAGCTGGGAATTCCTGTCATAGATGAACAGCATAAGCATCTTGTCGCGCTGTGCAATGATTTGTATCAGCAGCTGATTTCGAACCGACAGAATATTTCTAAAGAGTGGCAGGAGTCGTTCCGAAGTGCGCTAAAAGAATGTGCAAATTATGTAGTCACACATTTTAGAGATGAAGAAACGCTCATGAAAGCTTCAAATTACCAACGCTACAAAGAACATAAAAATGCGCACGATATTTTTACAAAAAAAGTTTTATCTTCGGTTGCCTCTTTTGAAAATTCAACAATGAGTGATGCCATTCAGTTTGTGCATTTTCTGTACGACTGGATTTTAAGTCATATTGCAATGGAAGACAAAATGTTCGCTAAGCCTGTTCTTGAATATTTTGTAAAAAATGGGAATATATAAAATATGTATGTCGTAAAAATCAATCAAAAGCAGCCTTTTACAATATTTGAAAATGTTGTGTTTATTTTAGATATTTTAGTGTTCAGTATATGCACTGTCTTTTCATTGTTATCAAAGGAGTATTCGCCTGCTTTTGGATTTATTGGATTTGTCTTGTTCGGTATTATTTGCCTGCAACAAACCAATGCTGTTCTTGCCTGCGTTCATGACGATTATGTTGTGATAAGAAAATTTTTAAAAAAATACAGGTTTGAGTTAAAGCAGGTTGAGAATGTTGAATATAAAGTTTTTCAAAGAAGATATGAAGTGATTTTTTCGGGAAAGAAATTTTCTGTTCCTTATGAGTATATAAATTCACAGAAATTTATAAGCAGTCTAAAAATGGTAAATAATTATTTTGCCACAAAAGAAGGAATTGAAAAAATAAAGAACTACATAAAACAAAATGCAAGTGCAGAATCATTTTTATTACTTCCAGATAAAAATATTACGCCAACTATTTTTTCTTCTAAAATTGGCGGATTACCTTACTGGGATCTTTCAATTCAATATCCATTAGATTCTGCTGGAAACAAAATGCATCTTCTCTGTCAAATAAATTTTAGTGACTGTAAATTTGAAAATCCTATTCTTCCTAAAAACGGAATTCTGCAATTCTTTGTTTCATCAAGTGATGAATTTTATGGTATGAACTGGGAAAATGCAGCTGAGCAAAAAAACTGGCGGATTGTTTTTCATGAACAAATTAATTCGGGCGTCAAAGCAGAAGATATACGAAAAATAGTTCCTGAAATTTCTATAACTCCGGTTTTAAATGGTTTTGCATTGAAATTTTCAAAATCGGTTTCGTATATGAACGACAGTGATTATAGAATGGACAGATTGATGGAAGACGCAATCAAAGAAATATTGCATGAAGATTCAGCAAAAAGTATTTATGAATTATTAGGAACAGAAGAAGAAAATCCATATTCGGCAGAAATTTACAAAATGCTGCAGGAAACAGAGAATTATATTCTAGGCTTTCCGTCGTTTATTCAAGAAGATGTAAGGCAAAATATGTCTGAAGAAGAAGCTTCGTATTATGATACAACCTTGCTGCATCTTGATTCTTCGTCTTGTAATGGGGAAGCAATGTGCTGGGGTGATATGGGATGCGCAAATTTCTTGATTAATTCCGATGCCTTAAAGAAACGGGATTTTTCCAAAGTGTATTACACATGGGATTGTTTTTAGCCGACGCAAACGCGTTGCTTACAAGTACGCAAAACGGAAGTTTTTTTTGTAAACAAATGATTATAATGCATTTGCCCTGGATTTGATGCCTTGACATAAATCTGTATTTTATATAATATGACAACATCACGCGGGCGTAGCGAAGCTGGTTATC
>DEEV01000055.1:4323-10938 GCA_002350445.1 Treponema sp. UBA2869 | reverse complement strand
CTAACGCGGAGTTTTATGGGAGATTTTTATGTTAAAAAAATATGCATTTATTGCATGCTTTCTTCTGGCTTTTTCTGCCGCATCACAGCTTTCTGCCGGAACAATTTCAAAGGTTGAATATTCTGGCTTAAAACGAACAAAAACTGCTTTAATGGACAGATTTACTGCTCAGTATTTAAATACTGATTCAGAAAATGTAAATCTTGAAGAACTTAAAAACAACATTAAATTATGTGGATTGTTTTCTGAATGTGAACCAACTTTTGTTGATAACGGAGACGGAAGCNNTAACTCTTAAACTTGCACTTAAAGAAAAATGGACTATTATTCCTGTTCCAATTTTCTCGTTTTCGAACTCTGGTTTTATAGGCGGCGCTTATCTTGCAGATACTAACGCCTTTGGAATGGGAAACTTTTTGATGGGCGGCGGAGTTTTTGGTAAAGACGTCATTTCTGTTTCTGCAATATATTCCGGCTTTGGTTTTACAACAAACGCTTTCTATGAAAAAACAAACACAGAAATTCATTCCCTTGAAGAAAAAAAGATTTCTGAATACGACATTCAGCGCCTTGGCGGTTCGTTAGGGTTTGGAATGCCTGTTTTAAAAAATGTTTCCGCAAATGCAAAAGTAAATCTTCAGCAGCTGTTTTCGGACTCTTCAAATTATGATTCTGCCTTTCAGGTGTCTTTTGAACCATCTATAACTTATAAAATCAATGATTTTACAGACTGGTTTATTTCTACAAGTTACGTTTCTGTTTCTGGTGAATTTGGTTATAACACAACAAACGATTTTATTTCCGGTATGAAAATAAAAGCCGTTCTTCAAAAACCAATTATCGACAGACTTCGCGCTTCAATTGAAATCTGCTATTCAGCAGAAGCTGACAAAGGACTTTTGTTTACACAAAACAGAAACAGTGTTGCCAGTCATATTCTTCCTGAAAAATTCCGTTCAAAAAAGATGGCTAATGCTGATGTTGGACTTGAAGTTGGCGTTGCACGTGGCCGCGCAATTATGCTTTCGCTTTTTGGAAATTTCCAGGAAACAATTGTCGAAGATTACGATGGTCAGCTTAAATTTATGTATGGTCCAATGGCTGGTACAATTATTTATTTGCGTCAGATTAATATTCCTGCATTCAGCTTTGGTCTTGCTTACAATATTCCTCAGGAACAAATTCAAATTGTTGCATCTATGGGTATGTCCTTCTAAATAAAAATCCTTTTTTTTGGGCTTTGGCTTTTTTGCTGCCTTGTTTTGCAAGCCAAAGCCTTTTTTTATTTTAAAAACAATTCAGAAAGAAAAACACTTGCACAGCAAATGCATGCAACAGGAAACAATCCCAATCCAAAATAAGAAAAAACTATTCCAAGAACAAGCGCAATTACACCAGCCAAAGGATTTTGCGTTGTTTCTATAATTGCAGGAAAAGTCATAACGGCAAGCGTAATGTAAGGTACATAATACAAAAACGATTTTATGAATTTATTCTGAATTGGTTTTCTAATTAACGTAAGCGGAAGAACCCGAATCAGATAGGTAACAGCGGCCGCTGTCAAAATATAAATATATGTATTATTCATTGTGAACCGCCTTTGCATTTTCTGTGTTCTGTGAAACATCAGAGACTTCGCTGCCGGTTTCTATTGGCTTAATAATTGCCGCCGCACTTGCAATAATTACAGTAAGAATTATTGTTTTGTTTCCACCAGATATTTTTGAAACATAAGGCAAAATTGAACATAAATAACTAAGCATAAAGCTTACGATTATACAAATCATTACAACGCGGTTTTGCTTTGCCGGCGGAATTATTATTGCAATGAACATTCCATACAACGCAACGGACAGCGCACTTACAACATTTGCCGGCAAAAAGTTACCTGCAATAATACCAATGCTTGTTCCTGCGCTCCACAAAATTACCGCAATAAAAACCGCCGCATAATTATACCACGGTTCTACATTGCCCCTGCGTGCAATCATAATTCCGAAAATTTCATCAGTAAGACCGAACGCTACCCCAAAACGGTGAATAAACGGTGTTTCTGTTGCAAACCTCTGACTTAAAGCGCAGCTCATCAAAAGATAACGCGCATTTACAACCAGCGTAATTAAAGCAACTTCAATGTAAGAAACCTGTGCCTGAATTGAATTGTAAAGTGCAAATTCTCCGGCAGAAGCCTTGTTCAAAAAACTTGCAATAAAACCCTGGAGCGGCGTGATTCCGGCATTTTTTGCAATTATTCCCAAAGAAAAAGCTACGGTAAAATATCCAAGCCCAATTGGAAATCCGTCACGGAAACCTTCAAAAACCGTTCTTTTGTTCATTGCTGATATTCTCTTACTGCACTCTGAATTCTTGAACGAACCAATTCTGCAAGTTCAATTGTTTTCATTCCTGAAAATTCTTCAGGAAAAATAGGCTTTAAATAGTGAATATTTATTTTATAACTGCCTTTATGATTCTTTTCAAAAATCTTATATGAATCAGTTATTGCGACAGGCAGAACCGGAACCTTTGCTCTTAATGGACTTTTAAAACAGCCGCTCTTGAACGGAAGCAATTCATCAAAATCATCTTCGTAGCGACCTTCCGGAAAAATCATATAATTTACTTTTGACTGAAGTTCTTTTGTTAAAGCAGAAATTGTTCTTATTGCTGTGCGCATACTGCGTTCAATAAGTTTGTGACTTTTGATTATTTTTACAAATTCGCCAATAAACGGACGGTGGCAGGCTTTGTCATTTACAATTACACCAATCTGCTGTGGAAAAGTTTTCCAGATTACAAGAGGATCAAATTTTTCCTGATGATTTGAACACAAGAAAATTCCTTCTTCCTGCGGAATGTTTTCCATACCAAAAGTTTCTATTTCGATGTTAAGAGTTTTTAAAAGAACGTCTATAATTTCCATTGCAAAATCATAACGTTCTTTATAAGTATAGCGTTCCGTATGCCAGGCCATACGAATAAGCCGCGGATAATATTTTACAATATTATGACGGTTGTGCCAGAGACTTTTTACGAGTATAAAAAAACCATTGTGCTTATTCTTTTTTGACATAGCGTTTAATGATTGATTATATCATTTTTTTACATTATATGGAACATCTAATTATTTTGTAAATTTATGAAAAATCTTTTGCGTCAAAGTAAGCTTCAAACTCTGGATTTTCACTTACAAATTTTTCAGCTGCCTGATTGTAATCTGTCCATGAAGAACTAAAAAGTTTGTGAACTCCAGGCAAAACGGCTAAATCAGTTATTGCAATATATTTGTAGTTTATGTGATTTTCAAGGAAATAATCCTGAATTTCGTAAACGGACATTTGAAGAACAAAGGCAACAAGATTCGAGCAGATAAACTTTCTTGTAATCTGTTTTGATTCAAAATCAATATCACAAGTTTCATAACCGCCGGGAGTCGTAAAATAGTCCAGACTGCGGTCTTCGTAATTTGTAAAAAATTTTCTTCTGATTGCACAGCCCGACATTTGAATTGCCTGCCAGGCAATGTATTTTGTATCAACATCTCTGTCCATTAAAAGATTCAGAATTTTTTTTGCCTTTTCATATTCTTCTTCGGAAACAGCAATTGCATAAGTTGTCTGCGAAGACTTATCGGGATTACACTTGTTCATATATCCGTTTGTTGTTATGTCTGTACATTTTTCAAATTTAAAATCATAACGTTCTTTGGCATTTGTAAGCGCATAAAAATTATCTTCAAGACTCAGATTCATTGACGCATGACTTAACTTAAGCGGTGAAACTTCTGTTGAACTTATTCCTGCCTTTAAAAAACTTGCAGCATAAAAAGGATTTTTATAAACGGGATCGTAAAGCCTTATAAAAATAAAGCGCGTTTTTTCAGAAGAAAGTTCCGGAGCTTTTGCAGAATACTCGATCTCTAAACCTGTGGTTTTACAACCAGAAAAAATTAAAAACACAAAAAAAGCAGCAACTATTCTAAACGAAAATTTCTTTATATTTATGAAAAAATAAGTTAACAAAATTTTATCGAAATCCTTGTATTTTCTAGAGTTTCAAAACTAGCATAAAATTTTGTTAATTTAAAGAGACCTGATTTTCAGACTAGAATTTACTTTAACAAAAATATATTTTAACGAAAGCTTATGGCAAAAAATTTATATCAGGAAAAACTTGATTTAATTTTGACTCAACTTGACGGCAGGCAAAAACCTTCGCTGATGCTTCATGCCTGCTGCGGTCCATGTTCTTCTTATGTTCTGGAATACCTTTCAGCTTTTTTTGAAATTACAGTTCTTTATTATAATCCAAATATTTTTCCAAAAGAGGAATACGCGCGCCGCCTGAATGAACTTAAAAAGTTTTATACCGAATTTCCACCGGCACTAGAAAATAAAATCAAAGTGATTGAACTTGATTATAATCCACAGGAATTTTACGACGCAATAAAAATCAACGAACAACCTTCTCTTGCAGACGAAAAAGAAAAAGGCGTGCGCTGTTACAGATGTTACAAATTCCGGCTACAAAAAACACTTGAATATGCACTCAAATATAAATCAGATTATTTTTGCACAACGCTTTCTATAAGTCCGTTTAAAGATGCAAAAATGATTAATGAAATTGGCGAAGAAATTTCAAAAGAATATTCTCAAAAAGGTATTCAAATTTTCTGGCTTCCATCCGATTTTAAAAAGAAAAATGGTTTTAAACGCAGCCTGGAACTTAGCGAAAAATACGGTCTTTACCGGCAAAAATACTGTGGCTGTGTCTATTCAAAAAATCAAAATGAAAATAACATTGTTTCTATAAATAGAAACAATTAAATTTAAGGCGGGCATCGATGAAAACAGACATTTCAGAAAAAGCAGAAAACATCAGAGATGTTATAAGGTATCTGCAGAAATTTAAAAATGCACTTGTTGTAATTTACCTTGATGACAAGACAATTGAATCACCGCTTTTTTCTTCGCATATAAAAGACATTGCACTTTTGCACGAAGCCGGTCTTCAGGTTGCAATTGTTCCAGGTGCACGTCAGAGAATAGATCAGATTTTGTCTTCTGAAAAAATTGAATGGACTTATAAAAACAATATTCGCATTACCAATCAGGAAGCAATGCCTTTAATTAAAATGGCTGCGTTTGATGTGTCAAACACTGTAATGACAAGTCTTGCCGCGAACAACGTAACTGCTATTATCGGGAACTGGGTGCGGTCGCGGGCAAAAGGTGTTATAAACGGATTTGATTTTGGTTCGGCAGGTGAAATAGACAAGCTTCAAACTGATGCAATAAAAACCGTTTTAAACCATGGCTTTATTCCAATTTTCCCATGCATCGGCTGGAATTCTGTAGGACATCCTTACAACATTTCTTCTGTTTCTCTTGCAGAACAGATTGCAATTAATCTATGCGCTGACAAACTTTTCTTTGTAATAAACGGTGCAAATATAAACTGCAAATCTTTCTCCATTCCAAAAAACATTGCAACTTCTGAAAATGGTGATATTCCTGCCCTTAATCTTGAAGAAGTAGACGAAGTTCTGAAGGAAAACAAAAAACAGTCAGAAATCTGCACAATTCTCGAAAAAGCAAAAAATGCCTGTAAAAACGGTGTTATACGTTCTCATATTCTTGACGGTTCAAAAGACGGTGTATTACCTTGTGAAATTTTCAGCAACCTTGGTTCTGGAACAATGATTTATACAAGTAACTACGGAAAAATCAGACAGCTTACACAATCAGACATTCCTTCTGTTTTGGCAATTATGAAGCCTTTTATTGAACAGGGAATTTTACTGAACAGAACAGAAAACGAAATTGCAGAAACCATGAATGACTATTTTGTTTATGAAATAGACGGAAGTATCCGCGGATGCGCTTCTTTACATGTTTATAAAGATTCACAGGCAGAAATTGGAGCCGTAACTGTAGATTCCTCTTATTCACACATGGGAATTGGACCTTTACTTATAAATTATCTTATAGATCTTGCTCATTCAAAAAAGTGCAAAGATATATTCATTATGACAACTCAAACTATAGACTGGTTTGAAAAACTAGGATTTTCTCTAGATTCTGATATAAATTCGCTGCCAGAAGAACGTCTTAAGAAATGGTCTGTAAAACGTAATTCCAAGCTTTTAAGATATGTAAAATAATAAGACATCTTTTCTTGTAAACAAAATCATTCAAATTTGATTTACATTTTTCCCGGTCTGCGTGGCCGGGATTTTTTTATTTTAACATCTGACTAATAAACGAATGTTAAAAAGTTAACTAACAAACGATAATTTTTTAGATTTTTACATTCTAGAATCAAAATTCAAATAAAATGCATTTTACCTCTGTTTCACGTGAAACTTTATTTTAAATACAAAATATCTGTTTCACGTGAAACTTTGCAATACACATTTTCGTACAACAAAGTATATATTTCTCATTTTAATAAAAAACACAAATTCTGAATAAACTCTTTTTTATAAATTATTTAATAAAAACCTGCAAAATATATTTGTAATAAACTCCCCTCTTAATTTGATTATTCTTTAATCATTGTTTCACGTGAAACAAAAGCTTTAAGCCTGTAAGAAAAGACCTTAAAAGAATAATA
>DEEV01000055.1:3865-4256 GCA_002350445.1 Treponema sp. UBA2869 | reverse complement strand
GAATAGCGGTGATTGTGTTTCAACAGGCTCAACAACCAAGGCTTTCTAAATCACCACATTTAGCGTGATTGTTCATTTCGAAATAGGGAGAGACAGCTGAAAGCCTTCACAATACTCCAATGAAGTATTGTGAGCGACTCTCCAAGCAGCAAAGCTGCGAAGGGCTCAACAACCGTATGTATTGAACTTATTATTCAGATCCATATTTTACAAAAAAATAAGATTATCTGTTTCACGTGAAACAGTACAATCAAATATAATTTTCATTATAGATGTTCCACGTGAAACAAAAATTTTATTCTTATTCTTTGATTTTAAGTTATCCACATTATCCACAGAGTTATGCACAATTTAATATGTTGTTTAATTTGAATGGTTTATTGAACTTTGT
>DEEV01000055.1:240-3781 GCA_002350445.1 Treponema sp. UBA2869 | reverse complement strand
ATATGGTGGATAAAATAATTTAGAGATTTTAAAAACAAAAAGAGCTGATTGAAAAATCAACCAGCTCTTTGCCTGATGTATATCACCCATTGAACTAAACTAAAATTCTTTAACAAAGGTTAGCTCTTACCCTCGTATTAATTATTAATTAAATTTTAATTTTTGTCAATAAAAATAACAAACTAACTTTCGTTAGTAAAATAAATACTATCTGTAAGTCAGATTATTCTTCTTTTTCTTCTTCCTGAATCTTATCAAGTCCTACGATGAAATCTGGTTCAGTTACACGAACTACATTTACACCAGAAGCTCCTGTTCCCTGCTCTTTAATATCTGTAGCCTTAAAGCGCAAAGTCTTTACCCTGGCTTGTCATGCAGACAACTTCATCTTTATCCTTAACGTTGATAGCACCAATGATTTCACCCTTAGATTCAGTGTTACCAAAGATTCTCTGTCCGCCTGTTCCACGTCCGTGAACTGAATAAAGGTCGAAAGAAATTCTCTTACCAACACCCTTCTCTGTAAGAAGAATCATGTTTGCATCTGGTTCAACTTTTACGGCAGCGGCAATTTCATCACCTTCAGAAAGCTTCATTCCCTTAATACCGCAGCTTGCACGTCCCATAAGACGAACAGAATCTTCTGTTATGCGAAGAGCTTTTCCACGTCGGGAAATCAACATAACTTCTGAACTTCCCGTAGTTGGAATTGCACTAATCAGTTTATCGTTATCATTAAGCTTGATTCCGATAATACCACGTGTCTTAGCATTCTGGAATTCTGTAGAGCGAACCTTCTTAACAACACCCTGTGCTGTAGTCATGAACAGTAACAAATCTTCTGAGAATTCTTTAAGAGAAACTACAGTTGTAATTTCTTCATCAGGACCAACCTGCAGCAAGCCTTTAATATGAGCACCGCGGGCTGCTTTTTCTGTTTCCGGAATCTCATGGATTTTCATCCAGTAAGCACGACCTAAGTTAGTTATGAATAACAAGATTTCCTTCGTAGAACCAATGAACAGCTGATTAACATAATCATCATCAAGAAGGTTTGTACCGTTGCTTCCGGTTCCTCCCCTTCCCTGCTTTTTATATTTGTCAGCTGGAACACGTTTGATGTAACCCATTCGCGAAATCATTACAACCATGTCTTCGTCTTTAATCATGTCTTCAACATTGATTTCTTCAACTTCGTCATGAACAATTTCTGTGCGGCGGTCATCTCCATATTTTTCTGCAAGGCTGCGAGTCTCATCTTTAATAAGACTAAGAATCTTGTTGTGATCTTTAAGTAAACCTTCAAGGTAATCAATAAGAGCCTGAAGTTCTTTAATTTCTTTCTGAAGATCTTCAATAAGTAAATGAGTAAGGCGTTTAAGCTGCATATCAACAATTGCCTGTGCCTGCTCATCATCAAAGTTAAATCTCTTTTCGAGTTTAAGTTTTGCATCCTCAGTATTTTCAGAACTCTTGATAATCTGAATAACTTCATCAATGTTATTGATTGCAGTAATCAGAGCTTCCAAAATATGCATGCGGTGTTTAGCAACTTTCAAATCATAAATTGTGCGGCGTGTAATAACTTCGTCGCGGTGATTTACAAAGTGCTGGATCAGTTGCTTAAGTGTAAGAACTTCCGGCTTAAGATAAGTTGGAGAAAGTGTGAGCATTCCAGGTTCATCGTAACGTGGAGCTCCTTCTTTTACCTGTGGAACAAGTGCAAGATTTATTACACCAAAGTTAGACTGCAAATCTGTTTTTGCAAAAAGCTGATTCAGAACGATTTTTGTAATTGCACCTTTTTTAAGGTCTACTACAAGACGCATACCAGAACGATCTGAAGATTCATCGTTTGCATTTACAACACCGTCAACCTGCTTATCGCGGACAAGCTCTTTAATGCGGCGGATAATATTTGTTGTATTTACGCCGTAAGGAACTTCTGTAAATACGATAGATTCCTTTCCGCGTTTATCAGTTTCAATTGTAAACTTAGAACGAATAACAATTTTGCCGCGTCCGGTTGTATACGCTTTTTTAATTCCAGATGTACCGTAAATAATACCGCCGGTAGGAAAATCCGGACCTTTAATATAATGCATGAGCTCTTCAACAGAAATCTCATTGTTGTCGATGTAAGCACAAATTGCATCAGTTACTTCGCGAAGGTTATGTGTCGGCATGTTTGTTGCCATACCAACGGCAATACCTGTTGTACCGTTACAAAGCAGGAATGGGAATTTAGAGGGAAGAACACCAGGCTCGTCGCAGGTATCATCAAAGTTGCGTACCATATCAACAGTATTCTTGTTGATGTCAGCTGTCATCTCTTCGGTGATTTTCGACATCTTTGCCTCAGTGTAACGGTAAGCTGCAGGAGGGTCACCGGCGATTGTACCAAAGTTTCCCTGAGGAGTTACTGTTGTATATCTCTGAGCAAAATCCTGACCAAGACGAACGAGGGCATCGTAAACAGAAGCGTCTCCGTGTGGATGGTAATGTCCCAAAACTTCACCAACGATGGTAGCACACTTTTTTGTTTTTCCGCCGCTTGCAAGATGGAGCGTATCCATAGCGTACATGATACGTCTGTGAACTGGTTTAAGACCATCACGAACGTCAGGCAAGGCACGCTGTACAATTACAGACATTGAGTAGTCAATATATGCCTGTTTAACTTCGTCCTCAATTGGTATCTTAATGAGAGAGCCACCTTCGGCTGTTTTTATCTCTTCCATTTTTTTATCCTATGCAACGGTGGTTGAACTTGTCGAAACCACTTTATTTTTTTAGTCTTTCTCATGGTGATTTCGATACGGCCTACGGCCTACTCAATCACCGAACGTTCGTTAGTTTAAATATCAAGATTAGCGTAGCTTGAGTTTTCTTCGATGAAGCGGCGGCGTGGCTCAACTTCTTCACCCATACATACACTGAAAATTCTGTCGGCTTCTACAGCATCTGGAATTGTAACAACACGCATCTTTCTATGTGCAGGATCCATTGTTGTTTCCCAAAGCTGCTTACCATCCATTTCACCAAGACCCTTGTAACGCTGAACATCTGCCTTATCACGCTGGTCACCGAGAGCTTCCAATGCGGCATCGCGTTCTGCATCACTGTAACAATAAACAGGATCTTTCTTACCAAGCTGAACTTTAAACAGTGGAGGCATTGCAAGATAAACATACCCCTGTTCAATAATCTGCGGCATGTAGCGGAAGAAGAAAGTCAAAAGCAAAGTGCGGATATGTGAACCGTCGACATCGGCATCGGCCATGATGATGATTTTATGATAGCGGAGTTTTTCGATGTTGAAGTCTTTTCCGAAGCCTGCACCAAGTGAAGCAATTACAGGTTCAAGCTTATCATTGTTCATTACTTTTTCAGGGCGAACTTTTTCAACGTTAAGCATCTTTCCCCAGAGTGGAAGAATTGCCTGAGTCTTAGGGTCCCTACCTTTCTTTGCAGAACCACCCGCAGAGTCTCCCTCGACTATGTATACTTCGCAGAGTTCAGGATTTTTCATTGAGCAGTC
>DEEV01000055.1:0-172 GCA_002350445.1 Treponema sp. UBA2869 | reverse complement strand
TTGCCTTGCGGGCAGCAATACGAGCCTTAGCTTCATCAATTGCCTTTTTAAGAATTGCTTCGAGTGTTGCAGGATTCTGTTCAAAATAAACTGTAAGCTTTTCCTTAACAATCTGATCTACGATTGTGCGGACTTCTGTATTACCAAGCTTTTCCTTTGTCTGACCTTCGAA
>DEEV01000125.1:1249-3511 GCA_002350445.1 Treponema sp. UBA2869 | reverse complement strand
CCTTTATCTAAAACAGCAATTTTGTCTGCGTCATAAAAAACTTCATCAAGGTTATGGGCAGCAGAAATTACGGTAACACCATAATCTTTATTTAAGGAACGCACAATTCTGTTAAAATTTGAAACTGTAACAGGATCAAGCTGACTCGAAGCTTCATCAAGGACAAGAACTTCAGGTGACATACACAAAACCGAAGNNAAGATTCAAAATCTGTTTCTGACCTTCTGAAAGAACAGAAACATCACTATTAAACATTTTCTGCAAATCAAAGCAGCTTGCCATTTCAGAAACTCTCAACTGCATCTGAGAATGAGAAAAGCCTATATTTTCAAGACCGAACGCAAGTTCATGCCAGACTTTATCTGTAACAATCTGAAGCTCCGGATTTTGCATTACAAAGCCAATTTTTTGAGCAACTTCAACCGGGTTGATTTCTTCTATTTTTCTTCCCTTAAAGCACACATTCCCATTTTTTTTCAACGTCAAACCTAACTCTGGCTTTAGCTGACGAAGCAAGGTTGTTTTTCCGGCTCCAGAAGAACCAATTACAACAATATATTCACCTTTTTCTATTTCAAGAGAAATATCTTCAAGTATTTTTAGTGTTTCAGGCTCAAAATCCTTTTCGTTTGATTTACTTACAAAACAGCTTAAATTTTCAATGCTGATAAATGCCAACTAAGAGCCTCCTTTACATATAAAAGCACAGGAATAAAACACAAAATTAAAAATGAACAAGAACCTGCAAAAAAACATACATCAGGTTTCCAATATAATTTTATTACAGGATAAAAATCTATTTTTACACAACCCTTTGCAAAGCAAAAACTGCATATAAAAAAAAGCACAAAAATTAAAATAAGCAGAAAAAAATCCCTAAAAGTAAACTTATAGTTCAAAAAATGAGTACGTTTTGCAGTTCCAAATCCCCTGCAAGCCATTGAACCGGCAGTTTCGAGAGTTTCTTCCAGCCCGGATGAAAAAGTTAATCCCAAATTTACAATTCTGTTTTTTGCTCCGTCAGAAAAACCAGCCCCGCGTCTTCCATCGCAAACATCTGAATATTTTTTTGAAACAAAAGGAATAAGGCGGAAAACCATAACGAGCATAATAGAAAATGAAGGAGCTATCTTTGAAAAAAGAAAAACGAATTTATCGCAGGAAAGTTCAATTCCGTAACAGCAAAAAATCATAATCAACGAACAAAACATAAATGCCATATTCATTCCATATAAAAGAGCTTCTTTTGTACAAGGGCGTCCCAAAAAATTAAACAGAACTGTCTGTCCGTAATGACTAAAAAAAAGGTTTAAGAATGAAAAAACACAAAAAACAGGAAATAAAATAAAAAAATAGCGTAAAGCTTTAGAGCCTTTTATTATAAAAAAGAAAATAAACGAAGAAAAAAAAGCAGCGGCAGAAACCAGAGGACTTTTTGAACCAACAGTCAAAATAATTACAAAAAGATAGTATAAAACGCAAACTGCCGGATGAAGCTTAAAAAATAAATCAAACATAAATCAAATAAATAAAAAAAAAGACTGCCATAAGACAGCCTTTTCAACAGCGAATCCATAAAAGGATATGCAAATAATTATAAAACTATTTGTCGCTCTTAATTCCGTAACGCTTGTTAAAGCGATCGATACGTCCGGCTGTATCAACAAGTTTCTGCTTACCAGTATAGAATGGGTGACATGCAGAACAAATTTCAACGCTGATGTTTTCAACAGTTGAACGAGTTTCGATTACATTACCGCAAACGCAAGTAATCTTTGTAAGTTTGTAGTCCGGGTGAATTCCCTTTTTCATTTTTATAACTCCTATATTCTTGCCCGATATTACGCCCGGCTGCCCCTGACTTATTCATAAAATTAGTCATCATTCCGCTACCGTCAACTGATTAAAAATAATATCACAAGATAAAATAATGAACCAATTATAGTAATTCTCGCATTAACCGTCAATACCGGCTGTTCCGGCATTCATGCTTGCAAGGAATGCTTCATTTGTCTTACTCTTCTTCATTCGATCAAGAATAAGCTCTGTAATTTCAACATCTTCCATTGGATTAAGAACTTTGCGCAAAATCCAGATTTTCTGAAGTTCGCTTTCTGTAAGCAAAAGCTCTTCCTTTCGGGTTCCAGATTTTTTAATGTTGATTGCAGGGAACAAACGGCGTTCTGCAAGTTTACGGTCAAGGTTAATTTCTGAGTTACCAGTTCCTTTGAACTCTTCAAAAATAACTTCGTCCATTCGAGA
>DEEV01000125.1:997-1149 GCA_002350445.1 Treponema sp. UBA2869 | reverse complement strand
AAAGCGTTAGAATCAACACCACCTGAAAGAACCTTTCCGGAAGTCTGAACTGTCTGGTTGTAGGCGCGAGCGAGACGAGTGATAGAGTCCAAAAGGATTACTACGTCGCGTTTATGCTCAACAAGACGTTTTGCCTTTTCAAGTACCATTTC
>DEEV01000125.1:467-808 GCA_002350445.1 Treponema sp. UBA2869 | reverse complement strand
ATCAAAAGACGCTGACCTTTTCCAATTGGCGCAAACAAATCAATAATTCGTGTAGAAACTTCAGTTGAAACAGTTTCAAGGCGAAGCTTTTCATCAGGATAAAGCGGTGTAAGATTTTCAAAAGGAACGCGAGTCTGCGCAATGCGAGGCTCATCAAAGTTTACGCTTTCAATTCTAAGCAATGCAAAAAAGCGCTCTCCTTCTTTTGGAGAACGAGTCTGTCCGTAAACAGTATCACCAGTTTTAAGGTTGAAAAGACGAATCTGGCTTGGGCTGATATAAATATCATCTGGTCCTGGAAGATAAGAGTTCTGTGGCGAACGAAGGAAGCCGTATCCGTC
>DEEV01000125.1:0-189 GCA_002350445.1 Treponema sp. UBA2869 | reverse complement strand
GAATGAGGTTTATTATAACGTCCCTGTGGTTGACCTGAATGATTTTCGTCAAATTTCTTTACAATACGGCGTTTTTTTACAACAACCTTTGCCGCATCAGCATTTTCTTCAGAATCTGAATCATTTTCAGATTCTTCCGTGGAACTTTCATCTTCCGAATTTTCTGAAACATTCTGAGTTTCAGCTTCT
>DEEV01000013.1:26081-27592 GCA_002350445.1 Treponema sp. UBA2869 | reverse complement strand
TGTAGAAATAATATCAAAATGCATAGGATTATCTATTGATGAAGTGGAATCCCTTTAGGAAAAAAGAAACTTTTCTCTGTGCCAAATAAAAAGGCTATCGCCTAGCGCGCCTTTGTTGGGGCTCGAGCATTTTGGCTTGCCTAGCCCCCAGCGCAGCCTAGAACTTGCGGATAGCGCGGGCGCCGTAGCGGTTGGCTTTGATTGCAACGAGGATGGTACCAGTGCCGGCAAAGTCCATGACATTTACGCTAAATCCGTCAGCTGTAACACAAGTTGATGACCAGTAGTATATATCGCTAAGAGAAACAACATCCTCGCCAGTTCCAATTTTTGCAATGGAGTCGTTGACAATAGTTCTTGCATCATAGAGACTCTTTAATTCATCCTTTGCCGGAATATACCAACCATCAGAGTCGCCGTTAACGCTCACGCCGTAATTAGCCACCCAATAGAAAATAGGATAATTAGCCGAAGAAAAATCGCTCAAGGCCTTGACCTTTTGCGTGTTTTGCGCGCCGTTATTAGGCGACGTGGCGGCCAACGACTCATATCCAGAGACACCAGATTTAGCGTACAAGCTGCCAGGATAGGTTGTGTCGTAATATTGCTTTAGGCCAACCGCAAGCTTGTTGCTTGTGTCGTAATAAACCGCCACGGCGGCGGCTTTTTGCCCGTCCGAAAGTTCAAGGCTGGAAGAATAAGGCGTGGCGCTCGCATCGCTAAAGATAATGTCGCCAGCCGCCTTTGCCGCTGACGGAAGCTTTGTTCCATAATATTTTTTGTAGTAAGCCGTTTTGAGCGTAGAATCCTTTGCGCTGTCTGTTGCAAATATCTGCAAACCGTAGCCGGAAGGAACTGCGTTTTTAAGCTGAACGCTTGAAAGCCAGCCTGTCAGAATGTCGGAAGAGCTTGCGGTCAAAACAGGACATGAAGCGAAACTGTCGTCTGTGCCGTCAACCGAAACGCGCAACTTGTCCGATGAATTATGCTTGTTGTTTGAGGCCGCTGTAAATTTTATATATCCCATTTTATCAGGCTCAGAACTACTGGTAACTAATCTAACATAGTTTTTTGCTCCCGTAGTACTTGAACTATTATATGGAATGTAGGCGTCAGCGCCCATCTCAAAGATTCCGCCAGGATAAAGAGACACAGACGCTCCAGTACCTAATCGCGTAAAACAGTTTTGAATTGTTCCCTGCGACAAAGTGATTTTTGAGCCTGGAGGTGGGCCAATATACAATGCGCCGCCATTATTGTTGGCGCCGTTTTTGGTCAAGTCAGGAGAGCCGCCTATGTTGGCGGTCGCTCCATTAACACCCAACGCTCCTCCCTGCGCTGAAGCATAATTGTAACAAATGGAACCTCCCGTTATGTCCACAATCGCGTTGTTTTCTGCAAAAATTCCAGCTCCATAATTTGCAAAGTTTGACCTTTCTGTGTCAGATGCGGCATAAGTTGAAGCGGCACTGTTTCCAATAACGGCGCCAGGCTTGACGTTGAGCCTTGAT
>DEEV01000013.1:25140-26066 GCA_002350445.1 Treponema sp. UBA2869 | reverse complement strand
GACATAAACTCCCCCGCCTCTTTGCGCTGCGTAATTGTTCGCAACGATTGCGCCTGAATCAAGGTTCACGATTCCTTTGAGAATTTTGATTCCGCCGCCGCACTGGTCTGCAAGCTCAGAACCACTTGCGTTTCCGCCGGTGATTGTTAAGTTTTTGATTGTCACAGGAATGTCATTATTGATAACTAAAACAGACCCTCCGTTATTACTAACGCCCAAGTTATTTTGATTTAATGCATCATTTGTATTGTCTCCGTTGGCGCCATGTATTAAAACAGACGCTGCCTGCGTGGTGCTTGTTATAGCAGTATGAGCGTTTCTTCCAGAAATAGTTCCGTCAATCCTAATTTCGTAATCAACAGTAGAATCAGTCAATAGCGCTATAGCCTGACTCATTGTTGCGAAAGGCTTTGCTCTTGTTCCACGCGCGTCATCACCAGAGCCTGGTTCTCCTGTACAAACTTTTCTTGCACCCGTGCCTGTAGTAATGGAAGATGCTACGTAAATCGGCGCATCGATAATTCCAGCAGTATTTTTTGCTACAACTTCAAAATCATCATCTGCAGTTCCAAACTTAGAAGCATTGTCTTCTATAAGTTTAGCCGTAGCGGCAGTAAGAACTTGCAGACCGCGGCTCCAGTTTGCAGGTGTGATGTATGCGTTCTTTGAGCCATCAGCAGGAGCAATAAGATTTCCTGCAACATTAATTACAGCTTCATCACCAAGAACTAAACCATTTTTTCCTTCAGCCTTTTCTCCGTCAACTCCATAAGGAATATAAACAGAGCCACTAAAGTTAAAAGTATTTCCTTTATAAAAAACAAGCCCACCAACACCACTTGTAGCAGTATTGTTTCTGATTGTTCCACCTTCAAAAGAGATATTAATACCACGATTGTAACAAGGATGAATAGCACCGCAGCCAT
>DEEV01000013.1:17745-25023 GCA_002350445.1 Treponema sp. UBA2869 | reverse complement strand
CTGTCGTTTATTGTAACTTTTACGCTAGAATCACCCATATAAATTCCGCCACCCCAGCCAATGGTTTCATTGTGGTTTACATCAGCGCCATCCATCACAAGCACAGTATTTCCACTGATTGGATTCGGAAGGTAAATTCCGCCGCCACGCTGCTCTGTTCCGTTGTAAGAAACCGATGAACCGTTTTCCAGCGTAATGGTTCCCTTTTCACAGGATATTCCGCCACCGCTTCCTTCGCAATAAGAAAGATCTGCGCCTGCACTTGCTCCTGTGCCGCTGTAGTTATGGCAGATTTTTGCACCGCTTTTTACAACAAGAGTTGCATCTTTCATGTAAATTCCGCCGCCACTTTTGTAAGCGTAATTTCCGCATGAAGATTTTTTTGCGGCTGAGTTTCCTGCCGGAGTGATAACATCCCCTATCAATGTTCCAGAATCAAGCGTTACTTTTATACCAGAGTCTATATAAATTCCGCCACCGCTTGCTGTAGCGCCAGAACCGTTTGCATAGCCCCCGGTAATCTGAATATTTTTCAAAATCAGCGGGCTTTTTGCTTCCAGTACCGAGCCTTTCTTGTTTCCGTTTAAAACAGCGTCCGGCATTCCGCTTGCATTAAGGCCTTTGTCACCTACGATTGTAAGACTTTTTATTCCTGCGGGAACAACCCAGGCGCGGCCAGAAGCCATTGTGCTTTGTGCTGTCTGAGTACCAGTTAAGTGAATTGTATAATCTTTTGAAGAGCTTTTTGTTTTTTCAATTGTTGCAAGTGCCTTTTCTAAAGAGTTAAACGGCCTGTATGCAGTTCCTTCTCCGTCGCCACTTGCCGTTCCGTGTGTTGTGTCTCCTACATAAAAAATTCGGCGGGCAAAATCGTTTATTGCGTCTGTATTAAGCGTAAGTTTTCCGTCTTCAATAATGGTATTGTCTGAACCTCCGCCAGAAACCCATCTTTTGGTTTTCATTCCGGCAAGTACATTTATAGTTTGTGTTGTCTGGTAAAGTATGATGCTTGATGAATCGTAAAATGTAAAAGTAATTTCGTAAGCACCCGAAGCAATTGACGGAACATATAATGTTGCTTTTCCGGAAGCCGGTATTAAGTCGCATTTTGTTGAATCTTCGTTTACACTTTTCCAGGCTGGTGAATTACATTCCGCCATTATACGCGAAACTGAAAAGTCTGAACTAAGACCGTCTGTAGAAAATTCAAGTTGAATTTTTCCAAAGCCACCTTCCTGCGGTCTAACAACAAAATGTAAATCTAAAACAGTTTCGTCTGGGCTAACAACAACAGGTTCTGGAATTGTATAACTTAAAACTGTTTCATTTTCCTGATTTTTTACACCGCTGGTAACAGTCCAGCTTCCATCTTCAAGCGGAAACTCAAAAACTATCATTCCGGCAGATGACGTTGTAATAAAATTAGCGGCCTGTTCTTTTCCGTATTCTTTTTTTGTTCCGTCTGATTTTACAGCCTCTACAAAGTAATAATAATCTGTGGTGTTTATTGTTGGAACTGAGCTTTTTGCATCACTGCTGTTATTTGCAACTGGCGGAACAACTTCTTCCGGAACCGCCTGCGCTAAAGAAATGTAACATTTTACTGTGTGATTTTTGCTTTCTGGCGCAGAAGAAGACCCCGAATAGCTGTTAAACCCATTGTCGCACGAAAAAAGAAATACAAGAAGAGCCAGAAATGCAAACCGTAATGCCTTCATAGCCCTCTCCGAAACACGTGTTGAGTGTTTGTAAAAAATCTGTTTTTCATACTGTCTCCGAACATTATTAAATACTTTTACATGTTACTATAAATGCTGTGTGTTAAACAATAAGGTAACTTTGGGAAAATGCATTTATAATGCAGTTGAGCTTAAAAAAGCCGGGGCTGCGCGAAATTGAAAACACGCGGTTACTTAACAGTTAAACCACTGTGCGGCGGTTTCGTCTGCAAGCTGTAAAAGCACTACGATCGGGTTTTTTAAGAAGTTAGAATAGTTGTAGCTTTCGCTTTCCGAAAGATCAGAAAAGCCCATGTGGCGGCTGATTGCTTCGATAACATGGCGTTTTTTTATAATTGACGGCATAGATTCCAAAAGCATAAGCACCGATTCGTTTCCGTGTCCAAGATTGCGGTTGTCGCCTTTTGATTTATAGAACGGCTGTTTTACCCAGTTTCCGGTTATGTCTTTTGTGTTGCGGTATTCAATTCCATAAAAGTTTGTTTTGCAAAAATCGTGAGCCAGAGCGGCAATAAAAATGTCTGCGGCTGTAAAATCATATTTTGAAGCTTCGGGGCTGTCAAAAAAGTTAGTAAAAACCGGCTGTGCAAATTCAAGGCACTGTTTTATAACCATCAGTGTATGCAGCGAAAGTCCAAATTTAAAATTTCCGTGGAATCTTGTAGAAGCCGGTGCTGTCCAGAAGTCTGTTTTGTCCATCCATGCTTTTAGAGCCTGTGCTTCAGAATCATCTTTAAAACAAAAATCTGTCATTTTTATGATGAGCGGCTTTATTCCTTCTGCGTTAAATGTTCCGTCGGACTGTATCGGGGAATCTTCGTTAAAAATTGAAATCAGCTGATTTATTTCTGTAAACAATGTTCTTTTCTGTTCGTCGGTCATTTTTTTTTGCTCCGTATTTTATGATTTGATTTTTGTTATAAAATTGTAATTTCAACGCGGCGGTTTGCGGCCTTTCCTTCTGCCGTTGAATTGTCGGCAACAGGTTTTGTTCCACCACTACCCTTTGTTATAAAGCGTCCAGATGAAATTCCTTTTGAAGAAAGTTTTTGAGCAATTGCGTTTGCTCTATCTTCTGAAAGCTGTTTTTCGCCTTTAAGGTTTCCGGTCGAAGCTGTATGACCTTCTACGAGAAACTGTGCGCCTTCGGCTTCTTTTAGTATTTCTGCAATGTCGCTAAGTCGTTTTTCTTCTTCGGGTAAAAGTTCTGCGCTGTCGGCTTTAAACTTAAGGTTTATTGTAAGGCGGATTCCTGCCGGTGTTGAATCAACTTTTATGCCGCTGCCTTCAGATTTTTCTGAGATTTTTTGTGTATTTTGATTTTTTGTGACTGAATCACTTTTCTTCGAATTATTTGCATTTGCTAAAGTATTAGTGTTTTTTGAATTAGAAGTATTTGCCAAAGCATTTGCGGCTGTTTTATTTGTCTGTGATTTATCTGTTTGTGATTTGGCTGACTGCGATTTATCTGTCTGTGGGCGAGCATTGTTTTTTCCAACCCATGATGAACTGTTTACAGGCTCGTTAAAATCATAATTTTCTGAATTATGATTTGCATTTGTTGTGAAAGTGTTTTTGCCGGCTGAACTGCTGTTTTCGGTGGAAAAGTCAGCCATTGCAATTTGGGAAGAAGGATTTACAGGTTTTAAAAGTTCGTCTGCTTGCTCGTCTGTAAGTCTAGCAATGCGCTGNNCTGTAAGTCCTGCAATGCGCTGCAAGGCTGGAATCAGTTTGCTTCTGTCAAATGCCGGCGGATATTCTGTAAAGAGTGAAATTGTTCCCTTAAACGCCACTTGGTTTCCGTCTGCAAACAAAAAAGTTTCGTCAACTGTATCGCGCACAACAATTGCGTTTCCTGTAAGCTTGCTTACGTAAATTGTTGCATTGTGACTGCCCGTTGCTTTTACAAGTTCCTTGTCTCCGCCCCAGTCAATGTAAGTTGTTCCGCTTCCGCTGCCGTATCTTGTTGCCCATTGAGCTGTAAGAAGATAAACAGGTTCTCCGTTAAAAACTTCGTCTGCCTTGTATGTGTACAGAACGTAGATTGGCATCTTTGTAACAATACCCTTATTCAGCGGGTCTACGGCCCGTTCTGCCTTTGCCTGCCAGGTGTCGCCCGGTTTTATTTTTTGTGTGGTAAAGGTTGGAAAGCTTCTGAACGAAGGATAGCCGTTGTCAGTTATCATTGTAAGCTTTCCTTCCCGATCAATTTTAAATTCGGAAGGAATGGAGCATCTTATGCTGTTGCCAATTTCCAGCGAAGCTCGTCTTGTGTCCTGATTTACAAAAAAGTTTCCTTCGTATTTATAGCCGTCGCTGGAAAATACCGGCGTAATAAACGATGTAACTTCGCGGCTTGTAAGGCCTGTGTATTTTCCGTTGTCGTAGCGGCGCAGGTCTGTGCGTTCCCGCAGCGTGTAATTTGCGCTGCCATTATACTTAATCTGAATGTCCTGTGAGAAAATCATCGCACCCGAATGGCACAACAAAGCTAAAGCAAACCAGATTCTTTTTTTCATTTTTTTATCATATCATACTTTCCCTTTAGCTTTCAATTCCAGAATTTTTTTCTTTTAGACAGAAAAATTTTTTGCTTGCCCCTCCGTTCGTTTTTCACTACAATAGCCTAGCGCGTTTGCAAACTTTGTTTACAGACGCGTTATTTTGCAAAATTGTTTGCAAAATATTGCACTTTATTTGTGCGGTTCAGTTCATGTAATGGAGAACGTCGATGTCAGAAAAAGGCACCAATCAGTATTACATTACCAGACAGAATTCCACAGAATCTAATGCCCGCAGCTACCCGCGAAAGTTTCCGTTCGCATTAGCAAAAGCCAAAGGCTCATGGGTTGAGGACGTAGAAGGAAAGACATATCTGGATTTTTTGTGTGGCGCAGGTACTTTAGCGCTGGGCCACAATGATGACGAAGTGAATCAGGCAATGGTAGAAATGATTACCAGCGACAAGCCTCTTCACACCCTCGATTTAACTACCCCTGTAAAAGATGAATTTGTAGAGACTCTTTTGGGCGCACTTCCGTTTGGAATGGGAAAAGACTGTAAAATTCAGTTCTGTTCGCCAAGCGGTACAGATGCAACTGATGCAGCAATTAAGCTATGTAAAACTGCAACGGGCCGTTCTGCTGTAATTTCGTTTGCAGGCGGTTACCACGGAATGGGACAAGGTCCTCTTGCCTGCATGGGAAATCTTCATGCAAAAACAGAAGTTAATGGACTTATGCCCGATGTTCACAGCTTTCCTTACCCGTACAATTACCGCGATCCGTTTGGACTTGGCGGAGAAGCCGGAGTAAAAGCTGCATGTAACTTTTTTGAGCGAACCTTAAAAGATCCTGAAAGCGGAATTACAAAGCCAGCCTGTGTAATTCTTGAAGCAATTCAGGGCGAAGGCGGAGTTATTCCGGCTCCTGTAGAATTTTTGCAGACAGTTCGCCGCGTAACAAAAGAACTTGGCATTCCGTTAATTGTTGATGAAATCCAGTGTGGAATGGGACGCAGCGGAAAGCTTTTTGCGTTTGAATATGCAGATATTGTTCCTGATGTAATTTTGATTTCTAAAGCTATCGGCGGTTCTCAGCCAATGGCAGTTGTCGTATATAACAAAGAACTTGATAAATGGACTCCTGGTGCTCATGCAGGAACTTTCCGCGGAAATCAGCTTGCAATGAAGGCTGGAACAATTGTTTTAAAACGTGTTTCAAAGCCGGAATTTTTAGCAGATGTTGCACGCAAAGGTGATTTAATCCGTGAAAAGCTTCGCGAACTTCAGAAAAAAGTTTCCATTATCGGCGATGTTCGTGGCAAAGGCCTAATGGTTGGAACAGAATTTGTTGATCCAAAAGGTACAAAAGATTGCATCGGTTCTCTGCCTGCTTGTGGTGATATTGCTGCAAAAGTTCAGAAACTTTGCTTTGAAAATGGTCTTATTGTGGAAAAAGGCGGCCGAAACGGCTCTGTAATGCGCTGTTTGTGTGCCCTTAATATTTCTGATGAAGATTTGTCAAAAGCCTGGAAAATTTTTGAAGCAGCGGTAATTGCCGCAGACAAAGAATACAAAAAATAATGAATAACTTTTTTCTTACACCAGACTCACAATCTAAAGAAGATTATAAAAAACTTATTTCAGAAACTGCCTGTGCAATTACACAGGCGTTTTCTGATGAACATGCCTATTCAGGCCCTACTCCAGATGAACTTAAAAGCATTGTTGCTCAGGATTCAATTTTGCCTGAAACCGGACTTGGCTGGGAAAAGGTTTTTGCTTCGATAAAAGAAAAAGTGCTTCCTAACCTTTTGCGCACTCCTTCTACAGATTATATGGCTCACCTGCACGGACCTTCCCTTACAGAAACTATTGCTTCTGAGCTTATAATTTCAACTTTTAATCAGTCTATGGACAGCTGGGATCAGTCTCCTGTAGCAACTGAAATTGAAGTTGAAACTGTGCGCCATCTTTGCAGTCTCTATGGTTATAATTCGGCAACTGCAGACGGCGTTTTTACAAGCGGCGGAAGTCAGTCTAATCAGACGGCAATTATTCTTGCCCGCGACTGGTTTTGCAATGAAGTTTTGCATCATGATGTTAAAAAATTTGGACTTCCTGCTAATTTTTCTAAACTAAGAATGTACACAAGCGAGNNATGGAAAAATCTGCTCATATTCTTGGACTTGGCTATGAATCTGTTGTAAAAGTTCCTGTTGATTCGCGCAAAAAAATGGACCTTACAGCCCTTCGCTCTCTTATAGAAAATGACAAAAAAGCCGGAAATATTCCGTTTTTAATTGTCGGTACTGTTGGAACTACAGATTTTGGCAGCATCGATCCGCTGAAAGAACTTTGTGAAATTGCCCGTGAAAATAATATGTGGCTTCATGCTGATGCGGCTTACGGTTCAGGCGTAATTATGAGTCAAAAGTATTCTGGTCGCGTAAAAGCGCTTTCCCTCTGCGACTCAATTACCGTGGACTTTCACAAAATGTTTTTAATGCCAATTTCGTGTTCTGCAGTTCTGATAAAAGATGCCCGTGATTTTGCTGCGCTTACAATTCATGCAGACTACCTTAATCGCGAAGAAGACGAAGAAGACGGCTACACTAACCTTGTAGATAAATCGCTTCAGACAACGCGCCGTTTTGACGCTCTTAAAGTGTGGACAAGCTTTCAGGTTCGCGGAAAAGACGGCTGGAGTAAAATTATAGAAACCAGCATGGAAAATGCTCAGTATTTTTACAGCCAGCTTTCTGCAGATAAAGATTTTGAAGTTCTTTGTGAGCCTGAAATAAGTTCAGTAGTTTTCCGCTATTGCGCTGCACCCGACGGAGAAAAAGCCGACGAAATTAACAAAAAAGTACGCCGCAGTCTTATTCATGAACATGGTGTTGTAATTGGACAGACTGTAAGCAACGGAAGAACTTTCTTAAAATTTACGCTTTTAAATCCGCGCATTACGCACAAAAAACTGGATGAACTTAAGGAGCTTATAAAAAAAACTGTAATAATCTTAAATTAAGAAAGTCG
>DEEV01000013.1:2353-17672 GCA_002350445.1 Treponema sp. UBA2869 | reverse complement strand
AATTAAGGAGGCACCAGGTCTCCGGGGGGATACCTTGATTTTCGCTGTCGCTGGGACCCATTTATGGGGTTTTGGTATTATTTGTTTGACAATACAAGCTCAACCGCGTCCTTTTAAAGGATGCAGAACTGGAGTCTTTCTGTTTTTTATTACTGCTTGTTACGAGTTTTTTTAATCTGCACTATAGAGAAGTTGATGTTTTTTTCTGTTTCCATTCCCGGTTCAAGGTTTATGTCCCAGAAAAGTGTGTTTACAAAGGTCATGTGAACCGGCGTAAGCTCTTCGCCTGTAGCGTTCGGACGCTTAAAGATTAAAGGATTAAAGCAATAACTGCAGTTTTCGTTAGGTTCAAAACTGAATGAGATTCCACTTTGTGAGTCTGTTATGCGGGCAATGCTTACGTTTTTAAGCTTGCCTTTTTTATTTAATGCTTTTGAGCTCTTGCTTGTATCAATTTCAATTTTTTCTCCGGAATCAACTGCCTCGAGCGTGTAATAAGTTATGTTTTCCGGAACAAAATTTGTGTGCGCAATATTTGATTCAACTGCAAACTTTGCGCTGAATTTATTGTCGCTTTCGTTTCTTATAATGTACTGAACGCTCATGCCTGTAGAATTTACAATATATTTCTTCTTAAGGTAGATTTTCTGCATTGTAGAAAGGCACTTTGCTTCTGCATAAAGCTGAATTTCGTGATGATTCTGTGAAAATTTAAGTTCCCTGTACTGAATCTTTGAGAAGATTCCGTTTCCGGCTGGTTTTCCTTCAATGTAGTCATTAAAATCATCGTTACTGAAAATATGGTCAATAAAGAAACCCCGTTCGTAACCGTCGGTTGTTTTATCGTATTCTTCTACTCTGGAAAGATTGTCCGCATAGTTTCCTGTATTTTTAATGATTTCAAGTTCCTGCAGTGCACCGCTTACAAGCGTAATGTAAGAAAAATAATTTTGCATGCGGCAGACATATTCTTTTTTTCCGTCGCCGTTGTAGTCAAAGCTTAAAATTGACTCACGGAATTTTCCGTCTTCGCGCAGAATCTTTTCTGCTTCCATAAGCGCTTTATAAGACTGCTGCCTGTATTGAGAATTAGAAAAAACTCCGTTTTGCGTACACAAAAGACCGGCTCCATTCTGTGCTTCCCACAATTTTGCCCGCGCAGAATTCTTTCGCATCTTGTCGGTTTTGTACTGATTTACAAGCATGCTTATGTACATTATGCGGTTATAAAGAGACCGGCTTTGAGGATATGCTTCCATAAAATCATAAACAGTAAAGTTCTGATTTTTCTTTGTATCAGTTTCGGTAAACGGCACGTTTATCCATCGTGCAATTTTTCCATTAATTCCGGCTGTAACGTACGCAGGAATTTTCATGCAGTCGGTTTTTCTGTAAGTATCTGTAGTAATAAATTTTACACGGCTGTCCGGCTGCTTTGTCATATAATCATAAAGTTTTTCGAACCAGTTTGTGCTGTATAGTTCAATTATTTCTTCGTGGCTTAAAGAAATGTTTACTATGCGTTCCGGATTGCACTGAAGATATGTGTCTTTCTTTTCAGTTTTTTCAACAGACTTAATAATTTTCTTTATAAAATCTTCCGGTTCTGTGTCTTTGTGCGGAATAAATTCGTCGTAATAAGGGAAAATTTCAATAGATTTTCCTAAATCATTCATAAAAAGCGGAAGGAACTTTCTTTTGTTTTCAGGAATAATAGAACTTTCCAAAATAATATATTCAATTCCGCAGGTCTGAAGGCTGTTTACAAGCGAAGAATCCCAGCAGTCGTCAAAAAGACTTATTCCTCTCGGGCGCTTTCCCATTGTCTGGCGGATTTCTGTAGAAAGAAAATCTATCTGCCCGTTTCGGTCTACAGGGCNNCTCAAAAGCGGAAGAATCGGGTCATTGTAACCGCCGCCAAGAATTTCTATCTGTTTGCGCTGAATAAGTTCTTTTAAAATTGCAATAAGCTCGTTACGGCGTCTTTTAAAAAACTGAATCTGTTTTCCGGAAATTGAAAAAGTAAAATGAAAATCAGGATGAGTATAAAGGAATTTTACTATCGGCTTGTATACGGCCGAATAGTTTTTATCAAGCACGTCATTTGATACCATGCTTGACGTTACAGATTTTAAATTGAAGCTTACGTATATTGAATTCATAATTCTTTATACGGCTTCCCACCCAATCTGCCGTCTGTAATTCCTGCTCCCCTATATAAAGTATAACTAACCTTTCCCCAAAAGTTAGCGATTTATGACTGACAAAAGACTTTGCCTTTTTCTTATTTTTTTGTATGTTTAAACATTCTATAACAATATGCCCATATTTTAAAGTCTTTTTTGCTGTCCCAGACAACTTTTTCTTCATTTTCTTTATGTGAGCATGATGTGTAGCCGGCTTCTGTTTTTGAACACAAACGTATTTTTCGTGTGTCTGACGGAACCATGCTTATAATTTTCTGTGGGCAGATTTCTGCGCATTTTCCGCAACCAATGCAAAGGTTTGAAATGACCGCGGTATTGTTTACGATAGATATTGCCTCCTGAGGACAAACTTTTATGCAGGCACCAAGTCCAATACAGGCAAATTTACAGTCCGAAACAGAACCATACAGAGCTTTTACCATGGAACAGGTATATTCTTCTGTAAAACTTATTGGTTCAAGCGCAAATTTTTTGTTGCAGGAACAAAGTACAAGCGCTTTTTTATCGCTTCGTTCGATTTCAGGTTCTTTGTATTCAATTGTAGAAATTTCTTCGTTAGAAATAAGCGGATCTTCATCCTTATCTATATTTTTGATTGAAGGATTCAATATGTAATAGACAAAACTTAAAAGAATTGCCAGAAGAAGAATAATCAGTACAAAGATAACTGTGCAGATAATCATTGTATTACCCCCTCAGAAATCCATGAAATATCAAATGTTGTAAGAATAATAATTAATATTGCAAGGAAAAATAAAAACAATGTGTAGTACTTTTCTATGGCAAACGCTCCGTAAACTGAAAAACGGAATTTGAACGCATAGCACAATGGAAGCAAAACGATTATTGCTGCAAAACATGAAAAACAGATTACTATTGAATTTATAAGCGATGTGCTTTCAAAAATAGAAAGAAGTACAATCAAAAATGAAACTACAAATTCGGCGGTACTTTTTCCGGTTGTAAGGCGAATAAGTGCTTCTAAGAAAGAACTTAAAACAGCAAAAATCAAAAAGCAGATTATTGGAAAAAGTTCTACAAGCTTAAGAGGAATCAGAATATTTGAGGTAATAAGCCAGGTTAGCATTGAAGTTCCAAGAATATTCAGTGCCGCTTTTATATAAAATGTGATTGAATAGAAATTTGAGATTCCTATTTCTTTTACGCGGTTAATTCCAATTCCATAAAAAAGAACGGCAGATGCAAACAATGTGTAGTAAAGAAAAGTATCTAAATAAATCATTTATGCCTCCGCCTTTTTAATTTTGTCAAATTTGTCTGCTATGTAAGTTGTTACGAACATGCATATGCTTGCAAGCATAAAGCCGCCCGGCAAGGTTGCAAGAAACGAAAAAACTCCTGCCGAATCAGAACTTATTATTACTTTCTGGTAAATCTGGTGTTTTGCACCAAAGAAAGTAAAAGTGCCAAAGCCCAGAATATCTCTTACAAGTGAATATATAAGTCCTGCAATGGTAAAAAATGTTACGCNNTCGTAAATTGAATTCAAGCCTCTTTTTAAGTGACGAACCGTTGTCTTTATAAAGATATCCAATCATAAAAAGAGAAACTGCCGGTAAGTAAAGCATGTAGCCAAGTGTAAGCACTGTTTCCGGATAGGTAATCACCAGAACCTGTCTAAGAACTAGTGTTGTTGTAAGTATAAAAAGTACCGAAATTATTGAATGCATTTCCTGCATTTCAAGTTTTCTTATAAGTGAATTTACAAGTGTTCCTGTAAGTGTAAGCAGAAAGAGCTCTGCCATAAGAATGAATCCAAAAATGAATCTTCCCGGAGACGGAAGCAAAAGAGCGACATAAGCTGCAATGTATACAAAATAAGTTTTATTCTTCATAAAATTTCCTGTATTTATTTTATAATCTGCGGAATTTTCTTTTTCCAGTAAATAATACTTTTGTTCAGACGATTTTCATTAAGCTGTTTTGCAATGCGGCCTGTGGTAGTTGAATAGCCCACAAACTCAACATTTTTTTCGCTGTCCATTATATATACAGCCGGAAGCGGACCGTAAAGAGTTTGAATTCTTATGATAATTGCTGAATACACGGTTCCGGTTTTTCTGTTTCTTATTTCAAACAGCGCAGAATTCATAGCCAGCGGATTGTTTATTGGAATTGCGTTTCCAACAGTCCATGTGTCTGGGGCAGAAGTTTCAAGAACATCTTCTACAGAAAATTGAAGATATCGGTTCCAGTATTTAGAAGTAGATTTTATGGAATAAATTGAAATGCCAAAAATAAAGGCAAGAATTCCAACGAAAATTCCGTATTTCTTAAAAAAAACTTTATTCGATATATTATTCATTAGCTGTAACCCTACTTAAAATAATATCATTTCTTTTTTCTTCTATAATGCGGATAAGCATGGCAAGAATATTTGAAAGTAAAAGTGTATATGCCATTCCAATCGGCGAAGTGCCGCAGCCAATAATAAGGAATGCAAAAATTCCGCTTCCAATGCTGAACAGAATCTTTCCTATAAAGGAAACAGGCATTGTTCCGTATGACTGAAGCATAAATGTTGCGCAGAAAAGTATTCCACTTGTAAAAAGCGCAAGAATTACATCTCCCTGATTCAACTGGCCACCGAAAAAGACTGGTGCAAAAAGCCTTACAAGCAGTGCGTATACAAAAAGGAAAATTCCAGAAACGTTGCTGGAAAATGCATTGTCCGAAAATAAGAAAAGTGAAGAAATGATTGTAAGCAGATTAAATCTGAACGCTGGAATTGTAGAATGTGTATCCCAGAGGAAAGAAACAAGACCTTCCGGAATGGTGATCCTGAAATAACTGAAAAAGGAATTGTTCAAAAATGAAGTTACTGCTGAATCAAAACTGTAGATTGGGAATGTGCCGTTTTGAATTAAAAATACCGAAGGATTTTTTATTGGAATTAAATCTGCGGTAATAAGAAATTGCGGAAAAAAGCTGCTTCCAATTATCCATGCAATTATTACAGTAAAAACAGACATATTTATCCAGCTGTTTATGCTTTTACAGATTATTGCCCTGAAGGTAAAAATAGAAATAAAGGTCATAAAGAAAACTGCAGGAACCGGGTATCCGGCAGGAAGGAGCATTCCAATTATAATTCCTTGCAGTACAACATAAATGGTGTTATAAGGCTGTTCCTTTTTGATAAGGTAAGAAAGAGCCGATGCACACAAAGAACCCAAAAAAGCGGCCGCAATTATAAAAAGGTTTGAATAGCTTTTTGAAAGTGCGGTAAAAAGAATCTGTATTGAAAGCAGAATCAGAATTCTTATGGAAACGCTGGAAATTGAAGGTCTGTTATAAACAAACGGTCTTAGAGAAATTCTGTCGTTCAAAAGTTTTTCCATCATTTTGCTTCCCCGTTTTTATTTAAGTTGTTTTCTTTTAAAATATTTATGGTCTGTGATAAAGGAAGTCTTGCCGGGCAAACGGTATTGCAAAGTCCGCATTCCGTACATATAAGCGCAGATTTTTCCAGATTTGCAGTTTCTTCTTTGAACGAAACATAGTTGTTGTAAAGAATATCCGGAAGAATTTTTGCAGGACAAACAAAGCGGCAGTTTCCGCAGTTGATGCACGAGTATACATGCCGGTCGGTTACCTTGCGCGCAGAAACGAACTCTACCGATTTTACATACTGTGTAACCGGCACATCCATACTTGTAATCATTGTTCCGTTTAACTTGCCGTTTATGATTATCATTTTAGGCTGTTTTATAAAGCCGCCGATCTGCGAAACAATTTCCTTTATTGAAGTTCCAATTTTTACGTTTAAAAGGCAGGATGCGTAAAGGCAGTTTCCCGAAAAATGAACAAATTTGTTTATTGCAGGAATGCCAAGTGCAACGGCCTTGTATGCTTCGTACATTGTTGAAGAATCTGTAAAAAGGTCATTTTTTGTAACGTCAAAATTGCAGGCCTTTTTTTCGTTTTTTGCAAAAGTGCTTACAATTTCCTTTACGTTTCCGCAGGGGTACTTTCCCGAATTCATTTCCAGAAAGCATACGTTAGGAATATTTACCTTTTCAAATTTGTACGCAAAATCATTTTTTTCTGTAACTGCAAAAACAATTCCCGATGCACCAAATGCTTTTGCTGTAATCTGTGCGCCTTCTACAATTTCATCAAAATAAAATTTTGACATAAGCGAGTCTGTAATCCGGAAAATATCTTCATCAAACATTCTTACGACCAGCGCCGATGCCTTTTTATTTTTCTGAATCTGAAGTCCAAGATTTTCTGCTTTTGCAATATTAAATGTATTTACAATGCCCTTTTCTATAAAAGACTTTACAATTGATTCTGCTGAAATTGAATCTATATTTTTTTTGTTATTTTTCTTTCCAAGATATGAAAAACTTCCGCCTGTTTTAATTCTAAGCGCAAAATTCTGCTGACCGTATGGCGTAATGCATGGAATGCAGGCTTCTACTTTTCCTGGTACCGAAGAATGAATATATGAAGAATTTGTTCCCTCTCCCCTTGCAATTATATCGCCTTCTTTTACGGTGTCTCCAATATTTACAACAGGTCTGGAATCCTTTCCAAATTCCTGACACAAAGGAATTGTAACGTAATGAGGTAAAAAGGAATTTTCAGTTTTCTTATAATCTCTTAAAAGATTTAGTTTGTTGCGGTTTTCTGTCATCGTCTTTTACTCTTTGTAATAATAATGGAAATGCATATAAAAAGTAATATAAAAAAGCTTGTAATCATCATTATAATGCTGAAAAAGCCCATAGTGTATGAATTTGAAGAAGCGTAGCCGGCAGAAAAGTCTTTTCCCTGATTTTTCATTACCTTTTCAATTGATTCAAATTTAAGCTTATCTATATCGTTCCAGGCATTTGTTTTAAAAGTCTGATTATACGCCATAACGTCCTTTGTTTTTGTTATTTTGTTTCCGTCTTCGATATAACGTGGAAATTCTATAAAATCCTTTTTTTCTGATGAAGAATTCAGTGAACGGTACGGATAAGATTTTACGTTCCACAGCCAGTCATAATAATCATTAAGTCCCGGAAGATTTTCTGATTTTGCTCCTCTTGCGGCCGGAAGCTGTACGCTTGAAAAATGTGTATTAAGTGAATCTGATGATGTAAGCACAAAGAAAAGCATTAAAAGCGCTGCTGCAGAACATGTCATCGGTAGTATTTTTTTAGGCTTTTCCGCGTATACGGAAACCATCTTTGCCGGACGAATAAAAACCGGAATAAAAGATTTTTTGTTTTCAAAATAGTTTTCTGTTTGGTATAAAAATTTTAACGTTGTGTAAATGCCTGCAAGTGTAAGAATAAAAAGCATTCCAGATTTTACAGAACATGCAAAGGCGCACACAATGGCACATAAAATCATAATAAAAATGATTTTGCGGTTAATAAGACATGAAACCGCTCCTTTGCGACGCCAGATATTTGAAATGTAAAATACAAAAAGAAGACAAAGGCAGCTTGCAACCGCAACCGGATAAAACGGATTGCACAGAATATAAAGCTCCAGCGGAAAAGCTGCCAGAGAAAAAACAATCGGGTTATAAGAATTAAAAGTAAGAAAAAGCGCAAACAAAATGAATATAACCGGAAGAATCCACGGGTAAACGGAATTTGCATCGGCACCGCATTCTATTTTTTTGGCATTTAATATTTCAATTGTTCTGGAAATTTTAGCTTTGTAAGCTGCCGGAATATAATAAACTCTGTAAGTTTTTGATTTGTCATAGAAATAGGCATTGCGCTTAGTTGAGTATTCAAAATCCTTGTTCTGGGCGTTTATTTTTAGCATGGAAATTTCTGCCGAATTTGCGCTCAAATTTACAGGAAGATACTGGTCGTAAAGAGATGCATATTCGGTAATTTCGCTTTCGGAAAGTGCCTGCTTTACAAGAAAATCGTCTATTGCGGCAGGAACATAAAGCATTGAATAGCCCTTCCAGAGCTGACCTGTAGGAATAGATTTAAAAGTTACGGTAAGCAGAAAAATTAAAAGAGAACAGATTGCGTATAAAAGGTTTTTGTAATTAAATCTCATTTTCTGCTACATTAAAAGGAAAAATGCGAGAGCAACAAAAAAGCCCAGCAGACAGCCAAAAATAACTTCTACCGGGGAATGCCCGTTTACTTCCTTTATGGGATTATATTCTTTTATGATTGAATTCTTTTTAAGCTCGTTTCCAAGCTGATTAATTTTTTTTGCCTGAATTCCGCTTGAACGTCTTACTCCAAGTGCGTCGCGTATTACAACAAAGAAAAATGCAAGTGAAAGAATGAATATGTCTGAATTTATGCCGTTGTTAAATGCAATGGAAACACACAGTGAAGATACAAGTGCCGAATGACTGGACGGCATTCCGCCTGTTTTCCAGATCATAGTTTCAATCAGTTCGCTTAATGAAGAAATGCGTCCATAAAATAACTGAATTGCAGTTTTTACAAGCTGAGCGCCAAGCCAGCTGAATACACCCGCAAGCAATACCGGATTAGAGAAGAAATCTTTTAGATGACTGTAGAATGTTAATTCAGACCCACCCATTGCACATATATTTTATCACATCAACAGCTGTTTTTACTAGTAGAAAAGTTTAATTTTTACTAATACAATCCTTATCATGCAGTTTAGTGATTTTAATGCTTCAAAAGATGATGACGGACGCCGCCTTGACCGAATTGCAAGAAAATTTGTAAGCGGTAAAAATCTTTCGGAAATATACAGCTTAATACGCAAGGGGCTTATAAAAATCAATCACAAAAAGGCAAAACCAGATTCCCGCGTTCTGGAAGGTGATGTTGTTTCTTTTGCAGATTTTATTTTAGAAAATGAAAATCAGACTGAAGTTACAAACTGTGAAGCCAAAAATAATAAAACTAAAAAGAACGGTTTTGAAGAGCTTAATATTATTTTTCAGAATCAGCATATTCTTGTAATAGATAAACCTTACGATGTTGCCGTTCACGGTTCAAAAGATTCTCTTGATAAAACAGTTCAAAGCTTTTACGACTCTAGTGTAAATAAATCTTCCCTTTCATTTAAAACCGGACCTTTGCACCGGCTGGACAGAAAAACTTCGGGGCTCTTGTGTTTTTCGTTAAGTCTGGAAGGAGCGCAATGGTTTACTCAGAATATAAAAAATCACAGCATTCATAAGTCTTACTATGCGCTTTTAGAAGGTAAGTTAGAAGTCAGTGAACATTGGGAAGATTTAATTTTAAAGGATGGAGAAAAAAAAGACGGCTTTTATACGGTAAATGCCGTGCATGATGATTTTTGCGATAATTCATCTGAAAATAAAGGTAAAAACGCAATTTCTTATGTAACTCCTTTAGCGTATGGTTCTTTTAATGGTGTGACGGTAACGCTTGCAGAGGTTGCAATAAAAACCGGACGTACGCACCAGATCAGAAGTCAGGCTGCCCTTCACAATCACAGACTGCTTGGCGACAGTGCTTACGATTCAAAAATTGCCTGTGTAGGACGCAGCTTTTTTCTTCAGGCTTTTAAGCTTGAATTTCCGCAGAATAAGCTTGGGCTTCCGCCTGTAATGGAAATTCCGCTTTCGCCTGATTATAAAAAAATGTTAAAAAGTTGTGGAATTGATTTTTAAGGGTTATAATTAATTTATGAGCGGTTTGGTAGATAAACTTCTTCAGACATTCAGGCATATTCAGGTTTACGCGCTGGTCGGCGAAAGCGGCACTGGAAAAAGTTTCCGTTCAAAACTTCTTGCCGAAGAGTACGGCATTCATGCAATTATAGATGACGGCCTTTTAATTCAGGACGAAAAGATTGTTGCCGGCCGTTCTGCTAAGCGTGAAAAAACTTATATGGGCGCCGTTCGTGTTGCTCTTTTTGACGACAAAGAACACCGCGATTCCGTTGCAAAAGTTTTAAGAAAAACTCATATAAAGAAAATCCTTCTGCTTGGAACTTCCGAAAAAATGGTAATGAAAATTGCCATGAGACTGCAGCTGCCCCAACCGCAGAAAATCATCCACATTGAAGAAATTGCCACAAAAGAAGAGATAGAAAAGGCAATTAAGTCGCGGCAGGTTGAAGGAAAACATGTGATTCCTGTTCCATCAATCGAAGTAAAGCGCAATTATCCGCAGATTTTTTCATCTTCACTCAGAGACTTTTTTAGCCGTAAAAATATTTTTTCTAAAAATAAAACCGGCGGTTCAGGAAAACTTATTGAAAAGTCAATTGTTCAGCCGGAATTTTCAAAGAAAGGTCGTGTAGAAATTTCGGAAGCCGCCCTTACCCAGATGACAATGCACTGTGTAAATGAATGCGACCCGGATGTTAAAGTTAAGAAAATTTCCATTAAAACAGATTCGCGCGGTTACAGGCTTTTAGTTACCGTTGATGTTCCGTTTGGTACTCAGCTTACAGGTAAAGTTCACCGCCTTCAGCAGTATATAATTGACAAAATTGAATCTTATACAGGAATTCTTATTGAAGAAGTAAGCATTATCATCGATAAAATTTCGCGTACTCCGACAGAAAAAAAATAACAGTTTTACTCTACTCTGATTTTTTTTCTTCGTCTTTTTTCTGCTTTTTCTTTGAATTGTTTTTTTTATGATTCTTATGCTTTTTTGCCGATTTTTGAGATTCTTCTTTCGGGGCTTTCTTTTCTTCTGTTTTTTTTGATTCCTTTTTTACGCGCAGCTGAACGCCAAGATTAATCATTACGGTTTTTATGGCGTATTCTAGTTCTTTACGTACAGGATTCATTGGAAGAATAAAGTTTCTGCATTCAGCCCAGGTTTTTGTATAAAGTTCTGCCGCTGAATATTTTCCTTCAGTTTCTTTTTTCCAGTCTGTAATGCTTTTTATAAAATCTTCAATGAGGAAAACAAGTTTTTTCCCAAGTCTTGCGTCCGGTTCATTTTTGTTCAATTCGCCAAGCTTTTTCATGCTTTCAAGGTATGCTTTTTCAAAATCCTTGCTTTCGTAAATCATCGAAGTTGCAGAAGGTTGTATGTAAATGTAAAGGTCTGTGTTAAGTGCCTCTTTTACAATTTCTGCGCAGTATTTGCTGTTAATGATTTTTAACAGTTCTTCGGTAAGACGGCTTGGTGAAATTTGAGAAAGCAGCCCTGCCGAAGTTCTGATTTTGCGTCTTAAACGGAAAGGCATTTTTGCCTTTGTTGTTGCAGAATATTTTATAGCGCGAAGCATTCTTACAGGATCTTCTATAAAAATTCTTTCCATCGGAATTACTGGGCGTATTATATGTTTTTTTATATCACGAATACCGCCAACGTAGTCTATTACCTGTTCCTGAATTGTATCGTAATAAAGTGCATTCAGCGTAAAGTCGCGGCGTAAAACGTCTTCTTCAATTGTTCCAAAGTCGTTTCCAACAGAGCCATCTGCATTTGAACGGAATGTGCTTACTTCAAAGATTTTTTCGCCAAAGACAACGTGAACCAGACGGAATCTTCTTCCTATGATGCGAGAATTTCTGAAAATACGTTTAATTTTTGACGGTGTTGCGTCAGTTACAATATCAAAATCTTTTGGAGTGTTTCCGATCAATAAATCACGTACTGCTCCGCCTACAATGTAAGCTGTGTATCCGGCGTCTCTGAGCCTTACGATAATCTGCAGAGCATCCGGGTCAATTTTTGAATTTGAAATTGAATGTTCAGATTTAGTATAAACGGCAGCTTTTTTTACCAGCCTTCCGTTTGCATCAGTTCCATATCTAATAAGCACAATAGTTAGATATTATGCGAAACGGGGGTTTGGGTCAAGGTATACTGCTCGTTGAGCCAGTAAATGATGTCCGTTTCTGTTTTTTCTTTGTCAATGTCGTTTAAAAGCTCGTGACGCATCTGCGGATATTCTTTGCTCCGAACGTCTTTTATTCCGCAAATTGCATATATTTTGCACAGTTTTATTACACTTTTTCCGTAATTTCCGACAGGGTCATCAGAACCGTAAAGCATAAGAACGGGCAAATCTTTTCGGATTTTGTTTACATTCTCGAGCTTAAGCATGTTTTTCATCAGGCGGATCATGTCGTAAAAGAATGAATTTGTAAGCGGAATGCCACACCATTTGTCCATGTGGTAAATCTGAACGTTTGATTTATCTTTTGAAAGCCAGTCATAATCAGTTTCCGGCTTTTTAATACGCTTGTTGTAAGCTCCAAATGAAAGAAATTTTAAGAGTTTAGCTTCCCGGAATTTTCCACGCAGCAGACAGATTAATGAAGAAGCCTTTGCTCCAAAGTTAAGAGCAGGATTTGGACCCGAAGTTCCCATTAAAATACAGCCGTCAATCATTTCTGAATGGGCTTCTATAAATGCCTGTGAAACGAATGAACCAAAAGAATGCCCTATAAGGAATGTTTTTAATCCGGGGAAATCCTGTTTTGCTTTTAGAATTATTTCTTCCAGGTCAGAAACAATTTTTTTTTCGCCGTCCGAAACTGCAATAATTCCATAGTCTCCTGAGCCTTTTTCTATGGCGTTGTCGGCTGTATGTCCGTGTCCTCTCATATCAAATGCAGTTAAAATGTATCCGTTTTCTGCAAGTACAGAACCAAGACGGTCGTATCGCATTGCATGTTCTGCAAGTCCGTGGTTTAAAATTACAAGACCTTTTAGCGGTGTATTTTCTTCGCTGTCTGGAATCCATCTGTTTACCCAAAGTTCTGCACCGTCTTTCATTGTCTGAAAAAAACTTTTAATCTGCATAATTTTCAATTTTTCCTATTTATGATAAAGTCTTTAATATGAATATTATAACAGAAAAAACTGTTTTTGGGGGAAATTCAATTGGAAAAATAAACGGCAAGACCGTTTTTGTTCCTTTTTCCATGCCTGGTGAAGAACTTGAAATCAATATTATAGAATCAAAGCGCGATTATGATACGGCAGAAATTGTAAAGATTTTAAAACCATCAGGCTTTCGTACCGAACCTTTGTGCAGTTATTATTACAAATGTGGCGGCTGTAATATGATGCATATTCAGCCGGATTATCAGCGTGAACTTAAAAAAAATATGCTGTGTGATATTTTTGCACAGCACAAAATAAATCTTGAAGGAAAAATTAAGGTTGTTTCCGGTCCGGATTTTAATTATCGTTCCAGGTTTCAGCTTAACGATGGCGGCCTTTCTGAACGCGCAAGCAATAATATAATCAGGGTAAAAAATTGTCTTTGTGCAGAAACTCCTGTAAATGAATATCTTGAACAAATTTCTGAAACTTCTGTGGAAAAAGGTCGTATTCATCTATTTGGAAGCTGTTTTCTTGAAGATGCGACCCTTAATGAATCTAAAATTTATGTTTCCGGTAGTAAAACTGTAGAAAAAAATAGACTTCTTGGTAATAAGTCTAAACAGTTTAAGCGAAAAGAAAATCATTATTTTGCAGGAACTGTTGAACAGTCTGAATATGTTGCAACGGTTTGTCTTGGTTGTAAAAAAATCAGCTTTGATGTCCGCGGATTTTTTCAGTCTAACCTTTTTGTTTTTGAAAAAACTGTTAATCTTATAATGTCAACTTTGCCTCAGGGAAAACTTGCCCTTGATATGTATTCCGGTTGTGGAAGCATTTCAGTATTTCTTGCAGATAAATTTGAAAAAACTGTTCTTGTTGAGCATAATCGAGATGCTGTTGTTTTTGCAGAAAAAAATCTAGCGGGAAAAAATCATCAGAGTTTTGGGCTTAGCGGCGCTGCCTGGGTAAAAAACTGTTCTGATTCCTGTGGTCGGTTTGACGCATGTGTTGTAGACCCTCCTCGTTCCGGAATGGAAAAAGAAGTCTGCGATTATCTGTGCCGTTCAAAAATCCCTTATTTACGATCGCTTTCCTGCGATCCTGCAACTCACGCAAGAGATGTTGCGGCGCTTGTTCATGCAGGTTATGTTTTGAAAGATTTTTATCTTCTTGATTTTTATCCTCATACAAGTCATATCGAAAGCCTTGCGGTTCTGGATTACGAAGCATAGTTTGTATGAAAAAAAAGATTTTTTTTGCAGCTGTTTTTATTGCTTTCTCATCTTTTTTGTTTTGTCAGGAAAAACTTGGAAATCTTAATTATACCTGGTCTTCAATTTTGTCCGGAAAGGTGCTTCAGGAGCCTGTGCTTACAGATTATGGATTTTGTTTTGTTACAGACGCAAAAACAATTTGTGCTTATAGTGACGGCGGAAACCTTCTGTGGGAAAAATACATTGGACGTAACAACGGTGTAGTTCTTTCTTCGCTTTCTGACGGTTTTGTAATATATATTGATGATGATTTTCAAAAACTTCACCTTTTAAATGCCGACGGTGCTGAAGTTTGGAATAAACGGCTGGATTTTTCTGCGGACAAAAAAACTTTTTATGGTCGTGACGGACGTTTTTTTGTTCGTTCAAAAAACTGTATTCAGTGTTTTGGCTTGAACGGAATTTCAAAATGGAAAATTCAGACGCCGCTTCAAAGTGAAGTTGAACCGGCGGAACTGCAGGATGGCAGCTTTGTTGTTTTTTTGCAGGAACTTACGCCGGAAGGTAAAACCAAAAGCCTTAGGATTTCTCCGTTTGGCGAAGTGCTCGAGGAAATTGTTTTTTCTGCCTGCGTTAATGCGGCTGTTACCTGTTCGCAGGGAATTCTTGTAAATTTTACGGACGGAAGTTCTGGTCTTTTTGCTGTTGGAGAAGACGGTTTTTCGCATGGTAAATGGGTAATTCCGGGAGATGGCGGGCGAACTTTGTTTGTAACAGATAAAAAACTGGATGTTGCGGTACATTTTTTGCTTAAAGATAATGCTGTTCTGGTTAGTTTTGTTAACGAAGCTGACGGAAAAATCGAAAAATCATTTGAAATTCCTGATTTTGCCGGAAAAAATCTTAGTCTTGTTTCTCTTAAAGCTAACGGCTTGTTTTTAGCTGACGGGCACTCTGCTTTTTTATATGATTTGCATGGAAACTGCAAGGTTCACTGGATTTTGCCGGAAAAAAACGGTCGCTTCGCCTGGAATTATTATTTTTATTCAAATTCAAACAACCTTGTTTTTTGCCAGATAAACTGGACTTTAAATGCATACAAAGCTGTTCAAAACACGTCTTCTTTACAGCTTCAGGTTTCAGAAAAAACTAA
>DEEV01000013.1:0-2326 GCA_002350445.1 Treponema sp. UBA2869 | reverse complement strand
CATCTTTTTACAACTTCTTTTGATTCTCAGGTAGCAGATAAAAAACGCATTTCTTTACTGGAAGCAGGAAATTACGGCACAAAAGAAAGGGAATATATTTCTGACGTAAATCTAATTTGTTCAACTTATATTGATTATCTTTCTTCATCTGATTTTGGAATAAGAAAAGAGGTTTCGGTTTTTGAAAAAGATTCAGTGGGGCTAAAAAATGTCCTTTCTCAGCTTTGTCTGTTTGGAACTGATTATTTTTCTCAAAAAACTGCTGTAATGCTTAAAAAAGTTTCGGACAGAACGCTTTTAAAAATCCTTCTTGAAGGTGTAGGAAAAAACGGTTATGATCCCGATCTTTGCATTTTATCTTCTCTTGAGTATGTTGCAGAAAATCTAAATACAAAAGAACGTGCATTAATTAATCTTGTTTGTGATGCTGTTTATTCAATCTGTTGTTTTATGGGGAGACCAGCTTTTTATTCCAAAGGAAAGGAAATTCTAACAAAATTTCTTTATCCCTCTTATGATGCAAAAAATCGTTCTTATGCACGCGAAACTCTTAAAAAGATTGCAGATTTGGAGCTTTGATATTAGAATTAAATGATAAAAATCAGGAAGGTTTTCGATGAAAAAAATAATTCTTATAACTGCAGCATTAATACTTGCTTTTAATGCTTTTTGTCTTGAAGTTGATGAAAAAGAACTTAAAGGAACAGAAAATACAACAATCGAATTTATAAATTACGCTGGACCTCATAAGGTAATAGATTCTGCGGAATCAATCAGAGGAATTGGTTCTATTTTGGGAACTGAAGTTGGAAAAGATGCAACCGCTCCTTCTGCATACGGAACTTCTGCGCGTTATCGGGTTGTCCATGCTGTTGACGCAGAAGAAAAAGGTAAACTTGATGCAGATATAATTTTTATTGGTTCTGATGCCACAGTTGATCATATTGATAACGTAAGACGAATTATAAGCGGCTATCTTTCTTCTGCTTACGGTTATTCTGAAAAAGATGCTGCTACCCTTTCTGTTTTTGTTACTGTATACAATGCTGTTTATCGCGGTAAGCTGGATGTTTATCAGGCAAAGTACAAAAGTGTTGTTTTGAAAAATCTTACAGAAGCTGACTGTGGACTTTCTGTAAATTACAAGGACTGGCCCGGAAAATCTCAGATTGTTATTCCTTTGTTTGATGTGAAAGAAGGTGGAATTTCTACTGTTGATACTTCTGTAATCAGCGATACAAAGGTTGTTGATTCAATGAAGGAAGATGACGGCAAGAATATTGACAGCCGAAAAGACATGGTTGACCTTAAGGAACGTGAATCAGAAAAAGCTTCGGAAAAAGCAAAGACTGCTCAGAAAAATGCTGTAGAAGAACAGAAGAAACTTGATGAGCAGAAAGCTAAAACTGCTGAAACTAAAAAAGAAGCAGAACAGGCTCAGAAAAAAGCTGATGAAAAACAGAAAACTGCTCAGGCAAATCCAAATGACAAGCAGGCTCAAAAAGAAGCAGCAGAAGCTAAAAAAGATGCCGAAAAGAAGCAGGAAGCTGTAAAGCAGGAAGAAAAGAAAGAAGCTGAACAGGAAAAGAAAACTGAAAAAGCGAAGGAAACTGCAAAAACTCAGCAGGCTGTTGCAGATAAAAAACAGACCGAAGCGCAGAGCGAACGTAAGGAAATTGCTAAAGATCAGAAAGAAGTTCAAAAGGCAGAAGAAGAAGCTGAAAAAGCGCCTTCTGATTATGGTTTAATTCTTTCTGATGAAAAAAATCTTCTTTCGAAACTTGTTAAATTCAACAGACAGACTGGTGCAATTATTAAAAATTCTCCGGTCTCTGTAATAAGAAACAGGACAATTTATAAGGCTGCTGACGGTTATATTGCCATAGCTGGAGAAGAAAAAGGAAACGGAGCAATTAAACTTGTTGTAATTAATGCTGATACAATGGAAATTGCTTCTGAATGTGATAATAAAATTGCAGCTGATTCAGTTCTGGTTCAGGATGGTTCTGATTATTATTGTGTAGTAAATGATGACGGAAAATTTTATGTTGCAAAATTCGGTTCAGATTTATCATTAAAGCTTAAGTCTCCGGTTGAAGTAAAGAGCTCTACCCCAATTACAGTTAATGCGTCGGAACTTGTTGTTACCGGTAAAGACGGAAAACTTAAGGTTATTTCCAGAAGTGACTTAAAAGATGTTGCTTCCGGAAAATAACATATGCTAACTTAAACAAAAAAGGGATAACTAACAAGTCCTGTCTTTATGGCTATTGAGTCCTTCGCAGCGTAGCTGCTTGGAGAATCCAATGCTCCATACTTGTTAGCA
>DEEV01000050.1:3745-11435 GCA_002350445.1 Treponema sp. UBA2869 | reverse complement strand
AGAATAAAATACATTCCAATATAGAAAATTGGAGCTGCAACTAAAATTGAATCAATAGAATCAAGAACACCACCGCGACCAGGAATCAAGTTTCCGCTGTCCTTTACGTTTGTTGCGCGCTTAAAAACTGATTCTATCAGGTCGCCGACAATTGCCGCAAATGCAGTGCCAAGAGCCAGAATAATTATATTTGCAAAAGAGCAGATTAATCTGTCTTCAAAAATAACTTTAAATAAAATGCCACACGCAACAGAACCAGCAATGCCGCCCGCAAAACCTACAATACTTTTATTTGGACTTACAGCAACAAAGCCGCGGTTATTTTTTCCAAACAAAACGCCAAAAAGCCATGCCGCAGAATCGCAAATAAATACAAAAAGAAAAAACATCCAAAGATACAAAGTTGCATCCGGAAGAGTTGTCATTTTTGAAATAAATGTACACAAATATCCGCAGTAAAAAAGGATAAGAAGGGAATATGCAATTTTTGTAACAGATTTTTCAAAGGTTTTTGCCGAAAAACATTCAATTGCAAGAATTAAAAGGCATTCGCAGATATAAACCCATAAAGTAACCTGATATTCAATATTAATAAAAATAAAAAGATAAGACGAAAGTGGGATAATTCCTGTAAAAAGGAGAATCAATACACGCGGCATAAGCTTATTGTCTTTTGCAAGCATTGAATAAAATTCGTTAGCCGCAAGCACAGAAAAGACTGTAACAACAAGATTCATTGCAAGATGATTCATCCAGTTAAAGCTTACAATAAGAATTACCAGAGGAAGTCCTATAAAAAAAGTTAATAACCTTGATACAATTTTACTCATTTTTCCGCACCAAAACGTCTGTTTCTAGTTTGAAAGCTTTCTATATGACTTAAAAATTCCTGTTCGGTATAATCCGGCCACAAAGTATCACAATAAATCTGCTCTGCATAAGGAATGTGCCATAATAGAAAGTTACTTAAACGCTGCTCGCCGCCAGTTCTGATTAATAAATCAACATCCGGGCTTTGAGGCATGTCAAGATAAGCTGAAAAAAGGCTTTCGTCCAGTTTTTCGGGTTCAACCTTTTCTTTAAGAAGTTTTTTAATTCCCCTTAAAATTTCGTCTCGTCCGCCATAATTTATTGCAAGGTTCAACGTCATTCCGTTAAACTCTTTTGTTTCTTCAATTGAATCAAGAATATCCTTTTGAATATTCTTTGGAAGGGCAGTTAAATCGCCAATGTGATTAAGCCTGATGCCGTTTTCCTTATAAAAATTAAGTTCACCCTTAAGATGCGCGTGAATAAGATTCATAAGGAAACCGACTTCCTGTTCCGCACGTTTCCAGTTTTCGGTAGAAAAAATATATAATGTAAGATTTTTAATACCTGCGTCGGCAGCTGCTTTTACAATTTTCTTTGCAGTTTTTACGCCCTGGTCATGACCTGCGGTTCTTGGAAGTTTTCTGGACTGTGCCCATCTTCCGTTGCCGTCCATTGTTATGGCAACATGCAGCGGAAGTTTTGCTTTATCAATACTCATTAGTTCTGCAAAATATCCTTTTCTTTTGCATCGTAAATCTTATTGATTTCGTCGATGTATTTATCTGTAAGCTTCTGAAGCTTGTCTGTTTCTGTTTTAAGTCCGTCTTCTGTGAGAGTTCCATCTTTCTGCTGTTTTTTAAGATCGTCGTTACCATCACGGCGGATGTTACGAATTGCAGTTCTTGAATTTTCTGCAACAGTTTTTGCCTGTTTTACAAGTTCCTTGCGGCGTTCTGCTGTAAGGGCAGGGATAGAAATTCTAATAACTTTTCCATCATTAGAAGGATTCAAACCTAAATCTGAAGCCTGAATTGCTTTTTCAATTTCATTGATAAGTGATTTATCAAACGGCTGAATAATGACAGATCGTGCTTCTGGAATCTGAATTGTAGCAACCTGATTTAAAGGTGATTTTGTTCCGTAATAATCAACACGAACCTTATCAAAAATTGCGGCATTAGCGCGTCCGGTTCTGATTGTATTGAATGAATCCTTCAAAGAAGTGATTGTTTTTTCCATTCTTTCTTCGATATCTGCCATACGTTTTACTCCAAATTATAAAATTGATAAAAAAGTTATATTGACACTTTGTGCAATATAACTTTTTTATCAGGCGATTTTGTACAGCACGAAGTGTCTGCACGAAAATCGCCTGTAAAAACCGCACGAAGTGTCGGTTTTTACATTATTTGCCTAACACAAAAAGTTTAGCTGTTGCAAAGCTCAATGTTGCACCGTTTTCTTTTCCAACTTCTGCAAGTTTAGCTGAAACAGTCTTTTTGTCGTCCTTAACGAACATCTGGTCTTCGAAACAGATTTCTGCAAGGTGCTTGTTAATCTTACCCTGGAGAATTCCTTCCTTAACGTTCTCAGGCTTACCAGCCATCTTTTCGTCCTGATCCATCTGTGCTTTAAAGATTTCTTTCTGTTCAGCAACATAGCTTTCTGGAACATCTTTCTTTGATGTGTAAGAAGGTGTGAAAGCTGCAATGTGGAGACAGCAGTCATAAGCAAATGTCTTAACTGCATCTGCAGTAGAACCTTTTACTACAACAACTGCACCAGTCTTTTTGTCTGAGTGAACATAGAATGAACCAACTGCATCAGCAGGTACTTCAATTACTTCTACTTTTGCAACTTTCATGTTTTCACGAATAGAAACCTTGAGTGGTTCAAGAATAGCTTCGTGATCTGCTTCTACCTTTGTGTAACCTTTTTCGAAAGTTACGTCCAAAAGTTTTTCACCAACAGCAATAAAATCAGCGTTGTTAGCTACAAAGTCAGTTTCACATGTAAGTTCAACAACTGCAATTTTGTTTCCGTTCTGGCGAACAAAAAGGCGTCCTTCAGTTGTGGCACGTTCTGCACGTTTAGCCATAGCTGCAAGTCCCTTTTCCTTAAGATATTTTTCTGCTTCTGCCATGTCGCCATTACATTCTGTAAGGGCTTTTTTACATTCCATCATGCCGGCACCAGTTGCTTCGCGAAGTGCCTTTACGTCAGCTGCTGTGATTGCCATATATTAGTCCTTATAAATTTTATCTTCGTCTACGAGGCTGTCTTTTTCATCAGCTTCAACATCTTCTTCTTTCTGTTCTGTTGGCTGATAGTTAGAATAGTCAACGATTTCTTCGTCTTCGTCTTTGTTTGCAGCGTCTGTAGTAACTTCTTCATCGTCATTAAGGTTTTCAAGAATCTTAAGACCAGCTTCATTGTCTGATTCAATAACTGCATTTGCAATAATTGAAGTGAACAAAGAAATAGCGCGGATAGCGTCATCGTTACCAGGAATAGGGAAGTCAATTCCTTCTGGGTTACAGTTTGTATCAACAACAGCAATGATTGGGATACCCATTCTGCGTGCTTCTGCAACTGCAATCTGTTCTTTGTGTGTATCAATTACAAAAAGAGCACCTGGAAGTTCTTTCATTTCTTTAATACCACCAAGGTTCTTTTCAAGTTTAGCCTTTTCCTTCTGGAGAGCAGCTACTTCTTTTTTTGTAAGATTTTCGAATGTGCCGTCAATTTCCATCTTTTCGATTTTCTTGAGGCGCTGAAGTGATTTTTTGATTGTAGAGAAGTTTGTAAGCATACCACCAAGCCAGCGGTTGTTTACATAGAACATTCCACAGCGTTCAGCTTCTTTCTGTACAGCCTGCTGTGCCTGTTTTTTAGTTCCTACGAAGAGGATTGATTTGCCAGATGCAGTAACTTTGCGTACTTCATCATAGCCGTCTTTAATTGCAGCAATTGTTTTCTGCAAGTCGATAATGTGGATACCATTGCGTTCTGCGAAGATGTACTTCTTCATACGTGGATCCCAGCGTTTTACCTGATGTCCGAAGTGTACTCCAGATTCCAACAGGTTCTTCATGGTTACTACTGCCATGATTTTCTCCTTCACGTTGTAAGATTTCTCTTACCCCATACTCTGTTTCTCGTACCCAAAAGGGCCGGAAGATGATTGTGTTAGACTTTTGTCTAACACAGCAAACGAGGCTGTCAAGGCTTTTGCGAAGCGGGCCTTTACTGCCTCGTATTATAGTGCCAGGCTAACAGCCAGCACATTATTCAAGGATAGAATAACCTTGTTCTTTTAATATATCGTAAAGTTCAAAAATAGGCAACCCAACCACACAGGAATAAGAGCCGTCTATTTTCTGAACAAAGCAGGAAGCCAGACTTTGAATTCTGTATCCGCCTGCCGCACCATGCCATTCACCGGTTTCTACATACCACTGAATTTCTTCTTTTGACATTGGCGCAAACGTTACGTTTGTTTTGCAAATTCTCGAAGAAATATCTTTTGTTCGGCCGTTATATAAAACAATCGAAGTTATTACTGTATGTGTATTTCCCTGAAGGGCAGTAAGATATTCAACAGCCTGTTCCTGATTTTCCGGTTTACCAAGTATTTTACCATTAAAGAAAATAACAGTGTCAGCTCCTAAAATCCAAGGGATTTCCTGACCAGCCGGAAGAGAATGAATAACTGCTGTAACTTTTTCGCGTGCAATAAGTTCCGGAATCTGCTCAAGATCTATTGCACTTGTAAGCGTTTCGTCTGTATTTGGTATAATCACGCGGAAAGGAATCTTGAGCATTTTCAAGATTTCCTGTCTGCGTGGTGATGAAGAGGCAAGTATTATAGGTTCCAATTTATTCGCCGTCTACTTCTGCTGTAGAAGTATTGTTGTTAGACTTGTTAGTATTTGATTTTGTTGACTTTTTATCATTGTTACTTGAAGCATTCTGTGTGAATTTCTTAAGCAGTTTCTGTGCTCTCTGACGAACAGGTGTTACATATCTGTAGTCTGAAGCAATGCGGGCAATTGAATCTACCATATTTTTCTTGTTTTCTGTAGTACCTTCAAGTGCTTCATATGCATTAAGAACTTCCATTGCAAGAGAACTTGTAGGGTTCAAAACCTGATTTCTTCTGTTTGCAAATGCGATAGCATCTACTGTTTCATCGTTATTATTAATTCCGATATCACCCAAAGATTTTACGGCAGCAGAAATTACCATTGGTTCGTTATCTGCAACTGCAATAGAAACAAGCATGTTCTTTGAATGTTCTGTAGGAACTTTTGCCATAAGAAGACAAGCCTGTCTGCGGATTTCCGGGAAGTTATTCATCATACGGCCATTTGTTCTTGACTGGCTTGTAATCCCTTCGCCTGCAAGTCTATCCAAAGCCTGAAGAACAGCTGGAGAAGTGTTTCCTGATTCAAGGGCATCAGAAAGGTACTGAAGAGCAACAAGTTTATTGTCATAATCATCAGACTCTGCAAGTGTCTGAATAATATCACCTTCCGGGTCACGGAGGTATTCCTCTTCTACAGAAGTTTCGCTTTCTTTTTTGTTAGTTTTCTGAACGCTGGCAGTATCATCTGCAAAAGCAAAAACAGCAGCAGTAATAAAAAGCATTCCTGACACTAAAATCTTTTTTGAAAGTTTCATTTTTTTTCTCCTAATTTTTTCTATATTATAAATCTATGCCAAAGTCGGAAGATGTACAAGCCATTTTCCGTCAACTTTTACAAAGTAATAATAAACCGTAACGGAACCGTCGCTCTTTACTTCAACAGCCTTTACATTTGTCTTTGAAATATAGCGGATTTCGTCTACGGAACTTCGCTGTCTTGAAGGAATGAAAACATACTTAAAATAATCTCCAATTCCATGCAGCTGAATAGTTTTATCTGCAAGTTTTTTCTGAACCTTGCGGATGTTTGCCGGGCTTGAATAATATCTTATAGAATCAGGAGCAATGTATTTAAGCCATGCATCTTTATCACCTTTTTCCATAACCTTAGAAAGTTCTGAAATTATGCGAAGAACCTCTGCTTTATCTTCTTCGAACTCTTCCTTGGATACTTTTTCGGCATCAGTAAGTTCGTTCGTAGAGCGGAGATATTCCTCATCATCAACATCTTCAACTTCGTCAAAATCCTGCTGTGGCTGAGAAACTGAAGCTGATTTCTTTTCCTGTTTTACACCAGTTGTTGTACCGCAAGATGCAATTGCAAAAACTGATAAAATTGTGATTAAACAAAAAATAATTCTTTTCATATCCTTATTATAATAACATCTATTGTGTGTTTTGGTCAAATAAGATAAGTTAACAATTATGGTAAAAGCAGTATTTGCAGGCACTTTTGACCCGCCTACAAACGGTCATCTTGATATTATACAGCGAGCGTCTAATCTTTTTGATTCTGTTGATGTGGTTGTTTCGGTTAATCCGGATAAAAAATGCATGTTCACTGCAGAAGAAAGGGTCGGATTTATTAAGGAATTTACAAAGGATATAAAAAACGTTACGGTTCATGCGTTTACAGGCCTTATCGTAAATTATGCAAAGGAAGCCGGCGCAAAAGTTCTGGTAAGGGGAGTGCGTACTTCCAACGATTTTGCATACGAATACGAACTTGCGCAGATGAATCAGAATCTTAATCCTGATATAGAAACAATTTTTTTGCAGTCGCGGGAAAAATACACAATTGTAAAGTCTTCTTCAATCAAACAGCTGGCGGCTTTTGGCGGTGACATAACAAGAATGGTGCCAAAAGTAGTGTCAGACGCACTTGCAAAAAAACTGAGTTGTAAATAAAAATTCAAACATATTATGGATTTTTTATTTTGACATTTTTTTAAATTTTGTTTGACATTAGCAGATTTTTTGTTATAATGAATTGACACGCTGAATGGAACTGCTGTATACTAATTTCAGTTTAATGTCAGATAAAATTAAAGTGAGGTTATATATATGGCTGTACCAAGAAGTAAAACATCAAAAGCCGTAACAAAAAGACGTCAGACAATCAATATGAAACTGACAGCTCCACAGCTCGTTGAATGCAACAACTGCGGTAACTTAGTTCAGGCTCATCACGTTTGTCCAAAATGCGGTTTTTATCGCGGACGTCAGGTAATTACACCTGAAACAAAAGGCTAATATCTAGGAGAAAAAAATGGACGAATTGTTCGAGAAGATCCAGAAGCTGATCGCTGACAAGTTGGAAATCGATGAAGGAAAAGTTACTCTTGACTCATCTTTCAGAAATGACCTTGGAGCAGATAGCCTTGATACTTATGAATTAGTATATGCTATCGAAGAAGAATTGGGAGTTCAGATTCCTGATGAAAAGGCAAACGAATTTGAAACTGTTCGCGATGCTTACGACTTCATTAAAGCTAACAAATAGTTTTAACTGAACATATAAGTTTTACAAAAAGTACAAGTTCTGCTTGTACTTTTTTTTTGCATTTTGAGCATTTTTTGCAAAGCAAGAATGCGTGAATCAAATAATTATTTCCATGACATTATTTGATTATTTCTATTAATAAATATGAGCAGAAGCATTTCAAAAGAAAGGGAAAAACAGCTTGCAGAATACTGCAAGAAAGTTGACATCAAATTTAAGAATATTGAACTGTTAAACCAGGCTTTTAATCACCGGTCAATCTGCAATGAAATAAAAGGTCTAAAAAACAATGAACGCCTGGAATTTCTTGGAGATTCTGTACTTGGAATGGTTACAGCATCTTACCTTTACAATAATCTTGAAAATCCAGAAGGCGACCTTGCAAAAATTAAATCTTCGGTAGTTTCTGAAAAGGCACTTGCTCCAATTGCACTTTCGCTTGGAAT
>DEEV01000050.1:1321-3740 GCA_002350445.1 Treponema sp. UBA2869 | reverse complement strand
AAGCTTCTGGTAATGGGCTTTGGTGAAGAAAAAAGCGGCGGACGCACAAAGCCTGCTATTCTTGCTGACTGTATGGAAGCTGTAATTGGTGCTTATTACGAAGATTCCGGCTATAAAGCTGCTGAAAAATATGTGCTTTCATTTATTGTTCCCGAAATTGAAAAAGTTCTTGAAAACGGAATGAAGGATTTTAAGACAAAACTTCAGGAAATGTATCAGAAATCAGAAAAAAAATGTCCGGTTTACGAGCTTGTTTCAAAATCAGGCCCGGATCATAATCAAGTTTTTAATGTCAGGGTTCATCTTGGAAACAAAATTTTTGGACCTTGCTCAGGAAAAACAAAAAAGGAAGCAGAACAGGCAGCCGCTAAACTTGCCCTGGATGAATATTTTTATAGTAAATAGTTGCTAAAATCTGTTATAATTAAGGGCATGAAAATTAAAAGAAATAGAGTTACCCTTTTTATAACACTTACAGTTGCTGCAATTTTTGCTGTATTGTGTTTTTTTGATACTTTTCAAAAACTTGATTTTCGACTTTACGATGCATTGCTGCATTTAAAAAAACAGCCCCCAAAAAACGAAAAAATTGTTCTTCTTGAAATAGATGATGACTCTATAGATGCTCTAGGTGAGTGGCCCTGGTCTCGTGACATCATTGCTGATGCAATGATTCGTCTTAAGGAATTTGAAGCTTTTTCAGCTTCTTTCGATATTGAATATGTTTCGCCTTCAAAAAACGGCATTTCTTCTAATGCCCAAAATGTAATTAAAGAAAACCTTTATAAGGCAAAACAAAATATTTCAGACCAGATAATTCAGGTTAATAAAGTGCTTTCTAATAATTTTTTTTCAGAAAATGAAAAATCGCAGCTAAAATCAGAATTATTAAATCAGATTATTCCACAGGAATTTGACGAACTTTCAAATACTCTTTTTTCTACAATCTTTCGCGATAATGATGAATATTTTGGTCAGTCACTCCAATTTTTTGGAAATTCGTTTCTTACAATTAATACTCAGTTTCTTGGAATAACAACGCCACAAGACGAACTTGATTATGTGAAAAACAGAATGTTTTTAGATTACGTAGCTGACAAAAATCATAGAATTAAAACCGGAAACATAAAAACTGCAATTGAATCTGATTATGATGTTTATGAAAGTTTTTCACCGGCAATGAATAAACTTGTAAGCAGAGCGGGCGGAGTAGGGTTTGTAAACTCTGTAATAGACAGCGACGGTACACGACGCCGCATGGAACTTTTGCATGATTATGACGGGAAATTTGCCTGTACACTTTCTTTTGCACCTTTGCTAAAAATTGTTGATTCTTCGGACATAACTGTAAATCATAATTCAATTGTAATTCATAATGCAAAAATGCCTGACGAACGCGCCAGAAAAGACATTAAAATTCCTGTCGATTCAGAAGGCAGAATTCTTATTAACTGGCGCCGCGGTGATTTAAGAGAATCCTTTAATACGGTAAAAATAATAGACATAATAGACCTGGATATTATTGAACAGAATATTACAGCATGCCTGAACAATATCTGCCTGGACAAACTTTCAGACGAAAATGGTTATGAAATGCAGTTTTCGCTTGCGGCGCTGGAACTGATTCAGTTTTATAATGAAATGCTTCATGCAAAAAATAGTCTTTTACAAAAATGCACAGGCTACAGCATTAATGGACAGGCTTTTGACGGTATTTCTGATGAAGAATATGCAAAGTTTTTTAAGAAACGCGAAGATTTCTACAGCAACCTTGATTATTATCTTGAATGTAATTTTTACAAGGAAGTTTTAGTCAGACTTGATCAGCTGAAAAAAGAAATTGATAAAGAGCTTTTAGATTCAATCAGTGCAAATCTTAAAGAAGATTTTACTGTTTTACCTGAACTTATAAAGTTATACAAAAAGAACAGAAATTCTCTTAAAGATACTTTGAAAAATTCATACTGTATTATTGGAAATACAAGTACAGGAACAACAGACCTTGGTTCAACTCCATTTGAAAAAAAATACGAAAATGTAGGTATTCATGCAAATGTAATGAATACAATTTTGAACAAAAGTTTTATTATTCCGCTTCCATGGTACATTGGTTATATTTTAACTTTCCTTGTAACTCTTATTTATCTTTTTCTTAAAGCAAAATCTACAACCTTTCAGAATACAGTAATGGGTGCGGTTTATACTATTTACATTCTGATTATTCTTTCTGTTTTTATTTTGTTCAGTATTTATCTTCCTTTTGTGCCGCTTATTTTGATGGTTATAACAAATTTTCTTTCAAACTTTTCTTACGGTTTTTATATCAGCTCAAAAGAAAAAAAATTTATTACAATGATAGCTTCTTCGTTTGCAAACAAAGATACTGTAGATCAGCTTAAAAACAATCCTGATAGTTTTA
>DEEV01000050.1:566-1305 GCA_002350445.1 Treponema sp. UBA2869 | reverse complement strand
CACTTTTCAGTGATATTCAGAAATTTTCATCCTTTAGTGAAAAAATGGATAAACTTTACGGAGAAGAAGGTCCAAACAGGCTTATTAAAGTTTTAAATGAATATCTAGGCGATATGTCCAAAGCAATTCTTTCTAATAATGGAAATATCGATAAATATGAAGGTGATGCGATAATTTCTATGTTTGGTGCACCTGACCCCGCAAAACTTCATACTCCGGAAGAATGGGCATATTACGCGCTTGATTCTGCCTGTAAGATGAAGCAGACAGAGCTGGAATTTAACAGAATGCATTATAATCCTGAAAGTCCTGAAACATCGGATATTCCAAATCCGCTTTATACAAGAATCGGTCTTAACACGGGAGCTGCTTTTGTAGGGCTTATGGGTAGTATGTCGCAGGATTTTAACAAAGTAAATTATACAATGATAGGTGATACGGTAAATCTTGCGGCTCGTCTTGAAGGTGTAAACAAGGCTTATAATTCATGGATCATGTGTTCTGACACTACCTGGAATATGGCAAATCAGGGAAGTTTTAAGGATTTAATTGTTGCAAGACCTTTGGATAAAGTAAGGGTTGTTGGAAAATCGGTGCCGGTTCAATTGTACAATGTAATTAATTTTAGAAGAGATATGACTTCTCTTGAAATTGAACAGGTTGATATTTTTAATGCCGCAATGGAGCGTTACCTTGCCGGTGATTTTACTCACGCAGGAAAACTTTTTATTCAGGCAAA
>DEEV01000050.1:0-334 GCA_002350445.1 Treponema sp. UBA2869 | reverse complement strand
TACGCGAGCAGCAAAAAAGACAGCCCAAATGGACTGTCTTTTCATTTTAGTTATAAACCTGTTGTTAGCGGAACAAAATAATCAGGAACTGAGAAACAAGTACAACAGCTACAAGAGCAATTGGATAAGTTGAAGCGTAAGCACCTGCAACCTTTTCTGTTCCAGCAGTACCAATCAAAGTACCAAGAGCAGGAGTAGAAGTCATTCCACCACAAATAGAACCAAGATTGTTCAACAAATTAAGCTTAAGAACAAACTTAGCAAAAAGGAATCCAATAATCATTGGAAGCAATGTCATGATAATACCGTAAATGAAGTATACCCATTCAAAGTA
>DEEV01000078.1:929-9736 GCA_002350445.1 Treponema sp. UBA2869 | reverse complement strand
TACCGCCGCCAGGACGAAGTTGGTACTCCTTTCTGTGTAACTGTAGATTACGATACAATTCAGGAAAAGAAAGAAGATGGTTCTGCAAACGAACTTTACAACACAGTAACTGTACGTTACCGTGATTCAATGGAACAGGAACGCGTTTCTTTGGATGACCTTGTATTCTTCATTCAGAAGGCTATTAAAAACTATAAGCCGGTAATTAGATAAGAGGTGCTAGGTTATAGATTTTAGATGTCAGGTAAGAGGGAAAAAAAAGTCTCCCCCTCGCTACAAAGACGGTAGTTTCGACAAGCTCAATCACCGTCTTTTCCACTACCCCCTCTGCGGGGTACATTTTCTGCCTAAAACCTATAACCTGAAAAAAATATGGACTACATTAGACTTGGTAAAACAAATCTTTTAATTTCCCGCGTGGCATTCGGTGCAATGCGCCTAACAGAATCAATTTCCGAAGATGAAGCAGCATTGATTGTCCGAAAAGCTTACGATTCTGGAATAAACTTCTTTGATACTTCTAGAAAAACACCAGAAAGCGAAAAACTCCTTGGAGATGCTTTATACGACATTCGTAAGAATATTTTTCTTTCAACAGCAACAACAACATCTTCTGCAGCAGAAATTAGACAAGATTTAGAAACAAGTCTTATGACCCTCCATACAGATTATGTAGATTTATATCAACTGGAAACAGAAAGTTTTCTTCCTGTTTCCGGAGCTTCCGACAAAGTTTACGATACCCTGAAATATCTTAAAGACCTTGGAAAAATTAAAAACATCGGAATTGTAACAACAAATTTTTCATTGGCAACAGAAGCAATTGAATCCGATCTTTATGATTCAATTCAGTACCCTTTCAGCATGGTAAGTCCTTCGGAAGTTTCACAACTTGTAAAAAAATGCGAAGAACACGATGTAGGCTTTATAGCAATGCAACCACTGGGCGGCGGTTTAATTGATAATATACCACTTGCATTTGGATTCCTACAGCAGTACGAAAATGTAATTCCAATCTGGGGTGTAAAAACATTAGAAGAAATGAATCAAATCCTTTACTTCAATGAGCACCCACCTGTAATTGACGAAAAATTTCATAAAGACGTTGATTCTATAAGAAATTTCTTTAATTAAAATCAATCAAAACAAGAAAACGACAGCTTTTTTTTAGAGTCCAGACTGTAGCAAAACTGTTTATTTTAAAATAAAAAAACGGACTTTCGAAATCTTCCAGTAAAGAAACATTCCGTAAAAGTCCGTTTATAAAAAGAGTAAAAGCTATAAACTACTGCAAAACTTTTGCGATTCGTTCAAGAACCTTTTTACGATCCAAAGGCTTAATAATATAACTCTTTGCACCTGTCATTAAAGATTTCTTTACAAGCTCCTCTTTTCCAAGAGCACTTACCATTACAACTTTTGCATTTTTATCAAAAGCAATAATCTGCTCAAGAGCTGTAATTCCATCCATTTTAGGCATTGTGATATCCATTGTAACCAAGTCAACATTTGGACACAATTCCTTATATTTATCAACGCCTTCCTTACCATCAGCAGCTGTTGCTACAATTTCATAGCCTTCGCTGGTAAGAATCTGACCAAGTTGTTTGGCAACGAACATAGAGTCGTCAACAACCAATACTCTGAATGAAGTTCCGTCGTCTTTTCGACCCTCAGGCGGACGCTCATTAATTGTAGGATAATCTTGTGTTGTTTTCATACTTTTTACTCCTCTATATTTTATGCTCGTTCCCTAATAGAAACGTTTACTTCAATTTTACCACAATCAGAAATTAAAGGAACAATAAGAGCTTCAACACTGTCTGTTGTACCTCCTAAAGCTGCAATTTCCATTTTCTGTCCAACAAACAAAGCTGGAGGTGTCAAGTCAAACTTAAATCCAAGTTCATGAAGCTTTGTAACAGCCTGAGCTGTAATAAGATTTGCAAGCTCACTGATAGTAGCTTTAGCCAAATCATCAAACTCTGGGATTTTTTCTCCATTCATTGCAGACGCAACATTAAGAGCCGTTTCCATTGTCATATCAAACAATACGCGACCCTCTACGTCACCTGCCAGACCAACAAGAGCTGCAACACCCATAACAGGCATAGCTGTTGATTTTAAATACAAATCTCCACGCTTTACATCAGCTCCACCCAAAACTTCCTGAAGAACTCTGAAAGAAGTTTCTACAAACGGATTAATATACTCAACTCGCATTTTTTACTCCTATTTAATCCTTAGTGTACGCCACAAGCGCACCTACAGTATTTTCACCAAAATTAAAAGATGAAGGCATAGCCTCATTTTCGCCAAGAATTGCAATAGCATTACCCTTCATCTTCTCAAGGAAATCAGCAATTACCGTTTCTTGTGCAGCAGCATCCAGTAATGAAAGTATATCACGGGCAAAAATTACATCAACCATAGGAAGTGCATTTGTATTTCTGCAATCGTGGTACTCAAACAAAATGCTCTCTTTAATTTCCTGACTAAAAGTATAATCCCCATTTGCTTTTTTTGTCAAATATGGACCGTACCAGCCGGAAGCCAAATCAGCAGGAACCGAAATCAATGACGCATTTGAAACTGCAAGCAGATCAATATCCTGGGCATAAACCCTGATTTTTGCATCTGGATAACGCATTTTCAAAACGCAGGCCAAAGAATAAGTCTCCATTCCTTTACCGCAACCTGGATTCCAGACAATAATCTGCTTTGCAGAATTATCTGGAAGTATTTTCATTACTGAATCGGCATAATCCTTAGACCACCATGCATCCGAGCAGGTAGACCAGAACGGCTGTAAGAATTCTTGTGCATCATTTTCATTTTGAAGCTGAACATGATCTTCACCTTTCAGTTTAGCCCATTCAGCAACACGATGAATTACCCAAGATTCGTTGATATTTGAAACAAAGAACTTCTTAAAGCTTTGAAGCCCTTCAGTAATAAACTTAACATATTCTTTACTCTTATCTTCTGGCTTAGGTGCAGAAGGAGCAGGTTCAGCTTTTGTCTGAGCAGGCTCTGCATTTGCAGCAGGAGCCGCAAACGAATCAGAATTTTGTACCGGCGCTGCATTTCTTGCAGGCTGAGGTCTGTAAGGAATAGCTGGTTTTTCACCATTTCCAACAGCCTCTTTTGCAGAAAAGATTTTTGTTACATCAAGCAAAACATACAGACGTTTATTTGCTTCAATTACACCCTCAATATATCTGATGTTTATATCACCAAACAAAGGATGCGGTGGCTGAATAGAACTTTTCTGAACTCCAACAACCTTATCAATCTTATCTACTACAACACCGAAAGTCTGTTCTTCAACCGAAAGAATAAGCAGATTTTCCAACTTATTTTCTGTACGCTCAGGCACATCTACATTAAAGAAAAGCCTTAAGTCTAAAATAGGAATAATTTCACCACGAAGGTTGTATACTCCAAGAACAAAAGGAAGTGCATTTGGAACATATGTAAAACGTCCAGCCTTTGCAATTTCCTTTACGTTCATAATATCAATGGCATAGTCTTTTCCGGCAAGCGAAAAAGTTACCATTTTGAAGTCTATAACAGCGGCATTTTCTGTTTTTTCAGTCTGTTCAGCAACTTGAGTTGCAACAAGAACTTCGTTTTCTGCTTCCATAAATACCCCTACTCGTTAACGAACTGTTCCTGCTGTTGCTTAGCAAGCAATTCTTGTTTTATTCCAAGTTCAGAAAGCTGACCAACATCAATAATAAGAGAAACAGAACCGTCTCCTAAAATTGAAGCGCCTGCTATTCCTGGAGAAGAAGTAAACTGATCTTTCAGAGGCTTAATAACAACATCCTCTTCGCCAATTAAAGCGTCTACCATAAGACCAATCTTCTTTTCCTGACTTCCAACTATTACAATATAACATTCATCAGTCTGAACAGATTCACGAATTCCGAAAAGTCTTGAAAGACGAAGAATACTTATAACTTCATTACGTACATTCAGAATTTCGTAATTATCAATATGATTAATTTCGCTGATATTTATACACTGGCTTTCAATAACATTTGCAATCGGAATTGAATAAACTTCCTTACCAACACGAACCAAAAGACCCTGAATAATTGCAAGAGTAAGCGGTAGTTTAATAATGAATGAAGTACCTTTACCATGAGCAGAATTGATTGAAATTGAACCCTTCAAGTTCTGAATCATAGTACGTACAACATCAAGCCCTACGCCACGTCCTGAAATATTGGAAATTTTGTCTGCGGTAGAAAAGCCCGGCTGCATAATAAGCTGATATGCATCCTGATCAGAAATAACCTTATCCGGATGAATAAGACCTTTTTCTATAGCCTTCTTCTTTACCTTTTCAACATCAATTCCGGCACCATCATCTTTAATTTCTATTACAATCTGGTTACCTTCGTTTGAAGCCTTAAGAAGAACTGTTCCTGTTTCTGGCTTTCCGGCAGCTTTTCTTACTTCCGGCAGCTCAATACCATGGTCTACAGAGTTTCGGACACAGTGCATAATAGGGTCGAGCAAATCTTCTACAACTGATTTATCAAGTTCTGTATCCTCACCTTCTATTATAAGGTCAATCTTTTTGTTCAAATCTCGCTGAAGGTCGCGTACAACACGAGGGAAACGGCTGAAAATCTGATTAATCGGAACCATTCGGATTTTCATTACGCCTTCCTGTAAATCACCGGCAATAGTTCCAAGGTTCTGTGTATATGAACGGAACTTTGCAGTCATACCTTTTGTTTCCGATTCGTATTCATCAAAAATTGAACCGAGAGAACCGTATTCTGTAAGAATTTCCTTTCTGATTTCGCTGGAAGGGATTCCATTTCGTGCCTTTTCAAGGTATTCAGGAATACTATCTATTAATGTATGGAATTTTTCCTTAAACTCAACACCAAGCGCCTGGAACTTTGAAAGTTCTGCAACATTCTGAGTTGCAAGCTGATTGAATGAAGCCTTTGTAATTACTGCTTCTGATACAAGGTTCAAAAGATTATCAATTCGGCGTGAATCTACGCGCAAAATTGAATTCTGCTGAACTGCATGAGCCGGAGCATCTTTTTTAGGTTCAGGCTTCTTTTCTGCCTGTGCAGCTGGAGCCACAGCAGGTTTTGATTCAGGAGCAAGAACATTATCATTAAGAATATCTTTTACAAGGTCATTCTGAGTATCAGATGAAACTGCAGCTGCAGGTTCTGCTTTTGGAGCAGGAGCTGACACCGGAGTTGCTGCAGGAGCAGAAGAACCTGCTTCTGTAACAAGTTGAGCATCTGTAATCAAAGTTACATCACTTAAGAAAGAAACATCTTCTATTTCTGAACCATCTGCTTCAGATGCCACATAATAGAACACAGTTTCATAGAACTGATCTTCATAAAGAGCATCAAAATCAGGAATAGTTTTAAGAACATTTCCAACAGACTTAAGGGCTGCAAAAACCTGAATACCGCCTACACTATTCATCGGGTTCGATTCATCAAACTTAACGCCAACACACCAAAGTTTCTGATCGCCTTCACAAGCCTGTTTAAGCTCTGCAAATTCATCATCTGAAAGCGGAGGAGGAACAAGTCCTGAATCTGAACCAGAAACAACCGGAGCCGCAGGTGCAGTCTGAACAGGTGTTGCAGCAGGCTTTTTAGCAGGAGCAGCCTTTTTACCATTACTATCAGGAATATAAGAATGAAGTTTATTCGTTAAATCATCAATATTTTCTTCGTAAACAGAGCCATTTTGACGTGCTTCAAGCATTGCTTTAATAACGTCAATAGAAGTCAAGAGAATATCAACAACATCTTCATTTACAGACAAACGGTCTGAACGAATTTCATCAAGAACATCTTCTACAGTATGAGTAAAATGTGAGAGTTCCATCATTTCTACAGTTGCGGAACCACCTTTAAGTGTATGTGCCGCACGGAAAATCTCATCTATAGCCTCATGATTTGTCGGATCATTTTCTATAACAAGAATATTGCTTTCCAGCTGTTCAACCTGCTGTTCAGCCTCAGCAAAAAAATCCTTTAAGAGTTCTTCATTATTCGGGTCAAGATAATCGCTCATAACATCTATTATATACCGAAAATATCAGATTTCAAGAGAAATTAATCATCATTTTTGATATTTTCTTATTTTTTTCAGATGCAGGCAAAAAACTAAAGAATTTTCCTTTTTATGCCGATAATAAAGTGATGAATAGTAAGAAACTTATTTTTTCTATAATTTTAACATTTTCAACCGCAATTTCTGCCCTTTATGCAGATATGGCTTTTTCCGGATACGCAGGTGCAAAACTAAAATACACCGCAGATCCTGAGGCAGCAGATTATGAACCGTATCTGAGCATGCAGTCATTTTTTGCAGGCCAATTTAATTTTACGCAGAATATCTGGAGCCATCTTGAAGTTTCTCTGGATACAAAAAACCTTATAAGTGAAAAGATTTTTCATGAGACTGACTCTATTTTCAGACTGGATGAACTTTCTATTATATTGAGAAAACAAGGTTATTATGCGGCAAACTATTTTGCGGCTTTTTTAGGAACTTATGATCCTGTTGGTTCTGATATTTTCCTTCAGCGATATTTTGGACTGGAACCGATTTCTTCAAAAATTACAGAAAGCTGGCTTGGAAATGCAGATTCAATACTCTACCCTCACTTTGGTGCCGGCATTGCAGATGTAATGAAATTTCATGATTTGCCTGTTGCAGGTGGAATTTACGCCTATTTTAATCATGAAGATTCAAAATTCTTCGTATTTAATACGGATGCACGTTTTGCAATGACACTTCCGCTATTCACTTTTGACATTGCAATGGGAATTGGAATTCCTCTTGGTGATAAATACAAAAATGAAAACGTAATTGTAGTAATTGATAAAGTTTACTGGCACGCAGGAACTACAATTCTTATTGGAAACAACTACACAAACTCAATATTTATGCAGGCAGGAATTTTCAATGCTTCGTTTACCGCCGGAACTGACGAAGCTGTCGCAAAATCAGATGACATTTACCTGATTTTTGAACCAAGACTTTTTATTAATAATTTTCATGTAAATTTCAGCTTTTTCAGTCTGCCAAAAAACACAGTTAAAAACTTTGCATTTATAGACGACACATTCGGCTTCGACTTAAACATGTACACAAACGAACTAAACATAAATTCGGTAATATATACAGTCGGCTCTCATTTTTGTGTTTCGTTCAAGGATAAGTATTTTACAAAAGCTGCAGAAAGCGAAACATATAAACTTGACAACATGGACATTGTAGTTGCGCCTTATGTTTCTACAAAAATTGGAACAGGCGAACTTCATGCGGCATTAAAATTAAACCTGATGGAATTTACAAGAACAAATCCTTCAAAAGCAATTGCAATAGATGTTGGATATAGAGGAACTTTCTAAAATCACATTTCAAAAGCATTAAAAAAATGCACAAAAAAAAAGCTGTCTGTTTAATTCAGGCAGCTTTTTTTTTACTGAAAATTTTCAGATCAGAGAATCAACTTAAGCAAAAAAAACTAAAATGAAAATTCACTTAAACGTTTGCAGGCTTCTTCTACATCAGCGTGATGACCAAATGCACTGATTCGGATAAAGCTTTCGCCTGCAGGACCAAATCCACTTCCTGGAGTTGTAACAACGTTGCATTTTTCAAGAAGAGAATCAAAAACATTCCAGCTCTTTTTACCAGGGAATTTTACCCAAATGTAAGGAGAGTTTCCTGTAAAGTAAACTTCTGCCCCAGCCTTACGGAAATTTTCGCCGCGGAAAGTTTTTTCTATTAAAGAAGCATTTTCCAGATAATAATCAATTACGCTCTTCATTGCGGAAAGACCTTCATCTGTAAGGCATGCAAGTCCACCATTCTGAGCAACGTTCGAAGCTCCATTAAACAGAGTTGTCATAACACGGTTCCAGTCCTGATGTACGCTTGTACCATCCGCAAATTTAAGCTCCTTAGGAACAACAGACCACCCCAGACGGACACCTGTAAAACCAGCCGGCTTTGAAAATGAATTTATTTCGATAGCACAATGGCGGCTTCCTTCAATTTCAAAAATTGATTTAGGCAGTTTTTCATCACGTATAAATTCGCGGTATGCTGCATCAAAAATTACGATACAACCATTTGCATTTGCAAAATCAACAAGTTTTTTAAGCTCTTCTCTTGAAGAAACTGCACCAGTCGGATTATTTGGAGAACAGAAATAAATCAATGAATTCTTTTTAATTTTAGACAAATCCGGGAAAAAATTATTTTCCGGAACACAAGGCATGTAAGTTACACCTTTATAACCACTTCCAGTATTTTTACCTGCAGCACCAACAATTACAGAACCGTCAACATAAACAGGATATGCAGGATCCTGAACTGCAATTTTTACTTTTGAACCAAACAAAGTCTGAATACGTGCAATATCACATTTTGCACCATCAGAAATAAAAACTTCATCATCAGAAGCAAGGTCTTTATAAAACACTTCTGCAATTCGTTTACGAAGTTCTGTAAGGCCCTGTTCATCACCATATCCGGAATAACCTTCTGCCGTAGAGAGAGAAATTGAATAATCTGCCATAGCCTGTGCAATGCACTTAGGAAGCGGTTCTGTTGTATTTCCAATTCCAAGACTTATTATTTTTGCATTTGGATTTTTTGATGCATATTCACGACGACGACGGGCAACCTCTGGAAAAAGATAACCTGCGGTAAGATTTGAAAAACCTGTATTTCTTTTTAACATAAAGACCTCACTTCTTAAAAATTAACAGCAGTATACTAACATAAAG
>DEEV01000078.1:0-860 GCA_002350445.1 Treponema sp. UBA2869 | reverse complement strand
AAACCAACCTACCCGTCTAGTAGTCAGTTCTGCTTGTCGCCCTGAGCATTTTTCGGTATATTATAGTTATGTTATTAGACGTACAAAACTTAAACGCAGGTCTTGAGGACGGAAAGCAGATTCTCAATGACCTCAATATAAAAATCGATCAGGGCGAAACTCACGTTCTGATGGGACCAAACGGTGCCGGAAAATCTTCACTCGGAAACGCCTTAATGGGAAACCCTGTTTATCACGTAACCGGCGGAAAAATCATTTTTAAGGATGAAGATATAACAAAAGCTTCGACTGACAAACGTGCAAAGAGCGGAATGTTCATGTCTTTTCAGAGCCCGCTCGAAGTCCCGGGAATCAGCCTTGAAAACTTTATACGTTCGGCAATTCAGCAGAAAACCGGCGAACGCGTAAAACTTTTTCAGTTCCAGAAGGAATTACAGCGCTGCATGGAACTTCTTTCAATGAACCCGGAATACGCAAAGCGCGACCTGAACGTAGGCTTTTCCGGTGGCGAACGCAAAAAGGCAGAAATCCTTCAGCTTTTAATGCTCAAGCCGGATTTTGCAATTCTTGACGAAACCGACTCAGGTCTTGACGTAGATGCAATACGCTTTGTTGCAAAAGGCATTGAAGAATACCGCAAAATGACAAACGGAGCCCTTCTTATCATCACTCACACAACAAAAATTCTCGAAGGTCTGAATGTTGATTACACACATATTCTTGTAAAGGGGCACATTGTAAAGACCGGCGACGGACAGCTGTTCAAAGAGATTAATGAAAAGGGATTTGAGGAGTTTGTAAAATAGGTTATAGGTGTCAGGCTGCAGGGCATAGGGGAAGAGGGGGAAGTCTCCCCCTGC
>DEEV01000024.1:10031-10301 GCA_002350445.1 Treponema sp. UBA2869 | reverse complement strand
ATTAGGGAAACCTGCTTCTGCAAGATGTTGTTTAAAGCCTTCCTGCTGATCAGGTTCACCATGAATAAGGAATATTTTCTTAAGACGGCTTGTGTCGCACTCTTTAAGCCATTCAATCATTTCGTTGTAGTCCGCGTGGGCGGAAAAACCGTTGCAGCGTTCAATCTTTGCATTTACCTTGTACATGTCGCCAAGAATCTTAACTTCTTTCTGACCTTCAAAAAGTCTACGACCCAAAGTATTTTCTGCCATATAGCCTACAATCATAAC
>DEEV01000024.1:4187-9849 GCA_002350445.1 Treponema sp. UBA2869 | reverse complement strand
TCGTCGTAACATTCCGGATGAACGCGGAAAACAGAAGTTGCATTGCTTGCCATTGGAGAGTCAACATAAATAGGTACAACAGGAATCTTCTTTTTATCTGTAAGAAGATGTAAATAGAATACAAGTTCCTGAGCACGTTCAATTGCAAATGATGGAATTATAATTTTTCCTTTTTTTGCACAGGCATCACGTACAATCCGCTCCAGTTCTTTCATTGCCAAATCATGATTGTCGTGAAGTTTGTTTCCATATGTAGATTCCAGAAAAATATAATCAGGAGCCGGCATATTTACAGCAGGATTCCGAATAATAGGCTTGCATTTTCGTCCGATATCGCCGGTGTACAAAAGCCTTATTTCTTTTTCCGGTGCAGCAGGATTTGGATTTATAGTTACATTTGCAAATGCTGAGCCAAGAATGTGTCCTGCGTCATAGAATTCAAGAGAAACATTTGGCGCAATGTACATTTTTCGGTTATAAGAAAGTGAAATAATCTGATTTGCGGCCGCAATGCAGTCGTTTTCATCATACAAAGGCTTCCATGTAAATTTTTCGCCTTTTTTAGAAGCCTGTTTTGCAAGGAATTCATAGTCGTGAGCCTGTATGCGTGCGCTGTCCATCATTACAAGATTTGCAATGTCTCGTGTTGCAGGAGTTGCAAAGATATTTCCCTTGTAACCTCGTCTGGTTAAAAGCGGCAATAGTCCGCAGTGGTCAAGGTGTCCGTGGGTAAGAATAACACCGTCCAGAAGTTCATGATTAAAGTCAAAGTTCCGGTTCTTTTCGTCAGATTCTTTTCGTTTTCCCTGAAAAGCTCCGCAGTCTATCATATACATTCTGCCGTCTACTTCAAAAACGTGCTTAGAACCTGTAACTTCCTTTGCCGCACCAAGTGAAAAACATTTAACTCCCATAAAACACCGCCTTACATAATTTTAGTTGCCGTTTAAACTGTTTTGCAGTTCAGTTTCTTCTATAATTATAAGTTGGTTTTTGCTATATTACAAATTATTTTGTTTAGTGAAGCTTATAATTCAGTACTTCGGATTGTAAGGTCTACAAAATCAGCTCGTCCTTTCTGATCTGTTACTGTAATTCGGTAAGTTCCTGGCTGTGGTTTCCATTCAAGGTTTTGTCCAGGTTTTGTTCTTCCTATAAAGTTGCTTCCGCTGAACCATAAAAGCTCTGATGTGTCGGCATCAGCAGAGGCGCAGAGCATTATCGTATTTTTTGATGTGTTATTAAGTCTGAAAATATAGTCTGCGCCGCTTATAGGAGAAATAATTTCCGGAGGATACCCTTGCTGTTTCAAATTATACTTTGCTTCATCTGGAGGATAGTCTGGTGGAAGCAGTCTTGGTAAGCCGGCCTGTTCAAAAAGCTGCTGTATGTCGCTTGGCCAGAATTCTCTTACAACAGTTTTTACAAAAGGGTTTTCATCTGGTGTATCGTCGGTTCTGTAGCCGGTGCGCGAGTCTATGTTAATTTTTCTGTGAATCCTGCATTTTTCTATTGGCGAAGTTCCCGGAATAAACCAGGCCAACTCTGTATTTTCGCAGTCATCACCCGGCAACGCTCCGCTTACCTGACACACTGGAATTTGTACTGCGTTTTTCGGCGGCATTTCTGGTTTTAAAAGTTTTTGTTTTGGTGTGCTGCTTAATATTGAATATGCAATGTTGAACAAAAGTGGAGCAGACATTCTTCTTCCTAAAAAGGCGTTGTTTCCCTGACCATTAAAGTTTCCGAACCAGACAATTATTATGTAGCGGTCAAAAATGCCTGCACTCCAGCTGTCCTTGAATCCTATGGATGTACCTGTTTTGTATGCAATGGGAATTCCTTCTGCTTCTTTAGGTTTGCTTTCGTACGGCGGAGTATTTTTTTCCAGCATTTTTCTTGTTATAAAAGCAGCTTCGGCAGAAAGCAGGCGTTCACCTTTGTCTATGTGCGCATTCTGTGCAAATTTTGCATTATGGTAAACCCCATTGTTTGCAAGTACTGCATAAAGCTGGGCAAGTTCAAGCATTGTTACGTCGCAGGTGCCAAGTACAATGGAAAGTCCGTAATGGTCCTTTTCTTTCATTCCAGTAACGTGGGCTTCTTTCATAAAATCGTATAGATCGTGTTCTTTTATTTCGCGGTTTAATGCAATTGCCGGAATGTTTCTGCTGTCGGCAAGGGCGAACCAGGCATGTACAGGACCTTTAAATGTGCTTCCGTAATTATCGGGCATATATTCGCTGAATGCCTGCGGGGTGTCTTTTAGCATTGTGTGTGAATGAATTTTTCCCTGTTCCAAAGCCAGTGCGTAAATAAATGGCTTAAGTGCAGAACCCGGGGAACGTTTAGAGGTTGTGGCGTTTACTTTTCCTTCTATTTCGTCATTGTAATAATCTGCAGAACCTATATTTGCAACAACATTCATTTCTTTCCAGTCTAATAAAAGTATAGCTCCATTTTTTACGCCAAAATTCCTGTTTTGGGAAAGGTAAAGGTTAAAAAGCTCTTCGCATTTGTGCTGAAGCTCAAGGTCTATAGAAGTTCTAAGCGGTTTTGAATAAGATTTTTGTTTTCGAGATTTTTTGTAGGTAATGTTATTAAGTGCAAGCATTTCTGTAAAATGTCTTGCTTCGTTAGGAAAACTGCATTCTACAGAAATCTGCATGTCCATAAAAGTTTCTTTATCGCTGTCTTCGGGGTGATGTTCTACCCATTCTTTAAACAACGTTTTTCTTGCATCAATAAGTTCAGAAGGTGTGAATCTTATTGAAGGGGCACGTTTTACAGGATTTTGAGGAAGAACGCAAAGCATTATGTTTTGCGAAAGATTAAGCTCTTTTATTCCTTTGCTAAAATAATACCAGCTTGCGGTTTCAAAGCCTTCTACATTGCCTCCGCAAGGAGCGAGATTTACATATGCTTCAAGAATCTGTTTTTTCGAAAAGCATAATTCCAGGTAAAGTGCTTTTATAATCTGATTGATTTTTCCCAGAATGTTCTTTGTGTAAAGTTTGTATTTTAGCTTAGCAACCTGCATTGTAATTGTAGAAGCACCCATTCGCCTTGAATGTTTTATATAAGTTTCCCAGCCGGCCTTTACAATTGCAACGGGATTTATTCCTATATGATGGTAAAAGTGACGGTCTTCCTGAAGTAAAAGCGCTTCTATAAAATCATCTGGAAACTCTTCTATAGGACGATAGATTCGGTATTTATCATCATTAGTCAGAAAAACCTGGAGAAGTTTTCCATCTTTGTCACAGTAAGCATTTGAAAACTCAATCCCGGAAAAAATATCTCCGCGGGTTTTCATATAAACAATGTGAATGGTAATGCTTAGCGTAAGAATAAAAAATCCGGCCGCAATACAAGCTATAATTCTGTTTTGCGGCGTTATGCGGTAGTATTTTGTTTTAATCAACAGACAGACAGTCTTAAGCCGTCCGCAGAAAAAATCCTGCAGGCGCTTAAGCACTGTCAAAAGTTTTTTAATCATCAGATTATTTTGCAGGTGCAATTGTAATAGGTTTTGAAGGAGAAATAGCCCTTATTTCCTTATTGTACATGCTTTCTGCAAACATAGGTGGTACTGTAAAGCTTCCTGAATTTACAGCCTTTGCCTTGTATTCAAATGTATTTATGTGTTCAGAGACGCTTGTGTAAATTACAATTCTGTCTTCGCGGATATCAACATAATCTGTGTCGCCTTTTTCCGAAGCAAAATCTCGAACAGACTGAATGTCTGTTTCAAGACCTGCCGGGCACATATCTATAAGAGCAATATTGTTCAGGTTTCCTTTTGTGCTTCGGTAAGAAATCTTAACCAGTACAGTATCTCCTGTTTTGATATTGCCAAGCTTTCCGCCGTTTTCTGCACAGTATTCTCTTGTAACTTCAAGTCCGTCTCTTACAGCATTTTCAGGAATATTCTTTTCGTATCCTGCCTGAACTGTCTGCCAGTAAAGTGGCATCTGACTTTCATTCTTAAACTGAATCTTCTTTGCGTTTGCAGAGAATTCGCCTTTAAGAACAGCGTCTCCTTTAAGAGAAAGCTGCTTTGAATCTTTTCCATTAACTTCAAATGCAGTGTAAAGATCAGATTTGTCTGTATAAACAAGTGCTTCAAAAGCACGAATTACAGCCGCATTTGCGTATGTGTTGTAGTATGCCATTGATGTAAGGTAATTGCTTAATTCGTCAATTTCTGCGGCTTTAATGTTTTTAAGGCGGGCAGGGAAGTAAGCGGCAATTACATCTATGTACGTTGCAAGATAGTGCAGACCGTTGTGGTATGTCCATGAAGAATCAAATGTTTTCTTCATGTTAATTTTTCCAAGAATTGAATCTGCCTTTTTATCCATCTTAAGCATTGCATAACTAGCCGCAAGGTAAAGACCTTCGTAACCAGTAGGATTAAAGTTTTTGCGGTTCAAATCCTGTTCAAGTCTTTCGATGTAGCTTGTTGTAATAATTTCATTCTTTGTAAGAATAAAAATTGCATAGCTTCTAAGATAAATAGACTGCTGATCATCATTAGAAGAAGCGGCAATGCTCTTTACTCTGTCTATAAGCTTTTTTCTGAATGCGTTTGGAACGTAGAAGCCTTTGTTGAAAGCATCTGTTACAAAGTCCGCACAATAAAGTGTAATAAACGACTGTGTCGGACTGTTGCTTGTCCAGTAACCAATGTTTCCGTCATTCTTCATTCGTGACTGTAAAATTGCAATTGTATCGCCAACCATTTTTTCTGCATCGGCATGAGTTTTTCCTGCAGCTTTTACAAAATCACTGTAAAGGTAAGGATAAGCCTTACTTGTTACCTGTTCTGCACATCCGTAAGGATATTTTTCAAGGTAGATTTTAAGACCGTCAAGCATTGCAGCCGGTACGTTAGATGCGGCAACATTTCGTACAGCGTATTCATCATACAAAGCATGATCAACGTTGCTTTCTGCACTTGATTTTCCGGTTCCAGAATTAATCATAATCTGGTAAGGCATAGACGGACGTACGCTTAGGGTAGAAGAGATTGAACATTTTTCCGTTGCGTCACTGGCGGTAAATCTGATTTCTGCGCCTCCAAGAATATCTTTTGCCTTTACACGGAACATTGTTGTTTCGTCTTTTCCTTCCTTAATTGTAAAGCTTGCAGATTTTTGTCCTATAATCTCAAGGTTTTTAGAAGAAACTGCACTCAAAGTGATTTTGTTATCACCTGTTCCTTTGTGATTATTAGTAACTGTTACCGAAACGTCAAATTCATCATTCGGGGCTGCAACATACGGAACGTTCGGACTAATGATAATAGGATTTCTTGCAAGAATATTTTTGTGTGTTGCACCAATTTTTGACTTAGAAACTGCAACTGCCATAATGCGCATGCTTCCGTTAAAGTAGTCAGGCACATGGTAAGTTACGCTTCTTGTTTCGCTTCCACTTTCAATAACACCAGACCAGTATGCAACCGGAGCGTTCTGCTTGCGCTTAAACGGATTAAGATTCTTTGCGAGCATTTCCATGTCAGCACCACCACCGGTAGCTGCCATAGAGCGCAGAATATTATATTCAGGAAGAATCAAATCAAGAATTTCTAAAGTTTGAACTTCGAGCGCGCGTTTCTTAAAGAATTCCGAAATAGGGTCAGGTGTTTTGTATTTTG
>DEEV01000024.1:0-4181 GCA_002350445.1 Treponema sp. UBA2869 | reverse complement strand
GCTGAAGAATTCCTTCGTCAACTGCAATAATTACGATTTTTCCTTCGTCGGAAGATGAATAATTAATTGTAAGGTCTGTTCCAGCCTTTACTTCGTCCGGCACATCAAGAGTGATTTTATTTGTACGGCCTTCTTTGTTCAAAGAGAACGGAACTGCGCCATAACAGAACGGACTCATGAAAATTTCATCGGAAGTTGCGGCGCGGGTGAACATAACGTTTATATAGCCGTTGCCTTCTAGACCGCGTGGAATTTGAATTGTCTGAACTGAAGAACCCTGACTTGCTGTAAACCATTTCCAGGTATAAACATTGTCGCGTTCAACTGTAATAAGACCAGAACCGGCGTAAGGAGCTTTTATAAATACTTGAGCAGTTTCGCCTGCAGAAAGGTCTGATTTTTCAAGTTTAATTTCAAGTTCAGCTGTGCGAGTAAGGCTTCTTGTTGTATTTTTGTCGCCTACAATTGTGTAATTAATTGTGTTAAAGACAAGCCCGTCTTTATCTTTAAGGGTAATTTTATATTCGCCGGCAGTTTCTGATGGTACAAAATAGTCTGTACCCTGCTTAGAAATATTGATTTTGCTTTCTGTAAGCGGATAAAGTTTTTTTACAGACTGATATTTGTAAAGTCCGTTCGGCTGTTTTACAAGTGTAGAAATGTAGCGTATTTCTTCTGTCTGAACTGTGATGTTATCCAGATTAATTTTATTAAGATTCTGATCTACAGCAATAAAAGACAGCTTTCGTTTTGAGTTTTTATTTATGTAATCAAGTCTTCCGTCTGTTTTGTAACCAATAAGATATTTAAGCGGCGAAACATAAACCGAAGCTGTCTGAGAAACGCTTCTTCCGCTTGCTTTTTCAAAGCCTTCTGCGTAGAACTGAAGCCGGTAAGTTGCCTTTTCAAATTTTTCTACATTAATGTCAAATGCAACTTCGCCGTTTTCGTTTGTCTGCTTTGTGCCAAGGAATTCTTCAAAAGAATTGTCCTTAAGGAACGGATCAGCAAAAATGTAGTCTGAATAGCGGTTAGAAACAGGGTAGCCCGGTGTAAGGTAAATCTGAGCCTTTACATCGTTTCCTGCAGCTGGTGTTCCAAACAGATTCTGAAGTTTTACAGTACCTTCAAGCGCACCCGGATTAATCCAGCCGTTTGATGGCAGCGGATTAAAGCTTGCAGAAATAGAAAGGGTATCCGGCATGAATTCTTCTACTTTTATAGTTACGCTTGTAAGGAATTCACGTTCTGTTCTGTTTTTGTATTCGTGAAGAAGGTAAATGCTTGTTGTGTAATTTCCTGTTGGTGAATAATCCTTTGTTGCAAATTCAATTTCTTCAAAACCAGATGCAGAAAGATTAAGTTTTGTATTGTAGAAAACAGCGCCGTTTGAATCTTTTACTTCTGCTTCAATAGGTGTTCCTGCAAGGTTTATATCCCAGTTTCCGGCTTTTGCAATAAGTCCCATGTGAACTGTGTCGCCAGGACGGTACATTCCGCGGTCGCTGAACAGGTAGGCTGTGATTTTTTCAGGCTTAGAACTTCCAACAACACCGCCTATATCATAATTTGAATAATCAAGCGAACGACCGTTTTCTGAATAAGGCATAAAAGAAAGGTCATTTGCTGTTTTTACAAGATATGCAACCGGCTTGTGTTCGTTTCTAAAATCAGTTGAAGGTGTATCCGGCAGGCTTGCGTGTCCTGTTGAATCTGTTGTTGTAGAAACAAGAGTGTTTCCGTTCAGTCCGATTATAGAAACTTCGGCATTAGGAACCGGCTGTCCAGTTGCAATTGACTGTACAAAAATATCTTTTGTATAGTTTGAACTTGTTTTTACAATAAATCCAAGGTCGGTAATAAGAATAAGACGTTTATCAGAAGCATAGTCTGAATAAGAATATCTGAATGCTTCTTCATTTTCTGCAACCTGGAAAATAAACAGACCGTTCTTAAGATTTTTTGCACTTTGAGGTACAAGCTTAGAAGTAAAATCATAAGAAAAATATGAAATCTTTTCATTTGATGGGTTAGGAATAAACTGATTTGAATATTCAGATTCTGCAATATTGTTTTCATTAAAATAGTATGAATGAGAGAAGCTGAAGTTTTTCATGTTGCCGTTAGACTGCGAAACAAGATGATTTACGTCTTTAGGCATAATTCTGGCAAGTTTATAGTAAACTTTTTCTATTCCGCGTGAATACAAAGCCATTTTTCTGCTTCCAGAAAGCGAAAGGATTGAACCTTCAGAAAGAATTCCCAGTTCCTTTGGATAGTTTGGCACTTTGAGCGTTTCCTGATAGTTTTCTGTATCAGCACCAAAGCTAAGCTTGTAGCCGCCAAAGAATTCTATGTTTCCGCTGAGTGTTATATAGATGTAGCGTCCCGGTAAAGCCTTGTATTTAAAACTGTTAACACTTGCGGCAGGTTCTGCAGTAGGAATAACTTCAAAACTTACTTTTTCTGTAAGTGGCATTACATCTTTAGTTACATATTCTGTTGACCAGTGAAAGCCACCCTTTGAATCAGATGCATCCCAGCCTTCTGTGGCAGGTTTCTGAAGCGGCAGCTGATAAATAGAAAGGTGTTTTGCAAGTTCTTCAACAGCAACCTGACCTTTTGTTTCTATGATGAGTGTCTGATCGTAGTTCTGTTCATCATTTTTAATAAGCGTTGTAGAAACATCTGTAATTTTTACATAATCGCTCATGCCAGGAATTTCAATTTTGGTACTGTCTTCAATTGAACTTTTTCCGCCAATCTGTGCTTCAATTCCGCCCTTTAACGAAATTTTCAGATTTGATGAATACTGCGGAATTGGCAGAGCTTCAGATACAATATAAGCTTCTGTTGCGCTTTTATTAAAACTCAACTGAAATTTCTTTTCTTTTTTATCTGTAACAGAACCGTATTTATTATTGTATTCCATTACAAGTTTTACACAGTTTTCTACGGTTTCTTTTTTCATCGGGTGTGAAGCCGAAAGTGTTGCTGTAACTTTTTTTTCTGCAGGATTCTGCGGATTTATATAAAATTCTGCGTTTTCAAGATAAACCGAAAATTTTTCGGTAGTAAAATTGAACGAGTTATTTACTTTTACTTCAGGAGAAAATATTTCCTGTGGCATTGTAACTTTGTATTTTGTGTTAAGCTGCCATGGTTCTGCCGGTGTAAAAACAAGTGATGAATCTGATTTCCAAAACCAGTCTCCGGCAATTGGCGGTGCAATTGTTATTGCCTGCGACGGAGCTTTTTCCAAATCTTCAAGTTTACATACAGATGCGTCAAATGATATGGCAAGCTCGTAAGGTTTTCCGTCCTCATCAAGTCTTGCCGAAGGCTCATAAACATCGTAATCGACTGGAATTTTTTTCGATGATCTTACTCCCTGGCAGGAAGTTAAAGTCATAAACGAAAGAAGAATAAATAGTGCAGTAAAAATGTAAAATGGAGATTTAGTTTTCATTTTAATTCCTTTTGTGAAGAGTTTTAAAGGGAAGGGCATAGACAGTTCGCTCAATCCTATTATTTATACTGAGTATATTGAGTGAAACCGTTTTTTTCTATATTATATTCCTAATATTTTATACTTTTTTTAGAAAATACAGATTTAACCCTACCAGAGGACTAAAATGATAGATAAGTGGGAAATTGTAATTGGTTGTGAAATCCATACTCAGCTTTTAACTAAAACTAAGGCTTTCTGTGCCTGCGAAAACCGCTACGGCGGAATGCCAGACACCCGTGTGTGCCCTGTATGCCTCGGACTTCCTGGTGCTATGCCACGCATTTCAAAAGGTTATGTTGAGCTTGGAGCAGTAGCCGGACAGGCCCTCAACTGCAATATCGCACGCTTTACTAAGTTTGACCGCAAGCACTATTTTTATCCTGACCTGGCAAAGGGCTATCAGATTACTCAGTACGATATTCCTCTTTGTACAAACGGATATGTTGACCTGCCTTTCCGAAGCTTTCCTAAAGACGAGCAGCCGGGCGGAGCAAAATGCCGCGACAAGAACTTTATCGGGGAAAACTGCATTATTGAAAATGAGGGAAATAAATACCGCCGCGTTCGTGTAGAGCGTATCCACCTTGAGGAAGACGTAGGTAAGTCTCTTCACCTTCAGGGCGCCCATTCTTACATCGACTACAACCGCTGTGGAACACCACTTATCGAA
>DEEV01000115.1:44751-44973 GCA_002350445.1 Treponema sp. UBA2869 | reverse complement strand
AGAGAATATGTAAATGAAGTATTAAAAGAGTTTGATTGAAAATTTATACACAAAAATCAATTAGACAAAATTTCACTGCTTTCCAGTTTTCTATAAGACCAGAGAAAAGTGGTTTTAATCGGTTCCAATCAAGTTCATAGCCATAAGCGTGTCTAAAAACATGTCTAAAACCAAGATATTCTTTTAATGGTGAAAATAATTCCTGTGGCATAACAGGTTCGT
>DEEV01000115.1:16646-44533 GCA_002350445.1 Treponema sp. UBA2869 | reverse complement strand
ATTTCATCCAATTTTTTTTAATTCTCCGACTCGCTGTAAAAGTTCAAAAAAATCTTTCTGAAAATCAAAATCTACCAAATCAACGGGCATTCTAAGAGCCTGCTCTAAATCATAATGAATTCCAAAAAATGCAGAAGACGGTAAACCTCGAACACCTAAATCGACATCCGTATTTTCATTAGTGCGGCCAGTAGACTGTGACCCAAAAAGACGAACTTCTGTACAGCCTGCATTTTTGAGAATTTTCGTTGCCTGCGCTAATTTTGCCGCATTCATATCCCCTATTATACAATAAATTAGATAAAATACATATTCTTTTTTTTCACATCTGTATTTTTTTCTTTTTCCACACACCTTGCCAAGAGGCCAAAACACAACTAAAATAATATAAATGGAAGAAAATCAAAAACTTAAAACAGCAGTTGTGGCAATAATTGGGCGGCCGAGTGCGGGAAAATCAACTTTTTTAAATACGGCGTGTCAGGAGCCGGTAAGTATTGTTTCGCCAATCCCGCAGACAACAAGAAACGCAATTAAAGGAATTGTAAATACTTCGTTCGGGCAGTTAATTTTTATTGATACGCCCGGATATCACGATTCAGAAAAAAAACTTAACATAAGACTGCGCAATGTAACAGAAAGTCAGCTGGAAGGAATTGACTGTGCGCTTTACGTTGTTGATTCTACACGCGCTCCCGGAGAAGAAGAAGCTAAAACTGCGGCGCTGCTAAAAGGACTTCAGGCAAAAACTGTAGTAGCGGTAAACAAAATTGATTCGCCGCTGGCTCATCCGCTTCCAGTTCATCAGTTTATAAAAGAAAATCTGCCCGAAATTCCAGCCGAAAGAATTCTTGAAATTTCTGCCGAAAAAGACAAAGGCATAAACGAAGTTCTAAAAGCAATTTACGATATTTCGCCGGAAGGAGAACCTGTTTACGACGAAGAGCTTTATACAGATCAGGATTTAACTTTTAGAGTTTGCGAAATAATTCGTGGCGAGGCAATTAACCGTCTGGAGCAGGAAATTCCACATTCAGTTTACGTAAATGTTGCAGATGTTGAACACCGTAACGAAGGCAAAAAATTGTGGATTCGAGCCTTCCTTTGTGTTGAGCGCGAAAGCCAGAAAGGCATTGTAATTGGTAAAGGCGCTTCAAAAATTAAAGAAATTCGAGTTGCGGCACTAAAAAAACTGAATCAAATTTATATGCAAAAAATAGAACTTGACTTACAGGTAAAAGTCGATAAAAATTGGAGACAGAAGGATTTTACTTTAAATAAAATTATTCCAAAAGCTTAGAGATGATATATCAGCAGCCTAAGAACACTCTTAAAAGCGGCCAGCTTATTTTAATTGCTGGAAGAATGTTGGCAAGTATAAACAGTAATATTGTTTCTCATAACGAGCGCACGGCTTACATTGCAATGGAAATTGCACGTCATCATAAAATGAACCATAAATGCTCGCTGCGAAACCTTGTTCTTCTTGCGCTGCTTCATACGCTGGGCTTTTTCCGCGAAGATTTTTTCTTTCAGAATAATCCGCACGAACATACACTGAATTATTTTTCAATTGATAAGGAAACTGCCTGCAAATACATTTTCGGCTGCTACTATCTGAATTTTATGACGCCGCTTGGAAAAGATGCGCTTGCACTTGAAGATTTTAATTTACCTTTTAATGAAGATTTANNATTAGCAAAAAATGATACCATTCTTCAGAGCATCAATATTACAGATGTTGCAAGATTAAGCATTGATAATATCTCTGATGAAGAAATGGATAATTACTTAAGTGATGGCACTTGTTTATCTTTTTGTGGAGGTATATCTCTTAGTAAAGCTTTATTCTTACATCTTAAAGAAGGGCGTTTATCAACAGCAAAAGGAATGACTATAGAATATGCAAAAGAAATGATGTCAAACCTTGAAAACTATTAAAAAGGAGAATTAATATTATGCAAATTAATGAAGATTTAAAAAAATATATTTATCAGACTGAATACCGCTCTATTATTTATCTTTCAGCCCGAATAAGTGATTTTCTTCTGAATAATCCCGGCAAAAAACTGCCTTCTAAAATTATAGAACTGGCGCCGGGCTTTATAGACCCGGAACTTGCTGACTTTTTTGATTCATATAACAAAAACGGCCTCATCGAAAAAGGAATTTCAGACAATTCTTATAAAAACAAGCTTAGAAACTACGTTGCAAAAATAAAATTTCCCGCAGAACAGAACGAACAGCTTAGAAAACTTTTAATTTACTTTCTTGATTTTAAGAGTACATCTACTTTAAAGCACGCCATAAATACATCTTGCTACGCACTTTCGCTTGGCCAAAGAATGAACTTTTCCAAAAAAGAGCTTACAGTTTTATACGAAAGCGCAATTCTGCACGATATAGGAAAAATTGCTACCCCGCAACGAATTCTTGAATTTCCGGGGAAACTTTCGCCTGAAGATATGGGAATTATGCGCTACCACGTAAAGCATTCCCGAAGAATTCTAAACGGGCTTGTTCCGGAAGTAACGCTCGAAGCAGTTTCAAGACATCACGAAAAACTGAACGGCAAAGGCTATCCAAATCATATTTCGGAAAAAGACATTACGCTTTTACAGCGGGCACTTACCGTTGCAGACATTACAAGCGCACTTAACGACACACGCAGCTACAAAGAAGGTTTTTCAAAAGAACGGACACTTGAAATTCTAAAATCTATGACGGACAACGGCGAACTGGACAAAAATGTTTCAGATATCATAATTAATGATTTTGATTCAATTTTGGAAGAACTGCCAAAACTGCAAAAGTTTTTGAGCGTAGACTTTAAACATGTTATTGAACGCTACAACGATTTTGTCCTTAGTGACTTTTCTCTGGAAGAGGCAGCCAAAGAAGATTCTGAAGACGAGCTTATTGAAACTCTTGAATAAAAATATTGCCGGTCGGGTATAACTTCGTTATATTTAAAGCCATGGAAATAACTTATAGAACACAGGGCGTTTGCGCACGCTCAATCAAATTTACAAAAAATGACGACGGAACCATTACAAACATACGTTTTGACGGCGGCTGTAACGGAAACCTTAAGGCTATATCAAAACTTTGCGACGGTATGACTCCGGCGCAGATTTCCGAAAAACTTAAGGGCAACACCTGTGGAGCCAAAAGTACAAGCTGCGCCGACCAGCTTGCAAAAGCCGTAGAGCAGGCGTAAAACTCTTGGTTTAAAATGAAAACGCCCGGACACGCAGAAACTTTACTCAGGTTTCCAGCAATTCCGGGCATTTTTTTTGCAAAATAGTTCTTACTAAAGCATTACCTTTCGAAGTTCGTATTCAACTATATCTGTTGCGCCAAGGCTCTGAAGCTTTGGAAGCAGAGTTGGAACTTCGCTCTTTTTAACAGCAATTTTAACGGCATAACCATTACCGCCAAAAAGCGGAGAAACTGTAGGACTTTTCATACTTGGAATGCCTTTAATCAACGCATCAAACTGCTTTTCGGAAACGTTCATTTCCAGCATTACACGGTCGCGGGCATTTAATACAGTTTCAAAAAGCATTTTAAGTTCAAGGATTTTCTGCTTTTTTTCAGGATCGTTCATTGCTTCGCAGCTTGCATACATTCTTGTAGAACTTTCCATCAAAGTGTCTACAATCTTAAGACGGTTTGCCTTAAGAGAAGAACCCGTAGAAGTATTATCAATCAAAATCTGAGCAATAGAATCTTCTGTATCCTGAACAAAACCTTCGGAAGTTCCCCATGTACGGAAAATTGTTCCGTTAATTTTTTTACTTTCTACATATTTGCGGCTTAAAGCCTGATATTCAGTTGCAATTGTTACAGGACCTTTTAAAAGCTTTTCGTAATCGCGGGCTTCTGGAATTGCGGCAACAATACGAACCGGATCAAATCCCAAATCCATAATTTCTACAACTTTATCTTCTACGCCGTTTTCATAAACCCAGTCTTTACCGGAAAATCCTAAATCGGCCTTATTATTTGCAAGAAGAAGGCTTGTAATCTGAGGCTTTACAACCTGAAAAGCCAGATCATTTTGATTTGTTATTGGAAAATACTGTCTGTCTGGAAGATGAATTGAAATTCCCACATCGCTTAAAAGCTCATAAACTGATTCGTAAATTCTTCCTTTTGCCAGTAAAATTTTCAATTTGTCCATAAAAATATCCTTACACCGGAAACGCCCGGAATCATTAATATAAAGTTATAATATAGAAGAAAGGCGTTTATTTCAATCTTAAATTTAAATTTTGACATTATATACTTTGTGACTTATCATTTTATAGTAGAGTTTTTATCTCTGTCTGGTTTTGAAAACCGTTTAAGGAGAATATAGTTTTTTATGTCTTTTAATGATGAAGAATTTTTCAAAACCAATATAGTGAACGTCAATAATAAAATTGCAATTTTCTTATGGAGTATACTGTTAGTTCCAATATTCTTCTTTATTTTTAATCAAACTGGTATTTTTGAAATTAACAAAACCCTTATAGTCATTCTTTTTGTAACTAGTCTGCTGGGTGCTGTAATTCATACTTTGTTAAATAAACCAAGCAACACGCTCCAATATATAAGAATGTATTACGGCATTCTTTCTACAGCAATTTTTATTGATACTGTGTCTTATAGCAGCAATATTGCAATTTCGGTAACGTTCTGTCTGGCACCTTTTTTAAGCTGTATCTATTACAACCGTCATCTTACCTGGGCAACAACAATATTCACCTACCTTACAATGTTTGCAGTTTTTTACAACCGTGGAAAAACCAGTATAGACGTAATCTACGGAATCAGAACAATTCAGCGTTACATGACAATCCATATGATTAACATCACTATGGAATTTATCTTTGTATTTTTTATTTCAGATGCAATTTGTTCACGTTCTGCAAAAACCCTGCAAAGACTTATGCAGACAAACTCAGATTACAATTCCAGTCTTTCGATGATAAAGGATAGAAATCAGTATATTGTAAAAATGAACACAGACCTTGAGCACACAAACAAAAACCTTAAGGATACACAGTTCAAAATCATTAAGTTTATTGCTCAGGTTTTAGGTAGCCACGATTTGTTTACAGGACGCCATGTAATTCATACTCAAAAATATGTTGAGCTTATTTGTAAGGAACTGCGGGACATGGGCTTTTATGTTGAAGAGCTTACAGACGAAAATATTAACCTTTTCCAGACCGCAGCTTTGCTCCACGATATAGGAAAAATTCATATTCCAGAGGGTGTTCTTAATAAAATAGGTAAATTTACAAAAGAAGAATTTGAACTTATGAAGTGCCATCCGGTTGAAGGCGAAAAACTGCTTAATTACCTGCCGCATGTTGAAGATGGAAAACTGAACCGCATTGCAAAACAAATGGCGTTGTGTCACCATGAAAAATGGGATGGAACCGGTTACCCAAACGGTATTTCCGGCGAAGATATTCCACTTTGCGCCCGCATTATGGCTGCCGCCGATGTACTTGACGCCCTTATAAGCCAGCGCCTTTACAAAGACCCAATGAGCATAGAAGAAGCATCCGAAGTATTTGTAAAATCTAAAGGTCAGCATTTCGAACCTATTATTGCCGATGCAGTTATAAACTGTAAGCACATGATAGAAATGATTGACCGCAACTTTAAAACATCAGAAGCGGAATCAAATTCAAAAGAACTTGAATGGTGGCGCAACTACCACGAAACTCTTAAAAAGTTGAATATGTAAAGTTTAAATTAATCTAAAAATTTTTACATAGAAAGATGCTAAAACAGGCAGAAATCGAAAATATCAACAACATCGTTTGACACTTCGTAGAAATGTCGCTATATTTTAATCACTAGATACTAATTTCCGGCGATTTATCCAACTTGCAGCCGGTGCCGTTCGTATGAACAGGCAAACTTTGCTAAATAGGAGACATTATATGTCTGTCTTATCTAACAATCACTATTTATTTACATCTGAATCGGTTGGCGAAGGTCATCCGGACAAACTTTGTGATCAGGTTTCTGATGCCGTTCTTGATTATTGTCTTTCTTTGGACAAGGACGCTCACGTAGCCTGCGAGACTTTCTCTACTACAGATTTTCTTTTAGTTGGTGGCGAAATCGGTTTCCAGAATATCAAAGTAGATGCAGAATTTACAAAGAAATTCAATGCACAGGTTGAAAAAATTGCCCGTGGCGTAGCATTGGATATTGGTTATAACGCTCCAGAAGTAGGTCTTGATGGTGCAAACTGTATTTTTATGAACCGTCTTCATGCTCAGTCTGCAGATATCAACCAGGGTGTTGTAGGAAAAGGTCTTGATGAATATGAAGGACAGCAGGGTGCCGGAGACCAGGGTATGATGTTTGGTTTTGCATGTAACGAAACTCCAAGCCTTATGCCTGCTCCAGTTTACTATTCTCACCAGATTCTTCTTCGCGCTCACGAACTTCGCCATAACGGAACAATTAAATGGCTCCGTCCTGATGCAAAGTCACAGGTAACAGTTGAATATGATGAAAACAACAAGCCTTGCCGTATCGACACTGTAGTAGTTTCTCATCAGCATAATCCTGAAATTGATTACGACACAATCAAAAAAACAATCATCGAACAGATTATTAAACCTGTTCTTGAACCAACTGGACTTCTTAAAGATGATACAAAATACTTTATCAACCCGACAGGTAAGTTTGTAATTGGTGGACCTGACGGAGACTCTGGTCTTACAGGACGCAAAATCATCGTTGATACATATGGTGGAATGGGACGCCACGGTGGTGGAGCTTTCTCTGGAAAAGACCCATCTAAGGTAGACCGTTCAGCTGCTTACATGGCACGCTATATTGCAAAGAACGTTGTAGCCGCTGGTCTTGCAGACCGTGCAGAAGTTGAACTTGCTTATGCAATTGGTGTTCCTTTCCCAGTTTCTATTCTGGTTGAAACTTTTGGAACTGAAAAAGTAAGCCGCAACAAAATTGAAGCAGCCGTAGAAAAGGTATTTGACTGTACACCAGCCGGAATTATCAAAACTTTGAACCTTAAACAGCCAATTTACCGCAAGACAGCATCTTACGGACACTTTGGCCGCGAAGGCTTCCCTTGGGAAAACACAGACAAGGTAAACGAGCTTAAAGCTTTAGTTAAATAAACCTTTTTAAAAACGCTTAGCAGATGCCGGAAACTGAAAAGTTCCGGCATTTTTTTTTATAATCTTAGTACAAAAGGATCGTAACTACCTGGTAAAAGGGGGTATAATTAAGCTGGGTTATGCTATAATACTTAAGAAACAGTTTTATGAATTTATTATCTCAAAGTGAAATGTCAGAAGTTTTTTCCAGATGGAAAAAACAGAATCCAAAGCCAGCTTCCGAACTGGATTATGTGAATCCGTTTACGCTGCTGGTTGCTGTGGTGCTTAGTGCGCAAGCAACTGACAAAAGCGTAAACAAGGCTACTGAGCCGCTTTTTAAAATTGCTGATACTCCTCAAAAAATGCTGGCACTTGGCGAAGAAAAATTAATTTCGTACATTCGCACAATCGGGCTTTATAAAAACAAGGCAAAACACGTTATTGCGCTTTCCCAAAAGCTGATTTCTGATTTTAGTGGACAGGTTCCAGACAACAGAGAAGCTTTAATGACTTTACCCGGCGTTGGACGCAAAACTGCCAACGTAGTTTTAAACGTGATTTTTAAGCAACCCACAATGCCGGTAGATACTCATCTTTTACGAATTGCCCCGAAAATTGGGCTTGCTCAAGGCACCACCCCGGAACAGGTTGAACAAAGTCTTTTGTCACGAATTCCATCAGAATTTCTGCATGACGCCCATCACTGGATTTTATTGCACGGCCGCTACGTTTGCACTGCACGTAACCCAAAATGCGCAGAATGTATAATCAATGATTTATGCAAACACAACGAAGCTTTTAAATGATAGACCAAAAACTTAGATTAATATAAACTTAAACTAACTTACAGAAAGAACGAGTTTTGTACCTTTTGTACGCCCGGCAACAAGAAGCCTTTACTGGAGAAAATTATGAATATTAAAAAAGTATTAATTCTTTCAGCTATACTGACTTTTATAGGAATTTTTCTATCTATCTATACAACTATAATCTACAATTTTCTTATTATAAAAAATCATTTTTTTAAGGTTATATTGAATTTCTTCCCGGGTAATTTACTCGGCCTGTTTTTTCTGCTTACAGGGCTTACTATTAAAGAAAAAAATATTAAGATGCTCAGAAAAGTGATTATTATACTTTTTATAGTTTTAATTATAGTTTCTGTTCTTGAATTCTGCGCTTATCTTTCGTACTGGTATATGAATATTCAGGACACATCTATAAGAAGGTTTTTGATTTCAAACTGGTTCAGACATCTTCCTTTTGCAAATATTTTTTCTGAAATTTATATGTTGTATATTCACTTTGGGCACGCATTTGTTCGGGATTTTTTTCCTGCAACTGGTGATATACTTATAGTTGTTTCTTTTATTATCAGCATAAATGAACTTAATTTAGCTGCAAGAAATCTAGACTACACAGAAGATCTAATTAAGGCGGAACGAAATTATCCGTCAAAAAATTAATAAGAACTTTAAAAAAAATAATTTACAGGATAGTCTACTATGGATGGAAAATTAGGAAGTATTGGCGAAGCGGCAAGTCACGCAGCAGAAGATGTTTTTTTTAACAAAACAAGTTCTCTTATTAACTGGATGAAAGGTTTTCTAACATGGGAAAATCTTTTTAAGATAATTGGAACTTTTCTTATACTTTTTATTATATGGATTATTTTCAGAGTAATTGCAAAAGGAATCAGACGCGTTCCGGAAACAAAACTGCCATCACAGCGCGCCGCAATCATTATAAAATTTATACGCTATGTTTTTTATGTAATTGCTGTTCTTTACATTCTTGGACTTTTTGGAATAAATCTAAAAGCTATCTGGGGTGCAGCGGGCATTGCCGGAGTTGCAATTGGTTTTGCAGCACAAACTTCTGTAAGCAATCTTATAAGCGGACTTTTTGTGCTGACGGAAGGTTCAATTCACGTTGGCGACACAATTATCGTTGGCGATATTACAGGAATTGTTGATGAAGTAAAACTTCTCTCCATTCGCGTTCACACTTTAGACAATCAGATGGTACGAATTCCAAACTCAACAATCATTAACAGCAATCTTACAAATAATTCGTATCACAATAAGCGCCGCCTTACTCTAAAAGTTGGCGTTGATTATTCAACTGATATGAAAACTGCGCTCGAAACCTTAAAAAAAGCGCCGTCTCTTTGCCCAACTGTTTTGACAGAACCAGAACCAGCTGTTTGGTTCGACGGATTTTCAGCCAGCAGCATAGATCTTGTTGTTGCAGTCTGGTTTAAGCCTTGTGATTTTCTTCAGACTAAGAACGACCTTTACATTGCAATTAAACAGGTTTTGGACGAAGCAAACATTTCCATTCCGTTTAATCAGCTTGATGTTAAAATTAAAAACAACTAAACCTTAATGAACTTTTTTGAACCATACAACTGGCAGCGGATGTTGAACGAGCATCCGGCAGTGATGTTTGATATTAAAAAATATTTTGAGCTCCTCTGCCCGCCAGCTGACTGGCCGCAATTTTTAAATCGATATCTTGAACTGCCTGTTTTAAAACGTCTTTCTGGCATAGGACTTTTATGCGGAACAGACTGGACAAAACTTTATAAAAACCGCTTTTACTATTCCCGTCTGGACCATAGCAAGGGCGTTGCTCTTATTATCTGGCATTTTACACACGACAAAGCGCAGACTATAGCAGGACTTTTGCACGACATTGCAACGCCTGTTTTTTCGCATGTTTCCGATTTTCGTAAAGGCGATGCACTTACTCAGACTGCAACCGAAGCACCAACTTCCAGAATTATCCGCACAGACAAAGAACTTTGCCAGCTGCTTGCAGAGGACGACCTTACACCAGAACAGGTAGAAGACTATCATATTTACCCTGTTGCTGATAACGAAATTCCGCAGCTAAGCGCAGACCGCCTTGAATATATGTTCCCGTCGGGAGCCGCTTTAGACGGAAGCTGGACTCTGAATGAAATAAGTTTCTGCTACAATAATCTTACAATCTTGAAAAACGAAAACAAAAAAGATGAACTTGGCTTTAAGTCTTTAGAAGCAGCAGAGCTTTACTGCAAAAAGTTCTGTATGATTGGTCACATTCTTCAGCTTAACGAAAATAAACTTGCCCTTCACCTTTTAGGACAGATTATGAATCTTACAGAAAAAGAAGGAATCCTAACTGAAGAAGATTTTATGACTTTAAGCGAAAAGGAAGTGATGGAGCGCCTGGATAGCACCCTAGTTTCAACAGGCTCAAACACCGTATTAACTCGCCTTTATAAAACTTTTAGAACTATGACCAGCATTGAACACACCTCTAATTCTTTAGACGAAAAAGAATATTTTTGTGTAAGCCTTAAAGTTAAACAAAGATATATTAATCCTCTTGTGGCACAAAATTCCGTAAACAATTCAGATTCAAAAAGTGCCTGCACAACGGCAAAACGGCTTTCAGAAGTTTCAAAGGAATTGAAAGGCGTAATCGAGGATTTTCTGGCATACAGCGACACGGCTTACGGTTGCGTCAAGCTCGTATAACCGATAGAATATCATCATGATTGAATTAACAAGTAAACATAGAAAAATTCTGGAAAAAGCAGCACACGATTTACAGCCTGTTGTAATAATTGGTGGCGCAGGTCTTACCGACGGCGTAATCCAGATGGCAGATAAAACTCTTGCCGACCATGAACTTATTAAAATCAAGTTCAATGAATACAAAGATGAAAAAACAGAACTTGTTGAACAGATTGTTCAAAAGTGCGATGCGGCTTTGGTAAGAATAATTGGAAATATTGCCATTCTGTTCCGCCCGGCAGAAAACCCTGAAGACCGCAAATTTATGCTTAAGTAAAAGCTGTTTTGCAAAAAGCGTTTAAAATTAAAAATCCGCCCTTTCGAGCGGATTTTTTTTATATAACTTAGGTTTAGATATTTTTTGTAATTACAACGCTGTTATCTGCATTGCTGTACGGAGCCGGCACATATTTATCTGCCTTCCAGTCATTTTCCCAGCGGGAACCGTCAATAAGATATCGGAACTGATATTCTTTATCTGCATCAAGTTCAAGCTTTACAGAGAACGAACCATCTCTTCCTTTTACTAAAGCTGTGTCTGTACTGCTCCAGCAATTAAAATCACCAACTAAATTAATTTTCTGTGCATTTCCAGCTGCTTCTGAAGAAACAACAAAAGTTACAGTACATTTTTTCTTATCTTTAGAAAAAGATTTTTTTAATGACATCTCAGTCTCCTAAAAAAATTGGTTCTAGTAAAAACAGCAGACTCCACACCCTAAAAAACATGAGTCTAAGCCAATCTGACATATTTAATAAACTATGCCCGTATATATTAAACCTAATTCCGGTTTAAAGCAAGACTAAAATTCTAGACCTAAGTTTAAGGTAAATCGGGTGTTTTACCTATAATTCAATGCACTTACTACAGCTGCAATACCGGCACGTCCAACGTTCGAACTTTTTCCAACGCCCCACGCGTCATCCCCGTTTTCTTTTGTAATGTGAACGTAAGCCATAGCCTGAGTATCAGAACCTTCGCCAATAGAATGTTCATGGAACGAAACAATATTGAACTTTGGAGCTGGAGTCTGCTTAAGTGCGCTTACAAATGCATCAAGCGGACCGTTTCCGTTTGCGGCAACAACAAAGTTTTTTCCTTCCCATTCAACAGTAGCCATAATGCCAACCTGTTCCGAATCATTTTCTCCACGCTCACCTTCGATATGCTTCTGTGTAATTTCTTTGATTGTAAGCGGAGACTTTGTCTTAAGCCACTTTTCTGCAAAAGCTTCGTAAAGTTCTTCGTTTGTAATTTCGCGCTGAAGACTGTCTGCCTTATCTTTTATTACATTTCCAATAAACGGATGCATAGCCTTTGGTGCAATAATTCCGTATTCTTTTTCGAGAATATAAGCAGCACCACCTTTTCCACTCTGACTATTAATGCGGATAATTCCTTCGTACTGGCGTCCAATATCATGCGGGTCAATTGTAAGATACGGAACATCCCAAAGAGAATCTTCGCTCATCTTTATACGGGCAGCCATTCCCTTGCGTATTGCATCCTGATGTGAACCGCTGAATGCTGTAAATACAAGTTCGCCGGCGTATGGCATTCTCGGATGGATTTCCATACCGGTAAGACGCTGGTAAGCTTCTGCAATTGCAGGAACATCTGTAAAATCAAGTTCAGGATCAACACCCTGAGTAAACATATTAAGTGCAACGTTTACAATATCAAGGTTTCCTGTGCGCTCGCCGTTTCCAAACAAGCAGCCTTCTACACGGTCAGCGCCGGCTAAAAGTCCAAGTTCACACTGAGCAACGCCTTCTCCGCGGTCATTATGATTATGAAGTGAAATTACAAGATTTTCGCGGTTAGAGATATGCTGGCAAAAATATTCAATCTGATCTGCAAACTGATTTGGCATTGCGCATTCAACTGTTGTAGGCAGGTTCAGGATGATTTTATGATTTTTATCTGCGGCATCACCCCATTCCTTTACAACAGCTTCGCAAACTTCCAGTGCATAATCAATTTCTGTTGTAGAAAAGCTTTCCGGAGAATATTCAAGACGAACATCTGTTCCTTCGCTCATGGAAAGACATTTTTTTACACAACGAATTCCATCAATTGCAATCTGCTTAATTTCTTCTTTTGATTTATTAAATGTATATTTTCGCTGAGCTGGCGAAGTTGAATTGTAAAGGTGGAAAATTGCCTTTTTACAACCTTTAAGAGATTCAAAGGTTTTCTTGATTAAAGGTTCACGTGCCTGGCACAAAACCTGCAGAGAAACATCATCCGGCACATGATTTTCTTCGATAAGGCGGCGCATAAAATTAAACTCTGTATCAGATGCGGCAGGGAATCCTACTTCGATTTCTTTAAAACCAATCTTTACAAGAAGGTCAAAAAATTCCAGTTTCTGTTCTACTCCCATAGGATTAATAAGTGCCTGATTTCCATCGCGCAAATCAACGGAACACCATACAGGTGCTTTTGTGATGGTCTTTTCCGGCCATGTACGCTTGAATGAAGGAACAGGTTCAAATGCCTTGTACTTACCATTAACTTTCATTTTTTTACCCCTTTTCTATATCCTGCCGACTATCCGGGCTTTTTCCCTTTACGGCAAAAAAAAGACCCGCCGCAACTGCGACAGGTCAAAATATCTAATTTAATAAAAATACACTACCTATCAGTTACGGTTATTTGCGAGAAAACAAAGATAGTAGTAGTAGGTTCATGTATTTCATAGTTCTCACTCTAAATTATCAGCTGCAAAAAGTCAATAGCTCCGTTGAAAATCAGTGCAGTATATAGTAAGATTACTGCAATCATTTTATTTTTTGGAGGAAAAATGAAAAAATCGATTATTTTCGCAGGTGTTGCCCTTGCAGCACTTTTATTTACAGGATGTCCAAAAGCTCAGAAAAACCGCGATTATATTCTCGCAACTGGCGGAACAGGCGGAACTTACTATCCGTTTGGCGGTGCTATTGCTAACATCTGGAATACAAAAATTGAAAACATGAATGTAACTGCACAGGCAACTGGTGCTTCTGCAGAAAACCTTCGTCTTATTAACAAAGGCGAAGCAGAATTCGGAACTGTACAAAACGACGTTATGGATTATGCTTACAACGGAACAGACATGTTCGCAGGCGAAAAGCTTTCAAATGTTATGACAATTGGAACTATGTACCCTGAAGTTGTTCAGATTGCTGCTTCTAAAGCAAGCGGAATTAAGTCTGTTGCAGACTTTAAGGGAAAGCGCATTTCTGTAGGTGATGCAGGTTCTGGAGTTGAATTCAACGCAAAACAGATTCTCGAAGGTTATGGACTTACTTTTGACGACATCAAAAAAAGCAACCTTTCTTTCAAGGAATCTGCAGAAGGAATTCAGAACGGAACTCTTGATGCATGTTTTATTACAGCCGGTGTTCCAAACTCTGCTCTTCAGGAACTTGCATTTACAGCTGGTCTAGTACTTATTCCTGTAGATGGCGAAGCTGCTGACAGAATCTGCTCAAAATACAATTTCTATACAAAAACAAAGATTCCTGGCGGATACTACAAAGGAGCAGAAAATCCTGTTCCAGCTTTATCTATTAAAGCAACTCTTGCAGTAAGCTCAAAACTTGACGAAGAAACTGTTTATCTTATGACTAAAACCTTGTTTGAAAATCTTGAAGAACTTGGTAATGCTCACGCAAAAGGAAAGGAAGTAAGTGCAGAATCTGCTATTAAAGGTGTTTCTGTTCCATTCCATCCGGGCGCATTAAAATACTACAAAGAGATTGGACTTATAAAAGACTAATTTTATAATTTCCCCGGGCATTTTACCCGGGGATTTTCCATTCTGATTTATGAAAAAAAAGTTCTGTTTTATAACACTGATTGCTTTTTTTATCTGCTTTTTTGCAGGACTTTGCGGACTGCCATTTATAAATGCAGTTTCACTTAGTGCAAGAAAAAATCAATCACAAAAATACTATCTGAATGCGGCAAAACTCAAGCACTTTGAAATTTCTTATACGCATTCTGTAAACAAGGGAAGAGTTACAGACTTTTACAGCATTAATTCAAATAACAGCCTTGTGTTGTTTAAAACAAGATTTGTTTCTTATGGGGCAGGCATTCCGGAACCAGAAGATTTCCCGGGAGCTGTTTTTGCAAAAACAAGCAGCGGCTACGAAATTAGCGGCATAGACCGGGAAATTCCACGCCTTGTTATGGCGGTAGGACTTATAGCCGAACACAAAATTGTATTTTTTTACAGCAACGAAACACTACTTGTGCCTTATGAATATGAACTTAAAAGTCTGTTTGCACCGCAGACAAGCATAATTATAGAATTAAAAAAAGTCTCTCTGGCAGACTATATCTTAAATAAGGTGAGGTAAAATGGACAAACCGACACGCGATCAAGAATCCTCGATTGTAGACAATATCATTCCTACAACAAACGAACAGGAAATGCAAAAACTTATGCAGCAACTGGACCGGGAACAGTCGTACAGAACGCATTCATGCTGGCGACAGTACATTACAGTTCTTGTTTCAATTGCTTTTGTAATTTTTCAGCTTTATGCAACTCTTTCCGGAAAAATTACTGCACAACTCTTAAGGGCAACTCACCTTGCATTTGTAGAATTTTTGGCGTTTATTCTTTTTCCAGCTTCTAAAAAAATGTCAAAGAATACACTTCCGCTTTACGATGTTATTTTTGCATTTATAAGCTCGAGCTGCTGGCTTTACATTTTAATTAATTTTGAATCATTAATCAGACNNCAACACTTTCCTTGATGTTGCAATTGGGATTGTCGGTATTTTGTTTCTGCTTGAAAGCTGCCGCCGCATTGTAGGGCTTCCAATTCTTATAATTGCCAGTGCATTTATTTTCTACGCATTTATCGGAAAATATCTTCCAGGCTTTTTACACCACAGAGGCTACTCTCTTCAGCGCGTAGTATGTCATCTCTTTTATAATACAGAAGGAATAATGGGAACACCAATCGGAGCTTGTTCAACCTTTATCTTCCTTTTTATTTTATTTGGCGCACTTCTTGAAAAAACCGGAATTGGTCAGTTCTTTATTGATATGTGCAATTCTATTGCCGGTGGAGCTAGCGGCGGTCCTGCAAAAATTGNNCTGTCTTCGGCTCTTTTAGGAACAGTTTCTGGTTCTTCGGTTTCAAACACAGTTGGTTCTGGCTCTTTTACAATTCCAATGATGAAAAAGCTTGGCTACAAAGGTGAATTCGCTGGCGCCGTAGAAGCATCTGCATCCACAGGTGGTCAGCTTATGCCTCCTATTATGGGTGCAGCAGCCTTTCTTATGGCAGAAAGTCTTGGCGTTCCATACATTCAGATTGTAAAAGCTTCAATTATTCCTGCCATTCTTTATTTTACAGGCATTTTTATTTCGGTTCATCTTGAAGCAAAAAAAATAGGCTTAAAGGGACTTCCAAAAGAGCAGCTTCCAAAATTTCTGCCTTTGTTCCTTTCTAAAGGATATATGATTCTTCCTCTGGCAATAATAATTACATTTTTGTGCATAGGATATACTGCCGTTTTTGCCGCATTAATGGGAATTGTTGCATGTCTTATTGTTGGCTTAATCATAAACTTTATTGATATTGCAACAGGAAAACGTCCTCAGTTCAGTTTAAACGACTTAATTAGCGTAATGTGTGCCGCCGCAAGAAACATAATCAGCGTTGCAATTGCCTGTGGTATGGCAGGTATTATTATTGGAATAGTAACACTTACAGGCCTTGGCCTTAAGCTTGGAGCCGGACTCGTTACACTCGCACAGGGAAAACTTTTCCTTACCCTGATTTTTACAATGCTCGCTTCTATAATTCTTGGAATGGGCGCTCCTACAACAGCAAACTATCTTATTACTTCAACAATCACAGCGGGAGCAATCATTCAGCTTGGTGTTCAACCGCTTGCCGCACACATGTTTGCATTCTATTTTGGTATTATTGCGGACGTTACACCTCCGGTAGCACTTGCAGCCATTGCAGGAGCAGCCATAGCGCGGGCCAAGCCAATGAAAACAGCTATAAATGCAACCAAACTTGCAATAGGAGCCTTTATTATTCCTTACATGTTTGTTTATAACTCAAAAATGCTTATGATTGACGCCTCAGCGCTTTCTATAATTATGATTATAATTACTGCATTAATCGGAATGTTTGGAATTAGTGTAGCATTGGAAGGTTACGGTTTCCGCCACACAGGGTTCTTTACTTATTCCAAGGCAAAGAAGAATTATCCTGCAAGACGAATGCTTGACCTTACAGAAAGACTTCTGTTTGCAATTGCCGGTCTTTTGTGCGTAATTCCAGAAACAAAAAGTGATATTATTGGCATTTCAATGATTGTAATTCTTGTTGCTTATCAGATTTTTATGAAGCAGCTTGATGCAAAAAAAGCAAAAGCATAAGAAGACCAAAAAGCAGTTTTGCATTACAATGGGTGTGAATGAAAAATAGATTCACACCCATTTTTTTATGTTTATTCTCAATTTTTATAACAAAAAATCTTTTTGCAGATAATTCAAAGTCTATAAATTTCCTGCTAGCCTCTACCCCTAACGAACCTCAGGTTTCTTATCCTGTTGAATGGAATGAAAAATGGTTTGGAGAAACGCCCTCTACAATCTACAATCACAATATAGCAAGGTTTTGCAGCATGCTTTCTTTTGCATCATACGGCGTAAAAACTGACGGTTCCAGAAACCTTTTGCAGTACAACCTGAAACTTATTGATGTAAAACAAGCTGATATGAACTTCTGCTATAACATCAATTACGAAAACCAGCTCTGGGGCAAAGATCAATGCGCATTTTGTATTGCTTCAAAGGAAATTGCAAGTTCTAAAGGAAGGCAGACGCTCGTTTTTGTAATTATTCGTGGTACCCCGCTAAGCGCAGATGAATGGATTTCTAATATAAATCTTAGTGACGAATCAAAAACTGAAAAAGAAATTCACGAAGGCTTTTACAAGGCAACGGAGCAGGTTTATACCGAATTAATTTCTTTTATGCTTAAAAAACGAATTGATCCAACAAACGCTTTCCTCCTTATTACAGGACATAGCCGTGGCGGCGCAGTTTCTAATCTGCTTGCATACAAATGTTCTTCCGACGGCTTCTTTCAGCGCGAAAATATTTATGCCTACACTTTTGCAGCTCCAAACGTTACAACACTGGACACTGTAGAAAATGCAGAATATGATTTTATCTGGAACATCGTAAATGCAGAAGATATTGTACCGACCGTTCCAATGTTCCGGGGAAAATGGTCATATAGAAAATTCGGGCACATGCTTACATTCTGTAATTACTGGAATACTGATCAAGAAAATTTTGATAATATAATTCTGCCAAAAGTAGACGAGGTTTTTACAAAGCTTGCTAACCGTAATTACAGTACTTTTAAAATGGGACCTTTTATCCCGATTCAAACGACCGCCGTTTTAAATAATTTGAACGGAAGCATTGAAAAATATTATTCAGGTTCCGGTCTGCATCATAAAATTTCAAACCAGCTTTCAAAAATATTTACGGCTCCAGCTGTTGTAAATAACAAAGCTGAAAAAGAAGAAATAGAAACAAAACATAAATCAATAAAAGACAGAATTATAAACTGGATAAATAATCGAACAGACGGTCTTTACGACAAAGTTGAACACTGCTTTAGCGACATGCATTCCATTAAAACCTATTTTTCGTTCATGAATGCTCTTGATGAAAATCAGGCTTTTTCAACTTTAGGCTGCAGCCAGATTGTAATTCACGGCCGCGAAGAAGGCGCAATTATAGACAAAGATGGAAACCGACTGCTTTTAATTACAGAAGGACGAATAGATTACACAACAATAAAATCACCACTGGCGGCCCGGTCTATGTTTGGAGACAGCGTTGTTGTAGGAATTCCTGCAAATATAGATTTTGATTTTGTACTTACAAATGAAAGTATTTTACCAACTCCAATTTCACTAACTATTGAGCATTTTGATTCTACCGGACGATATCTTGGCTCCAGCAAAAAAATCCCTGCAGCCTGCAAAATCAATTCTGTTTATCAATTCGAAGCAGGAATAACAACCCTTGATGCCGAAGATATAGACTTTAAAAAAATAAGGGGAATAGAAGCAAAACAGATAATTACGCAGAATTCTATGACACCGCTGCAGGAATTTCATGTTATGCCGGAAATTTCACTGAATACAGATTTAAACCTTAGCTTTGGTGCAAGAATTGGTTCAACAAGGCTTTATGGAGTTGCATTATTAGGATTCCCGCTAGAGCATCCGGGCGAAAGTTTTGAACTTTCCCTTGGAATTGGAAATCAAAATACACTTATTGGCCCAATTACACTTTCCGGCGAGTTTATTCCAAAAATGATTTGGGTTTACGAACCTCAAGGCAGTGATGAAAACATTTTTAATCTTGTCCCAGAAATACGTCTTTCACTTTCCATAAGACCAGTAAGAACACTTTCATTATTTATGGCAGGTACCTTCGATTTTGAAATTGACGGCTTTAATAATGCCGCATTCAAAAGTGATGTCCGCACAATGAATATGGGAAGCTTTCCTTTGGGCAGCAGCGTAAATGTTGCTCCAAGCATTCAGTTTGGAATTCAACTTCAATTAGGAAATTCAATCCCAATTCTTCAGCCATTAAAAATGCTTTTACAAAGCAAAAAAACAACTGAAAACTAAAACTTCTTTTTAAGCAAACATAATCCGATCACAAACAAAAAAAGGCTTTCCGGAATAAACCGAAAAGCCTTTGCTTTTTATCTGATGTCTTAAAAGATTTACTCTTTTACACCACCGGCAGTTGCACCGCTGATAATATAGCGTGACAAGAACAGGTAAACAATGATAAGAGGAAGAATAGCAAGGGTCATAAGCATATAAGTAATACCCTGGTCATTGTTCATATAGTCCGCATTTCGTGCGTTTGCAATAACAATAGGCACTGTCCACTTAGTTTTATCATCAATTACAAGTGCAGGAATAAAGAAGTTGTTCCATGAAGTAACGAATGCGAAAATTGCCTGAACTGCAATAGCAGGTTTAAGCATAGGAAGTACAATCTTATTGAATGTAATGAATTCCTGACATCCGTCTACACGAGCAGCTTCTACAATTGAATACGGCAATGTAGCTTCCATAGACTGGAACAAGTAGAAGAATACGATTGGAGCCGCAATTGAAGGAACAATAAGACCTACGTAGCTGTCCATAAGGTCAAGCCTCTGGAGCAAGCGCAAGAATCCCAAAGTAGAAACCTGTGTTGGAACCATCATAACTGCCATAATAAAGTTGAATGAGAACTTCTTTAACTTAAAGTTGTACATGTAAATTCCGTAAGAAGTCATTGCAGAGAAATATGTTGTAAATATTGCAGTCAAAGCGGCAATAAAAAGCGAGTTGAACATACCTCTAAGAACAGGATAGTTTACCGCATAGTTTGCAAGTTTAAGGAACTGCTGTTTTGCAATAGCTGCCTGCCAGAATGTTGATGTTGTATCCTTATCAATAGCAAGGTTAATAAAGTTCTTAATTAACTGTGTACCCGGTAAAGCAGAGAAACTTGAGTTAATCTGACCATGTGAACGGGTAGCATTAATAAGCATGATGTAGAACGGGAACAAAGATAAAATTGTCAGTAAAATTAAAACTACATAACAGAAAAATCTTCTGATTGCAAGGTTTTTACCCTGACTTTCGAACTGCTGAATTTTATTTTCCATTTTTAGCCTTCCTTATCTCTTGTTCTGGTAGTTTTTCATTGTTGTCTTATAAACAACGCCACTAAGAATACCAGTAATTGCAAAAATAAGAACAGAAGTAGAACCAGCAGGTCCGTAGTTCTTACTTGCAAGGTGCTTGTTAAGCTTCATAATGATTGTCATTGTAGTTCTGTCAGGGAATCCCAAACCTCTAGTCAAAACCTGAGGAACATCAAACATCTGCAAACCACCAATCAAAGAAGTAATAAGAACATATACAAAGATAGGCAGCAACAAAGGAATTGTTACTTTAAAGAAAATCTGAATTGGATTTGCACCGTCAATACGAGCTGCTTCAAACAGACTGTTATCAATACCCATAACACCAGCCATAAGCAAAATTGTAGTATTTCCATACCACATCAAGAAGTTCATTGCGGCAACAAGTGTTCTTGACCATCCTTTTGAATCAAAGAAGAAGATTGTCTCGAACGGACCAGCATTAAGACTTTCTACAACACTCTTAACAATATTGTTGACCGGACCAACTGGGCTGAACAAAGAGAAGAACAACATAGCAAATGCTGCAGCCATGATAAGGTTCGGAAGATAAATTACAGTTTTAAAGAACTGCTGACATTTAAGTCGCAATTCTGTGTTTGTAAACCAAACAGCCAAAGCCAAAGAAATTACAATCTGAGGTATAAAACCTGCAAACCACATTATGATTGTGTTTGAAAAATAAGTTGCAAGGTTATCATCTGCATTAAAAATATCTATATAATTTTTTAAACCAACAAATGTAGGTCCAACTTCCATCAAGCCGACACGATAATATTCACAGAAACTGTAAACTAAAGTAGTAATAAGTGGAATTAAAGAAAATATAACATAAACAATAAAGAAAGGAGCTATGAAGAAATACCCCCATCTATCATACTGAACAGTATGTCTTTTTTTAGATTTTTTTTCGGCAACCGGAGCTGCTTCTGCAACTGGTGTTTCTGCCGGAACTGATTTGGATTTCTTGTTTACCATAACGTCCCCTGTTTTTTTGTCCTTTTTTTTTAAATACATTTTTTACTAAAAAAAAGGGAAAATTGCAATAGCAATTTCCCCTCTGTAAACTTATTCAGAAAACTTATTTCTGCAAGTTAGGATATTTTTCCTGGATAGCTGTATAGAAGTTGCTCCAAGCTTTGTCCAAAGAAACTGAACCAGCGAAGTAATCCTTCATAGCTCCCTGAACCTGTTCAACCATACCCTGGTCGTACATAGACATGTTTCCTCTCTTAGAAAGAGCAGAAGCGTTTTCAGCAAAGAATGCCTGGTTGTCCTGTCCACCGAGGAATGCGTTCTTGTATCCAGAAGCAGAGATTTCTTTCATAGCTGCAACGCTGTTTACACAGTCACCAGCATTGATAGCAATCTTCTTCAATGTTGCTGTATCGCATGTCAAAGTAAGCATAACGTCTTTGATGATGTCGATGTTATCTGTTCCAGCAGCAGCACAAATCCAAGTACCACCCCAAGAGAATGCAGCTGGTCCTTTTACGATAGCCCAGTCACCATATGAACCGTCTTTCTTTCCAGGATTATCTTCTGCGTTTCCAGACATAGAGTAGTCAAAGAACCAACCTGGTCCAAAGAAACAGAATACTTTTGCATTCTTTTTCATGTTAGCAGACCATTCTGTTGACCACAAAGAAGTCTTAGCGTTCCAACCTTTGTCTGTGAATTCTTTTGTATCAGCAATCCATTCATTGATTTTTGGATCAATTACAATCTTGTTTCCTTTTACGAAAGCAGATTTCATGTTATCGTAGTAGAGACGGAACATATCATCGTATCCAGAAACCATTGTGTATCCAGCAGCCTTCATCTTAGCAGCAACTGCCTTGAATTTAGACATATCAGATACCTGAGCCTGTACTTTTGCAGGATCATCAGTTCCAAGAACAGCCTTAGCGATAGAGCGGCGGTAGATCATTCCAGCCGGTGTAGACTGCCAAGAAACACCTTTGAGCTGCTTTTTAGCAGATGTCATGATGTCTTTTGTGTACTGCAACTGGTTAGCAGTATCTTTTGCTGTAAGTCCAACGTCTTTGTAAACATCAAGAGTTGCTTCAGAGTTTACATACTTCAAAGCATAGTCAGCTTCAACACAGAAAAGGTCAACTTTTTCGTCAGCCTTTGCTTTAGCCTGTTTCAACAAAGCTTCATCGAGTTTGTTCTGATAAGCGTTATCCTGGTTAGGAGTCTGAATAAAGTTAACTTTTACGCCAGCTGGTAATCTAGAAGCATAGAAGTCATTGAAACGTGATTTGAACTCATCGTTCCATACGTAAATGTTGAGTACTTTTCCCTGCTCAACTTTTTTTGCTTTTGCAGAAACTGCTGTAACTGCCAAAGCCATCATACAAGCACCAATAACAAGTCTTTTTGTCATTTAGTTTTTCTCCTGTTTCCCGTCAAAGGGATTTAGTTTTTTTATTACGATAAATCTCTTAAGGGTATTTCCCTAAGACCTTTACCGTATCTATTATCATAACCTATAATTTTTGATTGTCAAACAAAAATTTCATTTTTTTTTAAAATTTACAGAAAAAATAAATCTTACTTGTACGAGTGCGTTTTTACTATTATAATATTATTTGTGGCTAAACTGTTTGTTANNTATTGGAACCCCGATTGGAAATCTTGGTGATATAACTTTTAGGGCTGTAGAAACCTTAAAGTCGGTAGATTTTATTGCCGCTGAAGACACCAGGCATACTCTGCAGCTTTTGAATCACTTTGAAATTAAAAAGCCGCTGATTTCCTGCAGGGCACAAAACGAAAAGTTTGCCGGAAAGAAAGTTCTGGAGCTTCTGGAACAGGGGCATGATGTAGCCTACGCAAGCGATGCCGGCACTCCCGGGGTAAGCGATCCGGGTGCAGTTCTTGTTGATATTGTACGCGAAGCCGGGTTTGACGTAGTACCAATTCCAGGTCCAGCTGCTTTTGCAACTTTGGTAAGTGTAGCCGGTTCGGGCGGAAAAACCCTTATTTTTGAGGGATTTCTTTCTCCAAAACCTGGCCGAAGAAGAAGCAGGCTTGCAGAACTTATGGCAACTGGAAATGCGGTGGTTATTTACGAAAGTCCGTTCAGAATTGTTAAACTTCTTACGGATATTGCCGATATTGAAAGTAACCGGCGCATTGTTGTCGGAAGGGAACTGACTAAATTGCACGAAGAAATCACAAGCGGAACTGCAAAGGAACTGCTTGAAGATTACGCTTCGAGACAATCCATAAAAGGAGAGTTTGCAATTTTCATTTCTGGTGTAAAAAATGCTAAATATTCTGAAGAATCTGCCGATAATTAAAAGGTAGAGGGGTAGGACGTTATGATGATAAATGGAATAAACAATGTAACTCAGGTTAACAATGTTCAGAATCTCCGCAAAACAGAAGGCACATCTAAGGTAAATGACAGCTATGATTCAATTTCTGTTTCTGCTGAAGCTAAAGAAATGGCTGAAGCATACTACATGGACAAAGTAGCCAAAGAGACTCCGGATGTTCGAGCTGACCGCATTGCAGAAGTAAAAGAAAAGATTAAGGATCCTAACTACCTTAATGATGCAGTAATTAAATCAACTGCAGACAAGTTCTTATCTGCTATTGGTCTTTAATTTGAACACACCTTTTTACGGACACAATTGTGCCTTTAAATAACTAGACTCAAAAAGACGGAATCTGCTTTGTTCCGTCTTTTTTTATTGAATTAGTATTAAAAAGATTATGAGCCGGCCTGGCAAAAATGCCGAACCAGATTTTCTGCTCTGCCGGCAAGGGGCAAAAATGAGCGATTTTATATTCAGAATCAATCCGTATGTTATTATGGGTTCATACAACGCAGGACGGCTTGGAGAATATGCAAAGGAATGGGGTTCGCGCTTTATGATTATTGTGGATCCTATTCTTTCCGGCGAAAAATTTACAGAAAAAGTTCTTGCTCCTTTTAATGATTATAAAATAGAAAATTTCGTTTTTTCAGAAATAAACGACGGAACTTCAACAAAAACAATAGAACGTGCCCTTAAGCTTGCAAAAGAAGCTCATGTAAACGGGATTATAGCAATAGGCGGGGAAAAATCCATGCATGTTGGACGTGCCGTAGCAGCCCTGTTTAACGAAGATGCTGACATTTATTCATTTATGGACGGAAAATCCCCTGAAAAACAGGCTCTTCCGTGTCTGTGCGTTCCCACAACATTCAGAACCCCGTTTGTGTTCACGCAGGACGTTCCCGTTACAGATGCCCGAAACCGCACGCTCAAGCTTCTTAAAGTGCAGAATTCTCTATGCAAGCTTGTAGTCTACGACCCTACCCTTATGCTCTCGCTTACAGAAAATCAAAAGGCAATGCTTTCCATAGAAATACTTGGACTTGCAATTGAAGCCTATATTTCACAAAAGGCAAATTTCTTCAGCGATATGTTTGTTGAAAAAGGAATGGAAATTCTCTCTTACGCGCTGGACGGATCTCCTTCTCTGGACATTACAACCTCAGAAGAAGATTTACTTGCTCAGGCCGGCGCTATGATTTCTATGGCAACATCATCGGCTTCTATAGGTCTTGGCACAATAATTTCTCAGGGAATCTATTCAAAATTTAAAATCAACAAATCGCTTACAGAATCAGTTCTGCTTCCGTTTATGCTGGAAGATGCAATTAAATTTAAGGCAGATAAACTTGCAAAACTTGCACACGCAGTAAGAGCCTGCACAAACGAGGCGACCGAAGAAGAAGCCGCTAAATCTCTTATTGATTTTGCCCGCGAAAAAATTGCCAAAGCAAACCTGCCTACCCGTCTTAAAGACTTAAACCTTAAGATTGAACAGCTTTCAATTGTTGTAGAAGATATAAGCAAGCTTCATTATATGAGCACTTTGCCAAAAAGTTTTTCTACAGACGAACTTTTTTCATTCATAAAAGATGCATTCTAGGATTTTCTAACTTATGATTGAACCTGCAAAACTTTTTCAGCTGGAAGGCGGACAAAAACGACGCAAACTTGCACTTACCTTTGGCGCCCTGGAACGCGACATTCTTGGCATTGCAGAAAAAGGAACAGAATATTCATTCAGCGCCCTTAGCCGCACCGAATACATAACAAAAATCACTCAGATTTTATTAAAAGACCCTAAACTCCCTGCAGAAAAGGCAGAAAACCTGCAGAACCTTCTTAACACACAACCTTTAGATGAATTACGACTTTGCAACACCGCGCGAAATGCACTTTTAGAAATTATAGGCGCTTTTCCTGCCGAATGGGATTTAGTAATTGCACCGCACGCAAACCCTACCGACGAAAATGGAGTTGTAAAGCAAAGAAGCTTTTACCCGGGAATGTGCGTTTACGCTGAAGACATTCGATCGCCGTTTAACATTGGCTCAATTTTCAGAACAGCAGAAGGAATGGGTGCAGAAAAGGTTTATATTTCACCGTGCTGCGTAAGCCCTGAACAGCCGCGCGCAATAAGAAGCGGAATGGGCTGCATAGAAACAATGGGCTGGGAACAAGTTTCTCTGGATAAACTGCCTGCAGATATGCCAGTTTTTGCACTGGAAACAGGCGGAACCGACATAAACGAATTTAAGTTTCCTGAACGAGGAATATGCATAATTGGCTCAGAAGAACTGGGAGTAAGCCCGGAAGCACTGCGAAAGGCAGAATACGGCTGCGTATCAATTCCAATGAAAGGTTTAAAAGCATCACTTAACGTCGGCGTTGCCTTTGGAATATTAATGCAGAAATGGGTTGAATATATCAACAAAAATTCAAAATAAACATTCGCCTGCCCAGCCGAGCAAAAACGCTTAAGACAGACAAAAAAAACAGACAAAGCATCTATGAAAGCTGAATTTATTTTACCTTAAGCTGGTTAATAATATAATTAAACTGAGTTTCGTCTTTTATATTAAAAAAGCTGCAAATATCAGAATCAACCTGGAAAAACTCAACAAGACCTTCGTAACAATAGCGCATTACTTCGCCCAGATAAATAACCTTGCTGGCATTTTCATAACCCGGTGAAATAAATGAACGGTTATTCCAGAACGCAACCATCATATAAAGATTTTCAGGCATTCCAAGCGACTGCATAAAAAGCATTGAAATATAAGTATTAACATTTCCGCCTGTAAAAACATCCTTTACAACATCTGTCTGCTCAGATTCATCCGCAACCTTTTCAATTACTTTTTCCTGCTCTTCGGAACGGGCTTCTACAAGAATACCTCCAAAAGAATTCAAAAGACCGTATGTGTACAATTCTTCCGGAGAAAGCTCTATAGTTCCGTTTGCACCGTTTTTTGCAAGATTAAACGAATTAAATGCCACCGCAACAGAATGATCTATACAATCAAGCATAGCCTGGTTTGTAGGCACAAGACGTATAAGCAAATTATCTTCCGAGTAAATCTTATTAAAGTCCTCAAAACTAAGCACATCTACCGCATGATTCAAATCAAAATTATCAATTTTTTTGTCAACGAGAGTCTTTACAAGCAAAAGCGCAAGCATAGGATTTTTAGAAACAACATTAAAAACAGCCTTTTTGTCTTCTGCCTTAAGAGCCGCTTTAATTGCATCAAAACCATCTTTATCAACAGGAACAGTCTTTTGCAGCTTTACAAATTCGTGNNTGGTTGCACGGAAGAATTATTTTTGTAATAGTTTCCTTATCCGTAGAAAATACCTGATAATTTTCCTTTGAAAGCCCGGCCTTTTGGAGCATAAGAACTATAATAATAATACCAAGCCCCGCACCTTCCGACTGGTCAATTACGTTAGAAACAACATCATCAATATTGTCGTACTGCTGAACACTATCCAGCTTTTTCTGAATACGCTGTTTTTCAAAAGTTGTAAGAACAGAATTATTTTTAATCTGAACAATTATATTTTCGCCCGACAGTTGAAGCGAAAGCTTTACATAAAGACCTTCTTTTTTCTGCATTTCAAGATAGCGGTCAATGTCAGAGAACGTGTCCTGCATAAAAGACTCCATTCCCTTTGCATAATCATCAGGATTATTAATGTTAAGATTTTTTTCCTTAAAATAAACGCGCTTTGTATTTGCTTTTTTAGAATTAGTCAAAAGCTCGCCAAGACAGAAGTTCAAATAATCATAAAGCTGAGTTTCATGACACTCCTCCAAAAAAATTTGAAGAACCTTTCTAAAGTAAACTTCCATATTTCGAGGCAATGTATATGTTGTAAGCTCAATCGGCAGTTGCAGGCGAACTGCATCTTTTACCTTTTTTCTGTCAATTTCAAGCTGCGTTTCAAATAACTCCGACATTTTTACTTAGTTAATTATAAATCAGAATATTCCATAAGTAAAACTTTTTTTTGTCGGGGAGTTTTTCCGGGCGAAACTCGTTTAGTCACAGGTGTTCCGCCCTTCGCTAACGCTC